>KE353967.1 GCA_000415505.1 Streptomyces afghaniensis 772
CCCCGACCTCATGCCCAGCGACGTCACCGGCTCCCTGGTCTACGACACCCGCAGCGCCGAGTTCTCCTTCCAGCCCGGCCCGGTCTTCACGAACCTGCTCCTCGCCGACGAGATCAACCGCACGCCTCCCAAGACCCAGTCGTCCCTCCTGGAAGCCATGGAGGAACGCCAGGTCACCGTCGACGGCACCCCGCGCCCCCTCCCCGACCCGTTCCTGGTCGCCGCGACCCAGAACCCGGTGGAGTACGAGGGCACCTATCCCCTCCCCGAAGCCCAGCTGGACCGCTTCCTCCTCAAACTCACCATCCCCCTCCCCTCCCGCCAGGACGAGATCGACGTCCTCACCCGACACGCCGAGGGCTTCAACCCACGCGACCTCCACGCCGCCGGCGTACGCCCCGTAGCCGGCCCTGCCGACCTCGAGGCAGCCCGCGTCGCCGTCGCCAAAACGACGATCTCCCCGGAGATCACCGCCTACGTCGTCGACATCTGCCGCGCCACCCGCGAGTCGCCGTCCCTCACTCTCGGTGTCTCCCCTCGAGGCGCCACGGCCCTCCTGGCCACCGCCCGCGCCTGGGCCTGGCTGACAGGCCGCGACTACGTCATCCCCGACGACGTGAAGGCCCTCGCCCTCCCCGCCCTCCGCCACCGGGTACAACTCCGCCCGGAGGCCGAAATGGAAGGCGTGACGGCCGACTCCGTCATCAACGCGATCCTCGCCCACGTCCCCGTCCCCCGCTGATGGCACTCACCGGACGCGCCGCCCTCCTCGCAGCCCTGGGCTCCCTCCCCGTCGGCATCTGGGAACCCAGCTGGACGGGCATCCTGGCGGTCAACGCACCCCTGGCCGTGGCCTGCGCCTGCGACTTCGCCCTGGCCGCCCCCGTACGACGCCTGGGCCTGACCCGCTCCGGCGACACCTCCGTACGCCTCGGCGACACAGCGGACGTGACCCTGACCATCACCAACCCGTCCCGCCGCCCCCTCCGTGCCCGCCTCCGCGACGCCTGGCCACCGAGCACCTGGCAGCCGGGCACGGAAACGACGGCCTCCCGCCACCGCCTCACGGTCCCCGCGGGCGAACGCCGACGCGTGACGACCCGCCTGCGCCCCACCCGCCGAGGCGACCGCCAGGCCGACCGGGTCACCATCCGCTCGTACGGCCCCCTCGGCCTCTTCTCCCGCCAGGGCACCCACAAGACCCCCTGGACCGTGCGCGTCCTGCCCCCCTTCACCAGCCGCAAGCACCTGCCCTCCAAACTGGCCCGCCTCCGCGAACTGGACGGCCGCACCAGCGTGCTCACCCGCGGCGAGGGCACCGAATTCGACAGCCTGCGCGAGTACGTCCCCGGCGACGACACCCGCTCCATCGACTGGCGTGCCACAGCCCGCCAGTCCGCGGTCGCCGTACGCACCTGGCGCCCGGAACGCGACCGCCACATCCTCCTGGTCCTCGACACCGGTCGCACCTCCGCGGGCCGCGTGGGCGACGCGCCCCGCCTCGACGCCTCCATGGACGCGGCCCTCCTCCTCGCAGCCCTCGCCTCCCGCGCCGGCGACCGCGTCGATCTCCTCGCCTACGACCGCAAGATCCGCGCCCTCGTCCAGGGCCGCACGGCAGGCGATGTCCTTCCATCCCTGGTCAACGCGATGGCCACGCTCGAACCCGAGCTCGTCGAAACAAACGCCCGAGGCCTCACGGCCACCGCCCTACGCACGTCCCCCCGCCGCTCCCTGATCGTGCTCCTCACGACCCTGGACGCGGCCCCCATCGAAGAGGGCCTCCTTCCGGTCCTCTCCCAGCTCACCCAGCGCCATACGGTCCTGCTGGCATCAGTAGCGGACCCGCACATCACCGAAATGGCCCAGGCACGCGGAAACGTCGACGCCGTCTACGAGGCCGCCGCAGCCGCCCAGGCCCAGTCCGAACGCCACCGCACGGCCGAACAACTTCGCCGTAATGGCGTCACAGTCGTGGACGCGACACCGGACGACTTGGCGCCGGCACTGGCGGACGCGTATTTGGCGCTGAAGGCGGCTGGGCGCCTGTGACGGCGAGGGCCCCTCGAAAGAGGGCCCCTAAACGCAGAAAACCCCCGCATCCGAAGATGCGGGGGTTTTCCCAATAATTGTTCGGCGGCGTCCTACTCTCCCACAGGGTCCCCCCTGCAGTACCATCGGCGCTGTAAGGCTTAGCTTCCGGGTTCGGAATGTAACCGGGCGTTTCCCCTACGCTATAACCACCGAAACACTATGAAACTATCCAGCCGCACCACGTGTGGCAACGTGGGGCTGTTCGTGGTTTCAGAACCAACACAGTGGACGCGAGCAACTGAGGACAAGCCCTCGGCCTATTAGTACCGGTCAACTCCACACGTTACCGTGCTTCCATATCCGGCCTATCAACCCAGTCGTCTACTGGGAGCCTTACCCTCTCTAGGAGGTGGG
>KE353968.1 GCA_000415505.1 Streptomyces afghaniensis 772
ACCGCCGACGTCATGACCATCCGCACCGAGTACCGTACCACGACGCTCGACCTGGTCCCGGACGAACGCCGAACGCCCGGCCTTCCGCCTCCTGGGCCGCCTACGTGCCCGACGGACGCCGAGCAGCGCACGTGCCGTGCCTTCGGCCTGCTCATGATCGAGAAGCCCGGGATCCCCGGCCTCCTCCATGTGGCCTGGCCGTTCATCAGGCGCTTCACCGAGCGGGTGTTCGCCGAGGACCGCATGGCCGTGGAGGCCGAGCAGCGGGCCTGGGACGAGCAGGGCGAGGACCGCAACCACGAGGTCTTCCCGCTGATCCTCGACGTCCGCGAGGTGCTGCGCGCGAACGGCGTCCCCATCCGGGCCCGGGCCGCCGCCTGCGGCGGCGCGTCGCTGTGCGACGGTGCGCAGCTCCCCGACGGCGTCCGGGGTCAGGAGTGACCTGACGCCGGTGCCGTCGGATCCGGCTCCGGGGCGGGCAGGCCATCGTCGTCCATGTCACCGCGCAGGGCGGCGATGACGAAGGCCGTCATGGAGGCCAGGCCGAGCAGCGCGAACGGCCCCCAGATCGCCGGGATCGCCCAGAGCGGCCAGCCGTTGGCACCCTGCGCCCACAGGGTGAACAGGGCCACGGCGGCCAGGCAGACGCCGTGCCACCGCACCACGACCGCCGCCTTCGCGTGCCGCCGGTCACCCCGCGCGACCAGCGGCCACACCCCGCCGAGGAGGGCGGGCAGGCCGAACGAGAAACAGGCGAGCGCGCCGCCGAGCCGGTCCTCGGGCCAGCCCACGGGCCCGTCCGACGTCTGCTGGCGCCGCCCGTCGGCGTCCCGTACCTCGACGACCTGCCCGTGCCAGATCAGGCCGACGACCTTCTCGCCCGGCGCCAGCTCCGACACCACCGGATCGGTCTGCCGGAACGTCACGTCCCAGGGCTTGCCGGAGGGCAGCAGCAGTTCCGCCTCCGGCGGGCCGTTGCGCTGCCCACGGTTCAGGTCGGCCTCGCGGACGGTGAACTCCTGCTCCCACCGGCATCCCGACGCCTGCACGGGGGCGGAGGCGCAGGCCGGCGCGGCACGGAACTCCCGCTCCCGGTCCAGCGCCCCACGGACCTCCAGGGCCATGGCCACTGCGACGACGAGCGTCGCGAGCCCCATCAGCAGCCACACCACGCTCCCCGGCGCCTGCCGTCTCCCCGACCCCATGCTGCCTCCCCACCCCTCGCAGGACCCCGCCCGCACGGTATCCGAACCACACACCCGCGATCCGGTCCGACGGCCCCGTGGAATGATGATCAGCGGCAAGGCGAGGGCGGAACGACGAGGAAGCCGGTGTGAGCGACGATCCCCTGGACGCGGCGGCGTCCGGTCCGGCACCCTGCCGCATCGTCGTGTGCCGGGACTGCTGTTGCGGCAGCGGCAAGGTGACCGGTGTCGATCACGCGGCCCAGACCGAGCGGCTGCGCGCGGCGGGGCCGGTGCGGATCTCCTCGTGTCTCGACGTCTGCGACCAGGCCAACGTCATCGTCGTCCAGCCGTCCGCCGAGGGCCGGGCCGCCGGCGCCCGCCGGTGTGGCTCGGGCTGGTCAACGACCCGGCGGCGACCGAGGACGTGGTCTCCTGGGTCCGGGAGGGCGGCCCGGGCGTGGCCCCGCGGCCCGAGATCCTCGACCTGTACGTCTTCAGCCCCCTCGTGCGGCGGCGCCCGGACCGGTCATGACGGAGCGGGGCAGGAGCCGGGGACCGGGCGGGACGGTGTACCCGAGCACAGGTGCGCTGGTCAGCGCCCAGTAGAGTGCGCCTCTGTTGCCCCCGAGCCCCGAGGTACCGCGCAGTGACCCCGAACCCCCCGAAGCGACCGCCGCCGTGACCGTCGTCGGGCTCGGGGCCGACGGCTGGGCGGGTCTGCCCGACGCCTCCCGCGCCGCACTGCGTGCGGCCGACATCCTGATCGGCGGACCGCGCCAGCTGGATCTGCTGCCCCCGGAGTGCGCCGGGCAGCGCGTCGCCTGGCCCTCTCCGCTGCGCCCGGCCGTCCCCGGCCTGCTCGCCGCGCACGCCGGCCGCAGGATCGCCGTACTGGCCAGCGGGGACCCCATGTTCTACGGCATCGGCCGCGCCCTCGCCGAGGAGGCCGGCGCCCTGCGCGTCCTGCCGCACCCCTCCTCCGTCTCCTACGCCGCCGCCCGGCTCGGCTGGCCGCTGGAGGACGTGGAGGTCGTCACGCTCGTCGGCCGGCCCGCCGCCCGCCTGGCCGCCGCCCTGCACGACGGCCGGCGGCTCCTCGTCCTCAGCGCGGACGCCACCACCCCCGGCGTAGTCGCCGCCCTGCTGCGGGACCGGGGCTTCGGGCCCAGCCGGATGCGCGTCCTCGAACAGCTCGGCGGCGACCGGGAACGCACGACCGCCGAGTCCACCGCCGACGACTGGCCCGCGAGGCAGCCGCCCGGCGATCCCCTCAACATCGTGGCCGTGGAGTGCCGCCGCGCCCCCGACGCCCTGCGGCTGGGCGCCGTACCCGGACTCCCGGACGAGGCGTACGAGCACGACGGGCAGCTCACCAAACGGCACATCCGCGCCGCCACACTCGGCGTGCTCGCCCCCGCCCCCGGCGAACTGCTGTGGGACATCGGCGGCGGCTCCGGCTCGATCGCCGTCGAGTGGATGCGCACCCACCCCTCGTGCCGCGCGGTCACCGTGGAGCGGGACCCGGCGCGCGCCGAACGGATCCGCCGCAACGCCGACCGGCTCGGCGTGCCCGCGCTGCGGGTCGTCACCGGCGCCGCGCCCGCCGTCCTCGCCGAACTGCCGCCCCCGACGCCGTGTTCGTCGGTGGCGGGCTCACCGCGCCCGGCCTCCTCGACGCGTGCTGGGAGGCGCTGCCCGGCGGCGGGCGGCTGGTCGCCAACACCGTGACGCTGGAGTCCGAGGCGCTGCTCGCCGACGCGCACCGGCGCCACGGCGGCGAACTGGTGCGGCTCGCCGTGGCACACGCCGTGCCGGTGGGAGGCTTCACCGGGTGGCGGCAGGCGATGCCGGTGACCCAGTGGGCCGTACGGAAAACGCCCGACACCTCTTCAGGAGCAGACAGATGACCGTGTACTTCATCGGTGCCGGCCCCGGCGCCGCCGACCTGATCACGGTGCGCGGCGCCCGCACGCTCGCCACCTGCCGGGTCTGTCTGTACGCGGGCAGCCTGGTCCCGCGCGAACTGCTCGCCGAATGCCCGCCGGACGCCCGGCTCGTGGACACCGCGCAGCTCGACCTGGACCAGATCACCGCCGAGTTGCTGCGCGCCCACGAGGAGGGGCACGACGTGGCCCGGCTGCACTCCGGGGACCCCGCCGTGTTCAGCGCGGTCGCCGAGCAGATGCGGCGCCTGGACGCGGCCGGGGTGCCGTACGAGGTCGTCCCGGGCGTCCCCGCCTTCGCCGCGGCGGCGGCTTCCCTGAAGCGGGAGCTGACCGTGCCGACGGTCGGCCAGACCGTGATCCTCACCCGGGTCGCCAACCGGGCCACCGCCATGCCCGAGGGCGAGGACCTGGCGACCCTCGGCCGCAGCGGCGCGCTGATCGTGCTGCACCTGGCCGCCCAGTACGTGGACCGCGTGGTCGCCGAACTCCTCCCGCACTACGGCGCCGACTGCCCCGCCGCGGTCGTCGCCTACGCCTCCCGCCCGGACGAGCTGATCATCCGCGGCACCCTCGACGAGATCGCGGGGAAGACGAAGGAGGCCGGTGTACTGCGCACGGCCGTGATCATGGTGGGGCGCACGCTCGGCGCGGAACAGTTCCGGGACAGCCACCTGTACTCGCCGGAGCGGGAACGCCACGTGTGCTGACAGCGGTGAACGTCCACGGCCCCCGCCGTCAGGCCGGCGCGCTGCGCCCCACCACCGCCCCCGCCCGGTCGATGCAGATCACGTCGACCACGACCGGCGCCCCGCGCAGCACGGCCAGGGCCTCGTCGCGGGCGGTCGCGGCGACCAGGTCGCCGAGCGGCACCCCGGCGGCCAGGCACGACTGGAGCGCGGCGAGCCCGGTGTTGGCGTCCGCCACCTCCGCTGCCAGCGCCTCGTCCGCGCCGCCGCGCCGGGCCAGCTCGGCGAGGAAGCCCTTGTCGACCTGCGAACGGGCCGAGTGCAGGTCGAGGTGCCCGGCGGCGAGCTTGGAGAGCTTGGCGAAGCCGCCGCAGATCGTCAGGCGGTCGACGGGGTGGCGGCGGATGTACTTCAGCACGGCGCCCGCGAAGTCGCCCATGTCGAGCAGGGCGTCCTCGGGCAGCCCGTACTCGGCCACGACGGTCTTCTCCGACGTCGACCCGGTGCACCCGGCGACGTGCGTACGCCCCGCCGCCCGCGCGACGTCCACGCCCCGCCGGATGGAGTCGATCCACGCCGAGCAGGAGTACGGGACGACGATGCCGGTCGTGCCCAGGATGGACAGGCCGCCCAGGATGCCCAGCCGGGGGTTCCACGTGGAGCGGGCGATCTCCTCGCCGTCGTCGACGGAGACGGTGATCTCGACGTCGCCCGGGGCGCCGTGCCGGGCGGCGACCTCGGCGACGTGGTCGCGCATCATCTGCCGGGGGACCGGGTTGACGGCCGGTTCGCCGACGGGCAGGGGCAGGCCGGCCCGGGTGACCGTGCCGACCCCGGGGCCCGCCCGGAACACCACCCCGGACCCGGCGGGCAGCAGCCGTACCGTGACCCGGACCAGCGCGCCGTGCGTCACGTCAGGGTCGTCCCCGGCGTCCTTCACGACCCCCGCCATCGCGTGCCCGTCGTCCAGTTCCTCGACGGCCAGCGCGAACGACGGCGTCTGCCCCTTCGGCAGGGTGATCGTCACGGGGTCGGGAAACTCGCCGGTCAGCAGGGCGGCGTACGCCGCCGTCGTGGCCGCCGTCGCACAGGCGCCGGTGGTCCAGCCGGGCCGCAGGCCGGTGTGCTCCAGCTGGGCCCTGCGGCCGCCCTTCACTTCGCTGCTCATGAACGGACCTGGACTTCCATGCACGTACTGATTCTCGGCGGCACCACGGAAGCCCGCCGTCTTGCCGAACTGCTCCACGACACGCCCGGCCTGACCCTGACCAGTTCGCTCGCCGGGCGGGTGGCCAGCCCCCGCCTGCCTCCGGGCGAGGTCCGGATCGGCGGCTTCGGCGGGGCGGAGGGGCTGACCGCGTGGCTGCGCGAGCACCGGGTGGACGTGCTCATCGACGCCACCCACCCTTTCGCCGGGACGATCAGTTTCCACGCGGCGCGGGCCGCCGCCACCGCCCATGTTCCCCTGCTCGCCCTGCGGCGCCCCGGCTGGGTCCCCGTCGCGGGCGACGACTGGCACGACGCCGGCTCGCTGGAGGAGGCCGCGCGGCTGCTGCCCGCGCTGGGCCGGCGTGTGTTCCTCACGACCGGGCGTATGGGTCTGGCCGCGTTCGCCGCGCTGGACGACCTGTGGTTCCTCGTACGGTCCGTGGACGCGCCCGAGGCCCCGCACCCGGCCCGCATGGAGGTGCTGCTCGACCGCGGCCCGTTCGCACTCGACGGCGAGCGCGAACTGCTGCGCCGGCACCGTATCGAGGTCGTGGTGACCAAGGACAGCGGGGGAGCGGCCACCGCCCCGAAGCTGACGGCGGCCCGGGAGCCGGCCTGCCGGTCCTCGTGATCCGCAGGCCCCCGGTTCCCGAGGGCGTCCCGGTCGTGCCCGGTCCGGAGGAGGCGGCCCGGTGGGTCGGGGAGTGGTCCCA
>KE353969.1 GCA_000415505.1 Streptomyces afghaniensis 772
CCGATGCCGGTGTGGGCACTCGGCCTGCTGCTGGTGCTGCTCGGCTTCTGCCTCGGTGTGGGGCAGCCGCTGTCCATGACGACGGTCGTCCAGGCCGCCCCTGACGAGGCCCGTTCCACGGCCCTGGCGCTGCGCCTGACCGGCAACCGGCTCGGCCAGGTCGCCGCGCCCGCCGCGGCCGGGCTGATCGCCGGGGTCGCGGGGGTGGCGGCGCCGTTCGTGATGCTCGGGGTGCTGTTGCTGCTGTCCGTCCGGCGTCGCGTGCGGTCGCCGGAGGAGCGGAAGGAGGACGGGCGACGGCCCGGCCGGTCGGCGGGTACGGCG
>KE353970.1 GCA_000415505.1 Streptomyces afghaniensis 772
GGGGTCGCAGGCGGCCCCCACGCGACCCCAGTCAGGCACCCGTACCGTTCCGTCGGTGCCGCGGTATTCCTTGTCCCCCTGGCACGCCGCGGGCACGCGCGGCCCTGATGTCGCGGACGGCTCCGGGGAGGGCGGGCGATGCTGCTGTCCGCCATCGGGTACGAAGTGCCGTGTGGACCAACTGTGTTCGGTCCTTCATGAGCAACATGCCGAAGCCACAGCTGGTCTTCGTACACGGCATCGGCGATCCGCGGGATCCGGACGAGGCGCTGACCGAATGGAAGCGGGCGTTGGCAGGCGGAGCCCGCGCCGCAGGGTTCGCCTCCGACATCTCTGCGCTGACCATGGACTGGATGGCGGACTGTTCCTACGCCTACCACGGCGATCTCTTCACCGACGGTGAGAGCCAGGGAGCCGGTGACCTGGGACCCCCTCGACGAGGAGGAAACGGCCATTGTCCTGGGTCTGCTCGCCGAGTTCCTCGACGAGGAGGCGGCCCGTCCGGAGAACCGGGACAACAGGGCACTGGCACGGATGCGCGCCCAAGTGCTGCCGGACGGCCAGTCGCAGGGCGCCGGGGAGGTCGGACGGCAGATAACCATCGGCTCGCCGATCGCAACCAGTGGACTCGTGTGGCCGCGCCTTCGGCCGAGGCCGGCCGCCACACCTGGCTGTGTCGATCGCTGGTTGGACTTCTGGGACAACGACGACGTAGTCGTACCGCGGCAGAAACTCGCCGACCGACCTTTACGGGCGCGTTCGGGCAGGCGGCCAACGCCTGGGTAAGGGCTGCCTGTTCCGCATCAACGACGGCGAGCTGCCAGCACATCTTCTTCGTCACACAGCTTCCAGGCTTCGGCCAGCGGCACGACGCGGTGGATGTCCAGCTTGTGTGCGTCGACCGGGCCGTTCGGTCCGCTACTGGTCCGGGAGAATTCGCTTGAGACGCCAATCCTGGCGCGAGGTGCTGAGGCGATCGCGAAGAGCAGCGTAGGTGCAGAGGTTGCCTGGAGTGGAACGGAGTCTCCAGGCAACCGACTTGAGACTCTAGAAGAACCCAAGTTTCTTCGGGCTGTATGAAACCAAAACGTTCTTCGTCTGCTGGTAGTGGTCGAGCATCATCTTGTGCGTCTCGCGTCCGATGCCGGACTTCTTGTAGCCCCCGAACGCCGCGTGCGCCGGGTACGCGTGGTAGCAGTTGGTCCACACCCGGCCCGCCTTGATCTCGCGGCCCAGGCGGTAGGCCGTGTTGCCGTCGCGGGTCCAGACGCCCGCGCCGAGCCCGTACAGCGTGTCGTTGGCGATCTTCAGGGCCTCGTCGACGGAGTCGTACGTCGTCACCGAGACCACCGGGCCGAAGATCTCCTCCTGGAAGATCCGCATGTCGTTGGTGCCGCGGAAGATCGTCGGCTCGATGTAGTAGCCGCCTTCCAGGCCGGGAACCGCACGGGGGTTGCCTCCCGTGACCAGTTCGGCGCCCTCCTTCCTGCCGATGTCGAGGTAGGAGAGGATCTTCTCGTACTGGTCGTTGCTCGCCTGCGCGCCGAGCATGGTGTCCGGGTCCAGTGGGTCGCCGCCGCGGATGGCCCGGGTGCGCTCGACGCAGCGGGCCATGAACGCGTCGTAGACGGACGAGGGGATCAGGGCGCGGGACGGGCACGTGCAGACCTCGCCCTGGTTGAGGGCGAACATCACGAAGCCCTCGACCGCCTTGTCCAGGAAGTCGTCGTCGGCGGCCATGACGTCGGGCAGGAAGATGTTCGGGCTCTTGCCGCCCAGTTCCAGCGTGACGGGGATGATGTTCTCGCTCGCGTACTGCATGATCAGGCGGCCGGTCGTGGTCTCGCCGGTGAACGCCACCTTCGCCACGCGCGGGCTGGAGGCCAGGGGCTTGCCCGCCTCCACGCCGAAGCCGTTGACCACGTTGACCACGCCGGGCGGGAGCAGGTCGGCGATCAGCTCGATGACGTAGAGGAGGCTGACCGGGGTCTGCTCGGCCGGCTTGATGACCACGCAGTTGCCGGCGGCCAGCGCGGGGGCCAGCTTCCACGTGGCCATGAGGATCGGGAAGTTCCACGGGATGATCTGGCCGACCACACCCAGCGGTTCGTGGAAGTGGTACGCGACGGTGTCGGCGTCGATCTCCGCGATGCTGCCCTCCTGCGCGCGGACGACGCCGGCGAAGTACCGGAAGTGGTCCACGGCCAGCGGGATGTCGGCGGCCAGCGTCTCGCGGACCGGCTTGCCGTTCTCCCAGGTCTCGGCGACCGCGATCTTCTCCAGGTGCTCCTCGATGCGGTCCGCGATCCTGTTGAGCACGCGCGCGCGTTCCGCGGTGGAGGTGCGGCCCCACTGGTCGGCCGCCCGGTGCGCGGCGTCGAGGGCCAGGTCGACGTCGGCCGCGGAGGAGCGGGCGACCTCGCAGAAGACCTTGCCCGTCACGGGGGTCGGGTTCTCGAAGTAGCGGCCCTCGACGGGGGCGACCCAGTCGCCGCCGATGAAGTTGTCGTAGCGGCGGGCGAAGGTGACGATGCTGCCGTCCGTTCCGGGCTGCGCGTACACCATGGCGGCTCTCCTCGGTGAGATGACGGGCGGGTTACGGCTCACGCCGTCGTGACGACCTCACTGTGCTCCCGGGAGGTTGGCGCAAGGTTGGCGCCGTGACCGCCGTGACGTGCGGTCAGTCGCGCCGGGCCGTGGTCAGGCGGCCCCGCGCGATCGCGCGGCGGGTGTCGTCCGGGCCGAGCAGGTGCAGCGCGTGTTCGTGGATCTCCGCGTCGTACGGGGCCCGTTCGCCGTAGCGCAGGGCGTGTTCCGGGCGGGGGCTCGCCAGGACGGCCTCGCGTACGGCCACTTCGAGGCGGGTGCGCCACTCCTCGATGCCGGGGGCTTCGGAGCGGGGGAGCAGCGGGCCGCCGTAGAGGCGCAGCGCGGTGTCGGTGTCGCCCAGCTCCAGGGCGCGCAGGACGTCGGCGGCGTCGCAGGACACCGGGACCGTCAGGGCGTAGCGGCGGGGGGAGACGCCGCCGCCGAGGGCGCGGCGCAGGTGGGAGATCTCCGCCTTGAAGGTGGACGCGGTGACCGGTCGGTCGCCGTACAGGGCGGCGCGCAGCCGCTCCGGGGAGAAGCCGTCGGGTTCGAGTGCGAGCAGGGTGAGGATC
>KE353971.1 GCA_000415505.1 Streptomyces afghaniensis 772
CTACACCGACGACATCCAGCCGCTCTATCCCACCCTCGACCTGCCCGTGACGGTCTGCTGGGGCACCGAGGACACCTGGATCCCCTTCGCCAAGGGGCAGGAGCTGGCCGGGCTGATCCCGGGCGCGCGGCTCGTGCCCGTCCCGGAGTCCGGCCACCTCGTCCCCCTGGACGCCCCCGCCCGGCTGACGAGCGAGGTGCTCACCTTCCTCGGGGCCTGAGGGGGCCTGAGGGGGCCTGAAGGCGCCTGACGCGAGATAACCATCAGGACCGCACAAAGTCCGACGAGGTCATTGCTTCGATTGTGTTCGAGTCCTAGGGTGTGCCTGCTCAGCAGTTGCTCCGTCACCGTCAGTTGCACGAGTCCCAACAGAAACACCCAGCCCGGGAGTTGGGCATCACATCTGACGTGCCCTCAGTCCGTGCAGCACCCTGTCGAACCGAGGAAGGCCACGGTCATGCCGCACCCGCTCCCG
>KE353972.1 GCA_000415505.1 Streptomyces afghaniensis 772
GGACCGGCTGAGAGCAGGGAGTTGCGGGTGCGCGTCGGACTGCTGACCCGGGAGTACCCGCCGGATGTGTACGGCGGCGCAGGTGTCCATGTGGAGTTCCTCGCCCGGGAGCTCAGACCACTGGTCGACCTCGACGTGCACTGCTGGGGCGAGGGCCGCGCCGACGGCGTGCTGCGCCACCGCCCCTGGTCCACGCTCGACGGCGCCAACGACGCGTTGCGCACCTTCTCCGTCGACCTGGCCATGGCCGCCGCCCTGGAAGGCCGCGAGCTGGTCCACACCCATACTTGGTACGCCAACCTCGGTGGCCACCTCGCCAAGATGCTCTACGGCATCCCGCACGTGATGACCGCGCACTCCCTGGAGCCCTTGCGCCCCTGGAAGGCCGAGCAGCTCGGCGGCGGCTACGAGCTGTCGAGCTGGGCCGAGCGCACCGCCATCGAGGCCGCCGACGCGGTGATCGCCGTGTCGGGTGCCATGCGCGAGGACATCCTCGGCTGCTATCCGGCCCTGGACCCGGAGAAGGTCCACGTCATTCACAACGGCATCGACACGAGCCTGTACCGGCCCGACCACGGCACGGACGCCCTGGACCGGATCGGCCTCGACCGCTCCCGTCCGTACGTGCTGTTCGTCGGCCGCATCACCCGGCAGAAGGGCGTGCCCCACCTGCTGCGCGCGGTGCGCGACATCGACCCCGCCGCGCAGGTCGTGCTGTGCGCGGGCGCGCCGGACACGCCGGAGATCGACCAGGAGTTCCGCGAGCTGTTCGGGGAGCTGAGCCGGGTCCGCGACGGCGTCTTCTGGATCCCGAGGATGCTGCCGCGCCCGGAGGTGATCCAGCTCCTCACACACGCCGCCCTGTTCGTCTGCCCCTCGGTGTACGAGCCGCTCGGCATCGTGAACCTGGAGGCGATGGCCTGTGGCACGCCCGTGGTGGCCTCGGCGGTCGGCGGCATCCCCGAGGTCGTGGACGACGGCAGGACGGGCCTGCTCGTCCCGGCCGGCGACGGCTTCGAGGCGGGACTCGCCCGGGCCATGGACTCCGTACTGGGCGACCCGGAGGCCGCCCGGCGGATGGGCGAGGCCGGGCGGGAACGCGCGGTCGGCGAGTTCGGCTGGGACGCGGTGGCCCGCCGCACGGTCCGGCTCTACGAGGAGATCCTGAAACAGGCTTAGTACGAGCTGCTCAGGGGCAGGCATCGGGAAATCTGCGTGAGGGGAGCGGCCATGCGTCGTGGTGGTCCTTCGGTCCTGGGAATCGTGCTGGCGGGCGGAGAGGGCAAGCGTCTGATGCCCCTGACCGCGGACCGGGCGAAACCCGCGGTGACCTTCGGCGGTACGTACCGCCTGGTCGACTTCGTCCTGTCCAACCTGGTGAACGCCGACGTGCTGCGCATCTGCGTGCTGACGCAGTACAAGTCGCACTCGCTGGACCGGCACATCACCACCACCTGGCGGATGTCCAGCCTGCTCGGCAACTACGTCACACCCGTGCCCGCCCAGCAGCGCCTGGGCCCCCGCTGGTACCTGGGCAGCGCCGACGCGATCCTCCAGTCGCTGAACCTGATCTACGACGAGCGCCCCGAGTACGTGGCCGTCTTCGGCGCCGATCACGTCTACCGCATGGACCCCCGCCAGATGCTCACCCAGCACATCGACAGCGGAGCGGGCGTCACGGTGGCCGGGATCCGGGTACCGCGCACCGAGTCCTCGGCGTTCGGCGTGATCACGCCGGGCTCGGACGGCCAGACGGTGGAGCGCTTCCTGGAGAAGCCGACGGACCCGCCCGGCCTGGCCGACGATCCCGAGATGGTCTTCGCCTCCATGGGCAACTACATCTTCACCACGAAGGCCCTCATCGAGGCGCTCCAGCGGGACGCGGAGGACGAGCACTCCGTGCACGACATGGGCGGCTCGATCCTGCCCCAGCTCACCGACCGGGGCGAGGCCGCGCTGTACGACTTCAGCGCCAACCACGTGCCCGGTGAGACCACCCGCGACCAGGGCTACTGGCGGGACGTCGGCACGCTGGACGCCTACTACGAGGCCCACATGGACCTGATCGCCGAGCGCCCGGCCTTCAACCTGTACAACCGCAGCTGGCCCATCTACACGCACTCGTACCAGCTCTCGCCGGCCGCTTCAACGCCGGGGCATCGCCAGCGACGTCCATCATCAGCGCGGCTGCCTCA
>KE353973.1 GCA_000415505.1 Streptomyces afghaniensis 772
AGGGTGTTGCCGGCGTTCCGGTAGGCCAGCAGCAGCCGGGACGGCAGTGCGGTGCGGGCCGCCGAGGTGGGCTCGGGGGCGTTGACCGCGTCGCCGCGGTAGACGGGCAGCACCGTGCCGTCGGACAGGGTCTCGGTCGGGTTGGAGCGCGGTTTGGCGTACTGTCCGGCGATCCGCCCCATCCGGACGGTGGGCAGTCCGCTGGTGCCGGTGAACTCGTCCGCCAGCCGGTGCAGTTGGTCCGCTTTGGCGAGAACGGTCTCGGGGTTGGCGTCGGCGAACCGCTCCGCGCACTCCCCGGCCTGGAGCACGAAGGCCTCACCCCGGGCGGCCCGCCCGAGTTCGACGGTGAGGTCGGCGCAGGCGGTGGCATCCACCAGGGGAGGTTTCGCCTCCAGGGAGAGCAGGACGTCCTTGAGTTCGTCGAGCGAGGCCCACTCGGGCTGCTGAAGAGCCCGGGCGGCAGCAGCAGGCGCGTGGCGGTCATGGTCTTCC
>KE353974.1 GCA_000415505.1 Streptomyces afghaniensis 772
CACCTGACGCAGGTGACCTACGTGCCGGTGCGGACCTGACCGGCCGACGTCCTCGGTACGACCGGCGTCGGCCCGCGGCGTCCGGCCGGCCCGGATCTCCGCCACCGCCTCCAGGGCCGCGGCCAGCGCCCGCCGGTACAGCAGCGAGCCGAGGCCTGATCCGGCGCACGCCGGCGTCGGCGAGTTGGGAGACGGCGGGGCC
>KE353975.1 GCA_000415505.1 Streptomyces afghaniensis 772
AGTCGGAGTCGCTAGTAATCGCAGATCAGCATTGCTGCGGTGAATACGTTCCCGGGCCTTGTACACACCGCCCGTCACGTCACGAAAGTCGGTAACACCCGAAGCCGGTGGCCCAACCCCCTTGTGGGGAGGGAGCTGTCGAAGGTGGGACTGGCGATTGGGACGAAGTCGTAACAAGGTAGCCGTACCGGAAGGTGCGGCTGGATCACCTCCTTTCTAAGGAGCACTTCTCACCAACTTCGGTTGGTCAGAGGCCAGTACATCAGCGAACGTCTGATGCTGGTTGCTCATGGGTGGAACGTTGACTACTCGGCACACTTGATCGTCTTCTCCTTCCAGTACTGCTCGCAAGAGCGTGGAACGTTGAGGGAAGCGGGGAGTGTGTCGGGCACGCTGTTGGGTGTCTGAGGGAATGAACTTTCCTCAGTGCCGGCCCCGGTAAAAGTCCACGCGAGAGTGGGCTGTGACGGGTGGCTGGTCGTTGTTTGAGAACTGCACAGTGGACGCGAGCATCTGTGGCCAAGTTTTTAAGGGCGCACGGTGGATGCCTTGGCACCAGGAACCGATGAAGGACGTGGGAGGCCACGATAGTCCCCGGGGAGTCGTCAACCAGGCTTTGATCCGGGGGTTTCCGAATGGGGAAACCCGGCAGTCGTCATGGGCTGTCACCCGCTGCTGAACACATAGGCAGTGTGGAGGGAACGCGGGGAAGTGAAACATCTCAGTACCCGCAGGAAGAGAAAACAACCGTGATTCCGGGAGTAGTGGCGAGCGAAACCGGATGAGGCCAAACCGTATGCGTGTGAGACCCGGCAGGGGTTGCGTATACGGGGTTGTGGGATCTCTCTTCTGTTGTCTGCCGGCAACAGGACGAGTCAGAAACCGTTGATGTAGGCGAAGGACATGCGAAAGGTCCGGCGTAGAGGGTAAGACCCCCGTAGTCGAAACGTCAGCGGCTCGTTTGAGAGACACCCAAGTAGCACGGGGCCCGAGAAATCCCGTGTGAATCTGGCGGGACCACCCGCTAAGCCTAAATATTCCCTGGTGACCGATAGCGGATAGTACCGTGAGGGAATGGTAGAAAAGTACCGCGGGAGCGGAGTGAAATAGTACCTGAAACCGTGTGCCTACAAGCCGTGGGAGCGTCGGATGGAAGCTTGCTTCCATCTCGTGACTGCGTGCCTTTTGAAGAATGAGCCTGCGTAGTTTGCGGTGTGTTGC
>KE353976.1 GCA_000415505.1 Streptomyces afghaniensis 772
TCCGGCGGCGTCGCGGCGGCCAGCCGGTGCAGGTCGTTCCGCACCGGGCGACGCTTCCCTGGGCGGAGGCCGACCTGACGGCTCAGGGCGTCGACACGGAGAAGGCGTGGGCCCGGCTGCTGGACGAGGACCGGGGGCACGGGTTCGACCCGGCCTCCCCTCCCCTCCTGCGCTGCACCCTGGTCCGCACGGGCGAGCGCCGCCACCGGCTGCTCGTCACCCACCACCACGTCCTGCTCGACGGCTGGTC
This sequence comes from Streptomyces afghaniensis 772, assembly GCA_000415505.1. Classification (GTDB taxonomy): domain Bacteria; phylum Actinomycetota; class Actinomycetes; order Streptomycetales; family Streptomycetaceae; genus Streptomyces; species Streptomyces afghaniensis. Next base: position 251 of record KE353976.1, read on the forward strand.
GGTCTCCGTACTCCTTCGGGAACTGCTCGCCGTGTACGCCGCCGACGGCGACTCCTGCGTGCTCACGCCCGTCCCGCCGTACCGCCACTTCCTCCAGTGGCTGGAGGGCCGGGACCGCGCGGCCGACGAGGCCGCCTGGCGGGACGCGCTGGACGGCGTGACGGAACCGACC
>KE353977.1 GCA_000415505.1 Streptomyces afghaniensis 772
GTGAGGAGGAGCGCGGCGAACGGTCGAGCTGGACGGTGGAGAATTCCGGCCCGGCTTGCTCGTGGTGAACGTCGGCAGGACCAGGCTGATCGTGGCCAGGGTGGCGACGGTCGCGAGTGCGGCGCCGGTGCCCTCGGGGTTGAAGACGGCCGTTCCGTGCCGCAGGGAGGCGACCAGGAGGCAGAGGCCGACGATGCCGTTGCAGGTGATCATCACGGCTGCGAAGACCGTGTCGCGGGCCAGTGTCGAGCTCTTGTCCCCGCCGTCGGCCATCAGGGTGACGATGAGGGCGACCTCGATGATCGTGACGGCCACGGCGAGGACGAGCGAGCCGAACGGTTCGCCGACCCGGTGGGCCACCACCTCGGCGTGGTGCACGGCGGCCAGGACGGCTCCCGCGAGGACCAGGGTCACCAGCGCGACGACCACGGCCGGCAGATCGCGCCCCCAGGTGAAGATCAGCAGCACGGCCGCGAGCAAGGGCACCAGAGTCGTCCA
>KE353978.1 GCA_000415505.1 Streptomyces afghaniensis 772
CGTGGACCGCGTCAGATACAGCCGTTCCGCCGCACGCGTGATCCCGACCGTACGGCCAGGCGCCGCTCCTCCTCCACGCTCCTTGGTCTGGCCGAGGGCGCGCATGTGCGGGAAGACGCCGTCCTCCACTGCCGGTCACGGAAGACGACCGGGAACGTCCAGGCCCTTGGCGGTGTGCAGGGTCATCAGCGTGATGACGCCGTCGCCGTCCTCCTCGTCGGGGATCTGGTCGGAGTCGGCGACCAGCGCGACCTGCTCGAGGAAGTCGGACAGGGTGCCCCGCTCCTCCTCGCCGCGCTCCTGCTCGAACTCCATGGCGACGGCGGCGAGTTCCTGGAGGTTCTCGATCCGGGTCTCGTCCTGCGGGTCGGTGGAGGCCTGCAACTCGGCGAGGTACCCGGTGCGTTCCAGGACGGCCTCCAGCACGGTGGCCGGTCCTGCGCCGGACTCGACGATCGTACGGAGGTCCTCCATCAGCGTGTTGAACCGCTTGACTGCGTTGGTGGAGCGCGCGGCCATGCCGTACGCCTCGTCGACGCGCTTGAGCGCCTGCGGGAAGCTGATCTTCTCCCGCTGGGCGAGGGCGTCGATCATCGCCTCGGCGCGGTCGCCGATGCCCCGCTTGGGGACGTTGAGGATCCGGCGCAGCGGCACCGAGTCCTCCGGGTTGGCCAGCACGCGCAGGTAGGCCAGGACGTCCCGGACCTCCTTGCGCTCGTAGAAGCGGACGCCGCCGACGACCTTGTAGGGCAGGCCGACGCGGATGAAGACCTCTTCGAAGACACGGGACTGGGCGTTGGTGCGGTAGAACACGGCGACGTCGCCGGCCTTGGCCTTGCCGGCGTCCGTGAGGCGGTCTATCTCGTCGGCGACGAACTGCGCCTCGTCGTGCTCGGTGTCGGCGACGTACCCGGTGATCGTGGCGCCCGCGCCCGCGTTGGTCCACAGGTTCTTGGGACGGCGGGACTCGTTGCGCTCGATGACCGCGTTGGCCGCGCTGAGGATCGTCTGGGTGGAGCGGTAGTTCTGCTCCAGCAGGATCGTCGTCGCGTCCGGGTAGTCCTCCTCGAACTGGAGGATGTTGCGGATCGTCGCGCCGCGGAAGGCGTAGATCGACTGGTCGGCGTCACCCACCACGCACAGCTCGGCGGGCGGGACCTCGGCCTCGGGCGGTACGTCGACGGGGTGCTCGGAGGTGCCGACGAGCTCCCGGACGAGGGCGTACTGGGCGTGGTTGGTGTCCTGGTACTCGTCGACCAGCACGTGGCGGAAGCGGCGGCGGTAGTGCTCGGCGACGTCCGGGAAGGCGCGCAGCAGGTTGACCGTCGTCATGATCAGGTCGTCGAAGTCGAGGGCGTTCGCCTCGCGCAGCCGCGACTGGTACATCGCGTAGGCCTGGGCGAGGGTCTTCTCGAAGCCGTCCGTGGCCTGGGCGGCGAAGTCCTCCTCGTCGATCAGCTCGTTCTTCAGGTTGCTGATCTTGGCGCTGAAGGACTTCGGCGGGAAGCGCTTGGGGTCGAGGTCCAGGTCACGGCAGACCAGGGCCATCAGGCGCTTGGAGTCGGCGGCGTCATAGATCGAGAAGGAGGACGTGAAGCCGAGCTTCTTGCTCTCGCGCCGCAGGATGCGCACGCACGCACTGTGGAAGGTCATCACCCACATCGCGTGGGCCCGCGGGCCGACGAGCTGCTCGACGCGCTCCTTCATCTCGCCCGCGGCCTTGTTGGTGAAGGTGATCGCGAGGATCTGGCCCGGGTGTACGTCCCGCTCGGCGAGCAGGTGGGCGATGCGGTGGGTGAGCACACGGGTCTTGCCGGAGCCGGCGCCGGCCACGATGAGCAGCGGGGAGCCGGAGTGCACGACGGCGGCGCGCTGGTTGTCGTTCAGCCCCTCCAGGAGGGCGGCGGTGTCCACCACCGGGCGCGGGGCGCCGTCGCGGTAGTAGGCGTCCCGGTCCGGGGGCACGTCGAACTTCCCGCCGAACAGATCGTCCGGAACCGGCTCCGGTACGTGATCGTCCTCGGGTGGCGGCGGGGGCTCGTCCGCGGGGCCCCGCTGGGCCTGGAGGTCCGCCAGGAAGCTGTCGTCAAAGAGGCTGCTCATCGCTCTCCGAGTCTAGGGCGCCCCACTGACAGCCCGCCGCCGCCCTGAGAACATCGCCGAAAGGACCCCCTCGTCACCCTGTATCCCCGCATGATCACAGCCCGCTACGGACGTCACGATTATGGACGACTCGTGACCAACCCCCCTCGACCGGTCACTCTCGGCGACGCTCCGGGATAAGGTCACGAAAATGTATCGGGCATATCACCCATCAACCTTCACAAGGGCCACACGAGTTGGCTACCGTGCGGGCAGGCCGCACGACCCCCACCGGCGAACGTCGCCGGGCCGCGCGGCCTCCGCCGAGTCCGGTGTGCCGCAGCGGCAGCCGGAGCCGGGGACCCAACCGAGAACTCTGGGGTGAATCGGCCCGACTCCCTCCGCGGAGACGGCCGTAGGGCAACCCTTCCGATGTACCCGCCCGAACCCGACAGCTAACCCGGTAGGCGGAGCACGGAAGGAGTCGCCTCCCTTGGCGTCGCACCGCAAGTCGCGTCCCGCTGGTACGCGCGTCGCAGGCATACGGACCCCCGCCCTTGCAACGGCGGCCCTCACGTCCGTCGCCCTGCTGTCCCAGTCGGCCAACGCCGCCCCCGAGGCCGACGACAAGCCGAGTCTCGAGGAAGTCGAGAAGAAGGTCGACGACCTGTACCGCCAGGCCGAGTCGGCGACCGAAAAGTACAACTCGGCCAAGGAGAAGACCACCAAGCAGCGCAAGCGCGTCGACACCCTCCTCGACGACGTCGCCAAGCGCACCCAGAAGCTCAACGAGGCACGGGAGGAACTCGGTTCCTTCGCCGCCGCCCAGTACCGCACCGGCGCCTCCGCCCCGGACACGGCGACGTTCCTGCTCGCGGACACCCCGCAGGACTACTTCGACCAGACCCAGCTGATGGACCGGATGACCGGCCGTCAGAAGGTCGCGGTCGACGACTACGTCACCCAGCAGTCCGAGACGATGAAGAAGCGCCAGGAGGCCACCGAGAGCCTCCAGACGCTCACCGAGACCCAGGGCGACCTGAAGACGGCCAAGGCCACCGTCCAGCGGAAGCTCGCCGACGCGCGCGACCTGCTGTCGAAGCTGACCGCCGAGGAGAAGGCGCGGCTCGCGGCGATCGAGCGGGAGAAGCAGCAGGAGGCCGCCCGCAAGGCCGCCGAGCTGGCCCGGCAGCAGGCCGCGCAGCAACAGGCGCAGGAGCAGGAGCAGACCGCCCAGCAGCAGGACAGCGGCTCCTCGTCGGCGGGCTCCGGCTCGTCCACCTCGACGGCCCCGGCCGACTCCTCGTACGCCACCAAGGCCGAGAAGGCGCTCGCCTTCGCCCGCGCCCAGATCGGCAAGCCGTACGTCTGGGGCGCCGTCGGCCCCGGTTCCTACGACTGCTCCGGCCTCACCCAGGCCGCCTGGAAGGCCGCGGGCGTCACCCTGCCGCGCACGACCTACGACCAGGTCAACGCCGGCACCACGGTCCCGCTGGCCGACGCCCAGCCCGGTGACCTGGTCTTCTTCTACGACGACGTCACCCACGTCGGCATCTACATCGGCAACGGCATGATGATCCACGCCCCGAAGCCCGGCACCTACGTGCGCGAGGAGTCGATCTACTACGACGGCGAGTCGGCGATCCACAGCGTGGTGCGGCCGGCCTGAGGGCCGTAGTCACGGCAGGCGGGTCACTGAGGGCGACGCGCGCGTGAGGGCGCTCGCGCTTTTTTGAGGCGCCCCGCGCGCGTGCCCCGCTCACATCGCGCGCGGCGCCTCCTAGCATCGGCCCCATGCCCGGCCCCTCCCCCTCCCCCTCCACCGACTGGTGGGCGCAGCGCGCGCCGTCCGCCAGTGCCGCCGTGCTGACGACCGGCACCCTGTCGGTCGGCCTGGATCTGGCGGGGTACGGCGTCCTCTCCCGCATCGCCCTCGGCCTGGCCTGCGCGGCCTGGCTGATGTTCGCCGCGGACTTCACCCTGCGGCTGCTGCCGGCCGGCACGAGGTGGCGGGCGCAGGCGGGGGTGCCGGGTCTTGTGGACACCGTGGCGCCGGCCGCCCTCACCACCGTGGCGGCGACGGCCGTCCTGGGCACCGGCTTCTCGGCGGCCGGCTCGCAGGCTCTGGCCGCGGCCCTGCTGGTGCTGGCCGTACTGCTCTGGCCCGTGTCGCTGGCCCTCCCCGCGCAGGGCGGGGAGCGGCGCAGGCCCGGGACGGTGTTCGCGCGCTGCATGGCCACGCAGGGGCTCGCCGTGCTCGGCGCCACGCTCGCCGCTGCCGAGTCGGCCGCCTGGCTCGCCCACGCGGCGCTGGTGCTGTTCTGGCTGGGGCTCGTGCTGTACGTCCTCGCCCTGGCCCGTTTCGATGTGCGGCAGGTGGCCGAGGGACGCGGTGACCACTGGCTCGTGGCCGGGGCGCTCGCGCTCTCGGCGCTTGCCGGGGCGCGGCTGATCAGCTCCGACAGCGCGCACCTGTACCTGTGGAACGTCGACGACCGCGGCGTCCTGCGCCATGTGACCGTCGTGCTGCTCGTGGTCACACTGGTCTGCTGCGCCGTCCTGCTCGCCGCCGAGTTCCTACGGCCCCGGCCCCGCACCGACATCCGCCGCTGGGCGACCGTGTTCACCTGGGCCAAGACGGCGACGGCGGCACTGGCCGTCGCCGCCGCCCTCGACGTCTCCTGGCTCGACGGCCTCGGGGAGGTACTGCTGTGGGTCTCGGTGGCCGCGTGGCTCGTGGTCACCGCCTGGGCGGTCACCTCGGCCCGGGCCTGCGTCGTGCCCGGCCGGGTCAGGTCCAGAGCACGGCGATGAAGACGTTCGCCGTGGTCAGCGCCCCGACCAGGCCGAACAGGCCCTTGTCCACCTTCTCGTCGTCCCGCTTCACATAGACCAGGCCGAGGATCACGATCAGCAGGGCCAGCTTCACGCCGATCTTGATGTTGTTCACGGACTGGTCGTCGGCCTGGTTGAGGCCGACCAGGATCACACCGGTGACCAGCATCGTCAGCGCGCCGTGCAGCATCGCCGGGGTGTAGCGGGCGGTGCCCTCGCCCATCGCCTTCATCTGGGTGAGGAAGCCGCCCAGGAGGGACGCGATGCCGATGATGTGGAGGCCGACGAAGAGGTGGATGAGTACGTCCATGAGGCCGGAGCCTAATGAGGGGCTCCACAGCCGCCCGCACCGGCCCGTCGGTTGCATATATGCGCCCCATAGCACCCGTCCGCCGCCCCGCGCCCGTGATTCGGCGCATCGGTCATCACGCTGAGTTAAATCGACGGCGCCGAGACGAGATCTCGGTCGCATACGGTCACCGCCGGTCCTCTCGGGACACTTCCGCGCACCCGCCACCGGGCCGCCGCGGCGAGGTTTAGCGTCCTCCACCAGGTGCCCGGCTCCCCACCGCCGCCCGGGCCAGGGGCGGCAGTCGGACACCACCGCCGAA
>KE353979.1 GCA_000415505.1 Streptomyces afghaniensis 772
GGGCGGCGGGGGCGAACTCGGCGATGAGGCGGCGGGTGATGCCGGGGGCCAGCATGGCGTCACCGGCGGCCACCACCCGTACCGCGTGCAGGAGTTCGGGGAAGGTGGCGTCCTTCAGGAGGAAGCCGCTGGCACCGGCCGCCAGTGCGTCGAAGACGTACTGGTCGAGGTCGAACGTGGTGAGCATCAGCGCCTTGGTGGCGCCGTCGGTCTCCCTCAGGATCGTGCGCGCGGCCTGTATGCCGTCCAGCTTGGGCATCCTGATGTCCAGCAGGGCCACGTCCGGCCGGTGGTCCAGGGCGAGGGCGACGGCCTGTTCGCCGTCCTCCGCCTCGCCCACGACGTCGATGTCGTCCTGGGTGGACAGCAGGTTGACGAACCCCGTGCGCACCACCGCCTGGTCGTCGGCCACGATGGCCCGTATCGGTTCCCCCGCCGTCACTCGTACACACCTTCCGCGAAGCTCTTCGCGCCGGCCCGCACCGGGAGTTCGGCCTCGATCAGGAAACCGCCCCCGGGACCGGCGGGCCCGCAGGTCAGACGTCCGCCGAGTAGGTTCGCACGCTCCCGCATGCCGCTCAACCCGTGCCCGCCGGAGTTGAGTCGGGGGCCCCCGGCCCCGGTCTTGGGGCCGGGACCGTCGTCGGTGATACGCAGCCGGACTTCGTCCTCTTCGTACGTGAGGCGGATGTCGACCGCGGCGCCCCGTGCGTGGCGGCGGGCGTTGGTCAGGGCCTCCTGGACGATGCGGTAGACCGTGAGTTCGAGGGAGGGCGGGAGCACCGCCGGGCGGGTGCCCGTGGTGTGCAGGGTGACCTCTCCGCCGCCCGACCGGTGGGCTTCCAGCAGCGCCCCCAGGGAGTCGAGCGTCGGCTGTGGTACGACGGGTGCCGCCTCCTCGGATCCGGCCTCGTCCGCGCGCAGCACGCTCAGCAGCCTGCGCAGCTCGGTCAGTGCCGAGCGGGCCGATGAGGCGATCTGCTGGAATCCGTCGCGTGCGGGCGGGGAGAGGTCGGGTGTGGTGTACGTGGCGCTCTCCGCCTGGACGGCGATCACGGACACCGAGTGCGCCACTATGTCGTGCAACTCCCGTGCTATGGCAGCCCGTTCCTGGGCGGCCGCATGCCTGCGCTCCATGGCGATCAGTTCCCGCTGGGCCGCCTCGCGCGCCTGCCGGGACTCCTCCCGGCTGCGGGTGGCGTCCGCGACACCGACGGTCGCCACCACGCCCACGGCCAGGACGAACGACTCCGTGAAGTACGACAGCGAGCCGTCGGCGCCGACGGCGGGTGCCCGGCCGCCGAGGTCGTACACGCCCATCGCCACATGGCCCACGTTGACCAGCAGCGAGCCGGTGATCGCGGCCGCGCT
>KE353980.1 GCA_000415505.1 Streptomyces afghaniensis 772
CGACACCGAGCACGACGACGCGCTCGGAAGCGGCGGCTGCCGCCAAGGGCCTCAACTACGTCAAGCTCGACGGCGAGGTCGGCATCATCGGCAACGGCGCCGGACTCGTCATGTCGACCCTGGACGTGGTCGCGGGCTGCGGCGCGCGTCCCGCCAACTTCCTCGACATCGGCGGCGGAGCGAGCGCCCGGATCATGGCCGACGGACTGTCGGTCATCCTCTCCGACCCGGCCGTGAAGTCCGTCTTCGTCAACGTCTTCGGCGGCATCACCGCGTGCGACGCCGTCGCCGACGGCATCGTCCAGGCCCTGGACACCGTCCGCCTCACCAAGCCCCTCGTGGTGCGCCTCGACGGCAACAACGCGCCCCGGGGCCGGGCCATCCTCGACGAGCACGCGCATCCGCTGGTCCAGCAGGTCACCACCATGGACGGCGCCGCCCGCCGTGCCGCCGAACTCGCCACCACAGCCTGAGGGGACGTCATGGCCATCTACCTCACCAAGGAGAGCAAGGTCCTCGTCCAGGGCATGACCGGCAGCGAGGGCATGAAGCACACCCGGCGCATGCTGGCGGCCGGCACGAACGTCGTCGGCGGCGTCAACCCGCGGAAGGCGGGCCACACCGTCGACTTCGACGTCCCCGAGTGCCTTGAGGGCCTGGGAGGTGCCCCCACGGCCGTCCCCGTCTTCGGCACCGTCGCCGACGGGATGCGCGCGACCGGGGCGGACGTCACCGTCGTCTTCGTGCCGCCCGCCTTCGCCAAGGCGGCCGTCCTCGAAGCCGCAGACGCCGGCATCGGCCTCGCGGTCGTCATCACCGAGGGCATCCCCGTCCACGACTCCGTCGCCTTCACCACGTACGCGACGGAGAAGGGCACACGGGTCGTCGGGCCCAACTGCCCGGGCCTCATCACCCCCGGCCAGTCCAACGCGGGCATCATCCCGGCCGACATCACGAAACCGGGCCGCATCGGCCTGGTCTCCAAGTCGGGCACGCTGACCTACCAGCTCATGTACGAGCTCCGCGACGTCGGCTTCTCGACGTGTGTCGGCATCGGCGGCGACCCGGTCGTCGGCACCACCCACATCGACTGCCTCGCCGCCTTCCAGGACGACCCCGACACCGACCTCATCGTCCTCATCGGCGAGATCGGCGGTGACGCGGAGGAACGGGCGGCGGCGTACGTCCGCGAACACGTCACCAAGCCGGTCGTCGGCTACATCGCCGGGTTCACCGCACCCGAGGGCAAGACCATGGGGCACGCGGGCGCCATCGTCTCCGGCTCCTCCGGCACGGCGCAGGCGAAGAAGGAGGCGCTGGAGGCGGCCGGAGTGAGCGTGGGCAGCACCCCGACCGAGACCGCGAACCTCGTGCTCGCACGCCTCGAAGCGTGTCTCGGAGAACAACGGCAGTGAGCCAGGTCCCGCCCCCGACCGTGCACCGAGAGCGGAGCAGCCCGATGGCACCCACCCTCACCCTCAAATCCGGCACGAGCTGGCCCGAAGCGTGGCAGCGCTGCCTCGCCGCCGCGCCCGAGGCCTTCCGCGACGAGCGGGTCCTCAACCTATGGAGCGCCGCCTGGCAGGCGGACGGCCGGGTCCTGCCCGCCGTCAGCCCCGTCGACGGCAGCCCGATCACCGGCCCGCCGCGCCTGGACGGGGCCACCGCCCGCCAGGCCGTGCGCGCCGCGCTCGACCAGCACCGCGCCTGGCGTCACGTCCCCCTGCCGGAGCGCCGGGCCCGCGTCGCGGCCACCTTGGACGCCCTCGCCGAACACCGCCGACTGCTCGCCCTCCTGCTGGTCTGGGAGATCGGCAAGCCCTGGCGGCTCGCCCTGGCGGACGTCGACCGCGCCATCGACGGGGTCCGCTGGTACGTCGACGGCATCGAGGAGATGGTCGCCGGCCGGGCTCCGCTGGACGGTCCGGTGTCCAACATCGCCAGCTGGAACTACCCGATGAGCGTGCTCGTTCACGCAGTGCTGGTGCAGGCACTGGCAGGCAACGCGGTCATCGCCAAGACCCCGACCGACGGCGGTGTCGCCTGCCTGACCCTGGCCTGCGCCCTCGCCGCTCGTGAGGGGATCCCCGTGACCCTCGTCAGCGGCAGCGGAGGTGAGCTGTCCCAGGCGCTGGTGCGGGCGCCCGAGATCGGCTGCGTCTCCTTCGTCGGCGGCCGCGACACCGGCGCGTCGGTGGCCACGGCCGTCGCCGACCTCGGCAAACGACACGTACTCGAACAGGAGGGACTCAACACCTGGGGCATCTGGAACTACTCGGACTGGAACGCGCTCACGGCGGTCATCCCCAAGCTCTTCGACTACGGCAAGCAGCGCTGCACGGCGTACCCGCGCTTCGTCGTCCAGCGGCATCTGTTCGACGCGTTCCTGGCGGCGTACCTCCCGGCGGTCCGCACGCTCAGGGTCGGACACCCGCTCGCCGTGGAGCGGCCGGACGACCCGTACCCCGAGCTGGACATCGGGCCGGTCATCAACGCGGCCAAGGCGAAGGAACTCCAGGACCAGGTCGCCGAGGCGATCGAGCGCGGCGCGGTACCGCTGCACCGCGGCAGTCCGTCCGACGCACGTTTCCTGCCCGGCAGGACACCTCGGCCTACGTCCAGCCGGTCACGCTCCTCAACCCACCCCCGTCCTCTCCGCTGCACCACGCGGAGCCGTTCGGCCCGGTCGACACGATCGTCCTGGTCGACACGGAGGCGGAGCTGCTGGCCGCGATGAACGCCTCGAACGGCCGCGCTGGG
>KE353981.1 GCA_000415505.1 Streptomyces afghaniensis 772
GTTCTCCGGATTGCGGCACCGCCCGGTGCCCGCACTCGCCCGCCTGCCGTCCCTGCCCGTCGTGCCCCTGTCACGCCCATGAACATCGACTGCCCGAGGCTGCCGCACCCATGCAGCGACCGGCCCGGCGGTGGGTCAGACGGGCTCGTCCGCGAGGTACGGCGGCGCCGGGTCGTACTGGATGTAGCGCCGCACCGCCCGTGCGTGGTCCCGGCCGTGCAGCCGCCCCACCAGCCACAGCGCGCTGTCGATGCCGGCCGAGACGCCCTGGCTGGTGACCAGGTCGCCGTCCACGACGTAGCGGGCGTCCCGGACGACCGTCACGTCGCCGCGGGCCTCGAGGGTGTCCTCCTGGCTCCAGTGCGTGGCCACCCGCCGCCCGCGCGCGGTACCCGCGGCGTGCAGCAGGAACGTGCCGGTGCACACGCCGTGCACCCACGCGGCCTGCTCCGCCGTCTTCCCGATCCAGTCGGTGACCACCGGGTTGTGCAGCTGCGTCTCGCGCGCGCCCCGGCCGCCCGGCACGTGCAGCACGTCCAGCGGCGGATGGTCGTCGAGGGTGTGGTCGGGCAGGACGCGCAGGCCCTTGTTGCAGCGCACGGGCCGGGGTGCTCGGCGACGAGCACGGCCGAGTCGGCGCCGTCGCGGAGCATGGCGGAGACCGTGAAGACCTCCCAGGGCCCCACGAAGTCGAGCTCCTCGGCGTCCTCGAAGACCAGCAGGCCGTATGTCGTCATACGGGTTCCCCTTTCGGTGAGACGTGGTGGGCGGCTTCCGCGGTGGAGCGGAAGCGGGCGCGGTAGTCGGACGGCGCGATGCCGAGCCGGCGGTGGAACGTGCGGCGCAGGGTCTCCGCGGTGGTGAAGCCGTAGCGGCGGGCGATGGCCTCGACCGGTTCGTCCCCCTCGGTGAGGGCCCGCTGGGCCGCCTCGACGCGCACCCGCTCGACGTACGCGGCCGGCGGCACGCCCAGTTCGGCGGTGAAACGGCGCTGGAGGTGCCGGGGGCTCAGCCCGGCGTGCGCGGCGAGACCGGCGATGTCGTGCCGGGCGCCCGGATCGGCGTGGATCGCGGTGACGGCGGCCCGCACCGGGTCCGTCGCCGGCTGCCGCGACCACAGCGCCACACTGAACTGCGACTGGCCGCCCGGCCGCCGCAGGAACAGCACCAGTCGGCGGGCCACCGCGTGCGCGACGTCCCGGCCCAGATCGTCCTCCACCAGGGCGAGCGCCAGGTCCATGCCGGCCGTCACACCGGCCGACGTCCACACCGGCCCGTCCCGGACGAAGATCGGCTCACAGTCCACCCGCACCTCGGGGTGCTCCCGGGCCAACTGCTCCTCGCGGGCCCAGTGCGTGGTGACCCGGCGCCCGTCCAGCAGCCCCGCCGCCGCCAGCAGGAACACCCCGCTGCACACCGAGGCCACGCGCCGGGCACGGGTCGCCGCGGCGGCGACCCAGGAGACCAGCGCCTCGTCCTGCCGGGCCCGGTCGACACCCCGGCCGCCGACCACCACGAGCGTGTCGATCCCGGCCGGGCCGAGGTCCGCCACGCCGTGCCCGGCATGCACGAGCAGCCCGCTGACCGACCTGACCGGACCCGCCCGGGGCGCCACGACCTCGCAGACGTAGTCGTCGCCCGCGCTGTGGAACACCTCGTGCGGGCCGGTGAGGTCGAGCGGCTGGAAGCCGTCGAAGACGACGAAGACGACACGGCGGGAAGTCACGCCCTCCACGCTCCTCCGGCCAGGGTGTGGCGTCAACGACACGCATCCCACGGATCGCGCCATACCGGAGGCGAGGCGGGACGACCGCCCCGGTGTGGGTAGGCGGGCGGCAGGACGAGGGACGTGGGGGAGAGGAGGCCTCCGATGAACTCCCAGACGGTCACCGTGCCCGCCGGTGGCGCGACGCTCACCGGCGATCTGACCGTGCCGCCGGCCGCCCGCGCGGTCGTGCTGTTCGCCCACGGCAGCGGCAGCTCCCGGCACAGCCCCCGCAACCGCGACGTCGCCGCCGGCCTGCGCACCGCCGGACTCGGCACCCTCCTGATCGACCTGCTCACCGAGGAGGAGGAACGGCTGGACGTCCGCACCGCCGAACTCCGCTTCGACATCCCGCTGCTGGGCCGCCGGCTGGTGGCCGCCGTCGACTGGCTGGAACAGGCGCCCGGCACCCAGGGCCTGCCCGTCGTCCTGTTCGGCGCCAGCACTGGCGCGGGCGCGGCCCTGGTCGCCGCCGCCGAACGCCCCGACCGGGTGCCGGCGGTCGTCTCGCGCGGCGGGCGGCCCGACCTCGCGGGCGACGCCCTGGGACCGCCGTCCGGGCTCCGGTACTGGCTGATCGTGG
>KE353982.1 GCA_000415505.1 Streptomyces afghaniensis 772
CCGCTCCCGGCACCGCCTCCGGCCGGTCCGAGCGGGGCGGAGGCTCGGCCAGCCACGCCTGCGGCAGCCCGGCGGCGGCTTCCTCGGCGAGACGGGTCTTGCCAGAGCCGCCCGGTCCGGTGAGGGTGACGAGTCGGGCCCTGTGCACGTCTGAACGGATGGCGGCGATCTCGGGTTCCCGGCCGACGAACGAGGTCAGACGGGGACGGATGTTCCCGGTGCGCTCGGGCCGAGTGGGCGCTGCCTTCTCGCTCCTCGCGGCCGACGCGAGCAGGTCGGCATGGAGGGCGCGCAGTTGCGGGCCGGGGTCGGTGCCGAGGCGCTCCGCGAGGGCGCGGCGGGCGGACTCGTACGCGGCGAGGGCGTCGGCTTCGCGGCCGGTGTCGCGCAGGGCGCGGATGAGGAGGACGTGCAGCGGTTCGTCGTACGGGTGGACGGAGGTCAGTTCGCGCAGTTCCGGTACGACGTCCGCGGCGCGGCCGAGCCGTAGGCGGGCCTCTGCCCGGGCCCGGGTCGCCTCCAGGCGCGTGGCCTCCGGGCGGGTGGCGGCGGTGCGGTCGGGGAGGTCGGCGAGGGCGGGGCCGCGCCAGAGGGCGAGGGCGTCGTCGAGATGGCGTTCCGCCAGGGCGGGGGCGTCGGCGGCGAGGGCGTCGGTGCCCTGCCGGACGAGCCGTTCGAAGACGAAGAGGTCGATGTCGTCCGGTGTGGCCGTGAGGCGGTAGCCGCCGGTGTCCGATGTCACGGCGTCCTTGCCGAGGGCGCGGCGGAGGCGGCCGATGAGGGCCTGGAGCGCGGCGTGGGCGTCCTGGGGCGGGTCGTCCGTCCACACCTCGTCGATCAGCGTCCGGGGGGTGGTGACGCGGGAGGGGCGTAGGGCGAGGGCGGTGAGCAGGGCGCGGAGGCGGGGGCCGCCGACGGGTACGGCTGTGCCGTGCTCGTCCTCTGCCGTGGTGACGCCCAGGATTCTGTACCGCACCGGGTCATTGTCGCCCGGGTGGGTGTGAGGGCCGTCGGGTTTTCGGGGCCGGGTGTTTCTGAGGCGGCGGGGACGGCAGGCGTTGTACGACTCGGCGCTGCCAGGTGCCCGGCGTTGCGGCTGAGGCCGGGTGGGTCCGCAGCCCGGCGGAACGGGGTGCCGCTGCGCCCACCCGTGCCGCCCTGGGGGCACCTCCCAGGCCCTTGAGGCACTGGGGGAGACATGACTGCCCGCGGCCAGGGGAAGGCGCTACACCCGCCGCACCCCGGCGGCCCCCGCCCCCAACGCCCCCCGCTGCGGCGCGATCCCCGCCGGTACGGCCCGCTGACGGGCCGGTGTGCCCGTCCAGCAGGTGCCGCGGCGGGACAGCAGGCGGCGCAGCCACAGTTCCAGGGAGACGAGGTCGGCGAGGCCGTCCAGGGGGAGGGCTCGCCGGCCGCCGCGGAGCGCAGGGCCTTGCGGACCACCCGGGCTTCGACCAGCCCCGCCTCCGCCAGCAGCGGCGTGTCGAACAGGGCGACCAGGGAGTCCGCCGCCACCCTCAGCCCCGTACGCGCCGCGGCCGCCGCCGTCGCCTGGGTCGGGGCGCCCCACCCGGGCGGCAGGTCCCGCACCCCGGCGCCTTCCAGCACCGTACGCAGGATCGCCGCCCGCGCCCCCGGCCGCACCCGCAACGCCTCGGGCAGCGCCCGGGCCGCGCGTACGACCTGGTTGTCGAGGAACGGCGCGTGCAGCCGCTGGAAGCGGATCTCCGCGGCCTGCTCCAGCACCCGCAGGTCCGCCGCATGCCGCGCCAGCGCCGCACGCGCGCGGAAGTCCCCTGGCCGCTGCCCCGGCCCCGCCAGCTCCGACCGGTGCGTCGCCGCCTGAAGGCGAACCGATACTTCAGCGAGCGCCTCACCGGTCAGCCAGCGCGCCGCCGGCCCGGGTCTCCCCCAGGTCAGCGCGGCGAGCGAGGCCTCCACCGCACCTCCGGGCGCGTCCAGGCCGTCGTCCGTGCGGTGGTCGAGCAGGCGCTCGGCCAGGGATTCGAGCCCCGCCCGGTACGGAGTCCGGGACAGCCGTCGCGCCGCCGCGTACACGCGCGCGGGGACCAGCACCGAGCCGTCCGTCTTCGCCAGCGCGGCGACGGGCCGCACCAGGTGACGCCGCTTGCGGTCCATCAGCAGGTCGGCCAGGCGCGCGGGATGGGCGTCCAGGACCTGCCGCGCGCCGTAGCCCGTGAAGTGGTCCGCGCTGCCGGCCGCGAGCCGCGCGCGGTGCCGCGCCGCCGTCACCAGGGACGCGCCCGGCTCGTCCGTCAGCGGGCCCTCCAGATCGGCGTACGGAAGGGTCTCCTCGCCACCGGCCACGACGACATGGTGCAGCCGCGGGTTCGCGGCCAGCGCACCCGCCCGCTCCAGCTCGGCCTCCCGCCCTCCGACGGCCAGGTCGTTGAACGTCACCGCCAGCAGCCGCTCCCCCGCGCCCGTGCCGTGCCCCAGCACCGTGCCCGGCATGCCGGGCAGCCCCGCGGCCAGCAGCGCCAGCGTCCCCGAGGCCGGCCCGCCGGACAGGTCGGCCCCGATCCCCGGCACC
>KE353983.1 GCA_000415505.1 Streptomyces afghaniensis 772
CAACAAGGGGGCCGCGGACACCGACGGCCGGGTGGGGCGCCCCCGCCGCTCACAGGGGCACCCCGCCCGGCCGGGGGGTGCGCGCCGCCCCCGTCCCCACGGGTCGGCGCGGTCGGGTCGCCGTCCGGTCATCCCGTGGACGGCGGCCCGGTTCTCAGGTGAGGCCGAGGGCCGGCAGCACGGCCGCCTCCACGAACCGGACCAGATAGTCCGGGTCCGGGTCCGCGTCCTCGCCCTCCAGGACGGGCCGGATGCGCAGGACGCCGAACATCTGCGCCGGGATGTACTCCAGCGCCGGATGATCGGCGGGCACCTCGCCCCGTTCGACCCCGCGCCGGATGATCTCCTTCAGCGCGGCGATCTCCGGTTCGACCAGCGCCTCGCGCAATGCAGTCTTCAGCTCGGGGTCCTGGGGCGCGGCATGGGCGAGCGCCTGGAGGAGCTTGGTGTCCCGGCCCGACAGCTCACCCGCCGCCCTGGCGGCCTCGCGCAGATCGTCCGCGAGCGAGCCGGTGTCGATGCAGCGTGTCCGCCGGTGGGAGCGCAGCGCCGCCGCCACGAGCTGGGGCTTGGTCTTCCACTGCCGGTAGAGCGTGGACTTGCTGCACCGGGTGCTGGCCGCGATCCCCTCCATGGTGACGGAGTCGTACCCGCATTCGCGGAGCTGCTCCAGCACGGCGTCGTAGAACTCCTGCTCACGCTCGGGCGTGATCTTGGAGCGGCGCGTGACACCGACCGGCTCGGGCCGGTCCGCAGCCTGCGACGTCATGGGCGGTGCTCCTGGCTTTCCTCGGGCCGCCGGAAAATTCCCGGCCGGCGGTGTGTCGTTCGTCTATCGATACGCCAGTGTACCGGTACGCGGCCGTATCGGTACACTGGCGTATCGGTACGCACTCGTACCGATAACAGCAGCACCGTCACCGAAAGGGCCGGGGGATGAATGCCCGCACCGAGCCTGCGCCGGCGGGGTCCGACGCGATAGCGCGACCGCCGCTCGTCCGGGAGCTCCTGCTCGTCGCAGGGCTCTTCCTCGTCTACAAGCTCGGCCGGCAGCTGGCCACGGGCCACACCGGCGAGGCCTTCCACAACGCGCACCGCGTGTGGGACCTCGAACGAGCGGTCCACCTGCCCGGCGAGGGGGCGGTGCAGTCCCTGCTGCTGCACGGCGACGGCCTGGTGCACCTCGCGAACACCTACTACGCGGCCGTCCACTTCCCGGCCACCGCCGCCTTCCTGTTCTGGCTCTACCTGCGCCGCCCGGCCCACTACGTGTGGGCCCGCCGGGTGCTGGCCGCCGTCACCGCAGCCGCCCTGGTGCTGCACCTGCTGTTCCCGCTCGCCCCGCCGCGCATGCTGGCCGCGACCGGCCTGGTGGACACGGCGCGGGCGTACGGCCCGTCGGTGTACGGCAGTCCCGCGACCGACTCCCTGTCGAACCAGTTCGCGGCGATGCCGTCGCTGCACTTCGGCTGGGCGCTGATGGTGGCGGTCGGCCTGATCGTGGCGACCCGCTCACGGTGGCGCTGGCTGTGGCTGCTGCATCCCCTGCTGACGCTGCTGGTGATCGTCGGTACCGCGAACCACTACTGGCTCGACTCGATCGTGGCGACGGCGCTGCTGGGTCTCGCACTCGCGGCGATCCCCCTGCCGCACCGCACGGTGACGACAGCGGGCCGCGCGCAGGGCGGGCTCGTCCCGGTCCGGGCCCGGGCTCAGGCCCGGGCCGACGAGCAGGCGCTCGCGGGGGCGGGCCGATGAGCGCCGTCCTCGTCGCCGTGGTCCTGTCCCTCGTCTCCGCCGTCGCCTACGCGGCCGCCGCGGTCGCCCAGGAGCGGCTCGCCTCCCGCTCGCCCGGCTCGGGCACGCTGCGGCTGCTCGCCCGTGGCGCCTGGTGGTGGTCGGTCGGGCTGAACGCGGGTGCCGCGCTGCTGCACGTCGTGGCGCTGAAGTACGGTCCCCTGACCGTGGTTCAGCCACTCGGCGCGCTCACCCTGGTCGCGGCGGTGCCGATGGGGGCGCGGCTCGCGGGGCGGCGGGTGAGCACCGTCGAGTGGCGGGGCACCGCGCTGACGCTGCTCGGCCTGGCGGCGATCCTGGTCACGGCGTCCGGGCCGGCGCCCGACGACGTGCTGAGCGTTCCCGAGGCGCTGACGGTCGCGGGCGCGACCGCGGCCCTCATCGGGGTGCTGTCCCGGCCGGGCGCCCGCCCCGGGCTGCGGCACGCGAGCGCGTCCGGCGTGGCCTCCGGGGTGGCCTCGGCGCTCACGCAGACGGTGACGGTGGCCGCGACGGACCGGTCCGGTCCGCTGCTGAGCGTCCAGGTGGTCGGGGTGGCGCTGCTCGTGGCGGCGTTCGCGGCCGGTGGGCTGCTGCTGTCGCAGACGGCCTACCGGGGCGGTCTCGGCGGCCCGCTCGCGATG
>KE353984.1 GCA_000415505.1 Streptomyces afghaniensis 772
AGGCCGAGTCGCGCGGGTCGGCGGAAGACCAGGACCCTGCGGGCGGCGGCGGAGTAGCGCGCGGCGTCGAGAGGCGACTGCACGGACCGTACGAACCGGTGGAACAGGCGGTGCATACGGACCGTGCCCACAGTCTGAGCGTCCATGCGAGGGCCCTGCTCGTACTCGATGCGCATGGAGGTGACCTCGGAGAGCCTGCGCAGCGCGGTGTTCCAGCTGCTGGGCTCGGCGATCAGTTCGGCCAGCTCGGGCGGCAGGTCGGCGAGCCGGGCCGTCTGCAGCAGGCGTACCGGGACGACGTCGTGTGCGAAGCAGACCAGCAGGTTGAGCAGCTGCCAGGCGGGTTCGTGGCTCTCCCGCAGCGTGTTGATCAGCTTGGACCAGGCGATCTCGTACTTCGGGTGGTGGCCGGAGGCCATGACGCCGAATCGGTCCGGCTTGCCGTCCCGGATGTCGCGTATGTAGTCGTTGACGGGGACGCCCGGGTTGAGCTGGAGCCAAGCGGCCGTCTGGTCGAGCAGCAGGGGCATGTCCTCCACCGCCTGGGCGAGCCGCTCCGCCTCATGGTCGGTGAGCCGCGCGGCGCGCCGCCGGGCGAACGCGACACTCTCCCGGCGTGCGAAGGCCGGCACGTCGATGACCTCGGCGTGGGCCGACCACTCACCTCGGTGGGTGGTGACGAGGACGTGTCCGCGTCCGTCGGGGACGAGCCCGCCGAGTCGCTCGGGCTCCTCGGCCCCGTCCAGGACGAGCAGCCAGGGGCGGGCGGTGCCGTCGAGCTCACGCTGTACCGCCTTGATGGTGGCCGACAGGTCGCCGGTGCCCGGGACACCCATGGCCGGGGCGAGCTCGGCGAACTGCTGGCGGGCGGTGACGCGCTGGGCGGCGCTGATCCACCAGACGATGTCGTACTCCCCCGCGAACCGGTGGACGTACTCCATCGCGAGCTGCGTCTTGCCGTTCCCGCTGGGCCCCCGCAACGCCACGGCGGCGCCGTCCCGCCCCGTCGCTGAGAACGCTCCGTACACCTGCTCCAGCAGTTCCGAGCGACCGACGAAGCGGTGGTTGCGCCGCGGTACGCCGCCCCACACCGCCGGCGGGTCGTCCGGGAAACGCGGGCCGCGACTGAGGTCCGGGGCGACGGGGCCCGCGATGCCCGCGAGGTCCAGGACGCGGTCGCGGGCCGCCTCGGGAGTGAGGCCGCGCAGTTCGACGGGGGCGAGGGCGATGACGGCGGAGGGCATCGGCTGGGCGGTGACGCTGACGGCGGCGACCCGGTCCCCGTGCTCCGTCAGCAGTTGCCTGAGCACGCCGGCCCAGGCGTCGAAACGGTCGCGGTCCAGCTG
>KE353985.1 GCA_000415505.1 Streptomyces afghaniensis 772
TCCTCCGTCGACGGCCCGGCCGATCCAGTCCTGCACACCGTCGACGTCGGCCAGCTCACCGAGGACTTGGTGGTCGCGGCCGAGGTCGAACGGAGCCAGCGCCGCCTTGACCGCCGTCCAGTCACCCGCGTCGGCGGCCTCGACCAGCGCGAGCACCCGGGCGTCCCCGAGCGCACGCAGCGTGTACATCCCGTTCTTCTGCCTGCGCGGGACGGCAGGGCATGCGGATCCGCCACCGGTCTCTCCGCACCCCGTGCCGAACAGCTTGCCGAACATCGCCGCGCCC
>KE353986.1 GCA_000415505.1 Streptomyces afghaniensis 772
AGCGTCCTGGTCCACGGGGACACCGTGGCGGCCCTGTCCGGAGCGGCTGGACGTCGCGGCCGGGAGGTCCACGTGGGCCGCAGGGAGTCGCCGGCCACGCCGGACACGGTCTGCCTGCTCACGCCCGCCGGGGCCGCTGGGACCTGCTGGTGGTGCAGCCCGCGACCACGGAGGCGGAGGCGGTCGCGCTCATGGAACAGGCCGTCACCCAGGACGACTGACGCCCTGAGCTAGTGCGCGAGCAGCACCAGGACCAGGGCGATCAGCGCCGGGACGGTCTGCACGAAGAGGATCTTGCGGCTGGCGGTGGCCGCGCCGTACGCCCCCGCGATCGCCACGCACACCAGGAAGAACACCGAGACCTGGAAGCCCACCGGGTCGGACGCCACCGCGCCCCAGAGCAGTCCGGCGGCGAGGAAGCCGTTGTAGAGGCCCTGGTTGGCGGCCAGGGCCTTCGTGCCCTCCGCGAACTCGGCGCTGGTGCCGAAGGCGGCGCGGGCCCGAGGAGTGGTCCACAGGAACATCTCCAGCACCAGGATGTAGGCGTGGAGGGCGGCGAGAGCCAGCACAGCGAGGGTGGCGAGGGTCGACATGCGCCGCATCATCGCAGGCACGCCCGGCCTGTCCTCGCCCGGCCGTCCTCGTTCGGGCCCGCCCGGGAGGCGGAGCGGGGCGCCGGGTGGCAGATTGCGGGCAGTGGAAGGCCGGTCCGGGCCGTCGCGTCCCCGCGTGTGCCGCTCGGGAGCCCGGCCCGGCCTTCCCGCTCGCCGGTGTCGTCCGGTGGGGGTGTGGTCAGTACCCGATCCGGAACGTCGCGCCCGCACGGTCCATGGCCGTGCCGCGTTCGAAATTCCGAACGCAGTTCGGTAGGACGGACGGGTGAACTCCGGTTCCGGGTCCGCCGTTCGGCCGAGGGAGGGCGTGCAGGGCCGTGAACGGTGGCCGTTCGGCCGAGGTGGCCGGGCCGTGTCCGGGCGGGAGATTGAGGGCCGGTCCTCGACTCCGTGACAGCGCAGAGGGCCCGTCCCTCCGCACGGTCACAGGAGTACGGCCATGGCCCTTCAGTTCCAGCCCGCCCCGAGCGCGCTCCGCCACCGGGACGGTCTGCGGCGCACCCCGCGCGGAGCGCGCTGGGACGGCCTCTACTGGGCCGGATCGGCGGTGTTCGCGCTCGCCCTGGCCGCCATGACGACGCTGCCCGCCCACCGGGTGTGGGGCGTGTGCGCGGCCGTCGGCTACGCGGTGGCCGCCGTCCTGGCCGGCCGCAGCGCCTGCGCCTGGGGCCGGTCGAGCGCGCTCGCGGCGGTCGCGGGCTCGGTGCTGCTGCCGCTGGCCGTGCTGATGGTGCTGGGCACGGCCCAGCCGGAGGTCGGCGTCGTCGAGCACTCCGGCGACCTGCTGCTCGCCACGGGCAGCCCCTACGCCCCGCACCCGTCGCTCGTGGACGACTTCAACCCGTACCTGCCGGGCATGGCCCTGCTCGGCCTCCCCCACGCCCTGCTGGGCGACACCCCGCCCACGGACGCCCGGCTGTGGTTCGCGACGGTGTTCCTCGGCGCACTGGCCTTGGCGGCCCGGCCCGGGGCCGACCGGCTGCAGGCCGCGCGTCGGAGGTCCGGCCCCCGTACCGGCGTAGGTGCGACCCCTCCCAACCCCGCCCTGCTGCTGGCCAGTTGCCCGGCCGTCGCTCTCGCCCTGGCGGTGGGCGGGGTCGATCTGCCGGTGATCGGGCTGATGTGTCTGGGGCTGGCTCTGGCGGGGCGGCGCGGGGGTGCCGTCGGCGCGGGCGCGGCGATGGGGGCAGCGGCGGCACTGAAGTGGACCGCCTGGCCGCTGCTCCCGGTCGGGCTGGTGCTGCTCGCGGTGACGGCGGGGCGCCGGGCCGCCGTACGCGCCGTGGTGACGGCTATGGCGGTGGCCGCAGCCGGCGTCGTGCCGTTCGCCCTCGTCGATCCGCACGCGTTCGTCGAGCACGTGGTGCTGTTCCCGCTCGGCGCGGCCGGCGCCGGATCGCCCGCGACCAGCCCGCTCCCCGGCCATCTGCTCGCCACCCATGTGCCCGGGGGACGCGCCGTCGCGGTCGCGGCGCTGGCGGCGACGGCCGTCGGGATGGCGGTCTGGCTCCTGGCCCGCCCGCCGCGCACGGTCGTCGCCGCCGCGGACCGCGTGGCGCTCGGACTGACCCTGGCCATGTGCCTGATGCCGGCCACACGCTTCGGCTATCTCGTCTACCCGCTGGTGCTGGCCGGGTGGTTCCGCCGCGACGACCTCCGTGCGGCCCGAACGCACTGACGGTCGACTCGCACGTGAAGTCCCCCGGAATCAAGGGAAGTTGTGGTCATTTCTGCCATCGACCGGCCGATAAACGATCATCCCGTGGGTGGATGTAAGGCGCATCCGCTTCCCGTGACGATGACCCCGACCTTTTCGAACACCGAGGAAGGGGAAGGCCGTTGCGTATCGCCCGGCTTCTCGGAACCGTCCTGGGCACCACGTTGCTGACGACCACCGCCGTACTGACCGCACCCGCTCACGCCGGCCCGGCCGCGCCGCCCGCAGGGTCCGTGGACCGCACGTCCCTCGACAGAGCCGCTCTGCGCGACTCGCTGGACGCCATCCACGAGGCGGGCATGTACGGCGTCTTCTCGTCCGTCAGAGACGGCGGCGAGCGGTGGACCGGAGCCTCCGGCGTCGCCGACGTGGAGACCGGCCGCCCCGTCACCCCGGGCATGCGGCACCGCGTGGGCAGCATCAGCAAGA
This sequence comes from Streptomyces afghaniensis 772, assembly GCA_000415505.1. Lineage (GTDB taxonomy): Bacteria > Actinomycetota > Actinomycetes > Streptomycetales > Streptomycetaceae > Streptomyces > Streptomyces afghaniensis. The sequence goes on from KE353986.1 coordinate 2,761, forward strand.
CCTTCACCTCCGTCGCCCTGCTCCAGCAGGTGGAGCGCGGCCGCCTCCGGCTCGACGCGCCCATCGGCGACTACCTCCCCGACCTCATACCCGGGGAGCGCGGCCGGCAGATCACCGTCCGCATGCTCCTGAACCACACCAGCCATATCGGCGACTACATCGCGGGCGCCTTCCCCTCCCTCGTCGAGGGTTCGACCGCCAGCCTCGACGAGGAGCGCTTCCGCTCCATCCGCCCCGGGGAACTGGTCCGGCTGGGCCTCGCCGCCCCCGCCACCGGACGCCCGGGCGAGCTGCCCGGCTCGTACTCCAACACCAACTACGTCATCGCCGGGCTGCTCCTGCAGAAGGTCACCGGCCAGGACGCCGAGAAGTACATCACCCGCAAGGTCATCGACCGGGCCGGGCTGCGCCACACGTCCTTCCCGCGCACCCCGTACATCAAGGGCCCGCACCCGCGGATGTACGAGTCGTTCTACGGCCTGATCGACCCGCCGCGCGACTACAGCGTCTACGACATGTCCTGGGCGTACACCGCGGGCGCGGTCGTCTCCACCACCGACGACCTGAACCGCTTCTACCGCGCCCTGCTCGGCGGGAAGCTGATCGGCAAGGCCGCCCTGGACGAGATGACGCGCACGGTCCCGGTGAGCGGCCTCGACTACGGCCTCGGCATCTACGCGCTCGAGATGCCGTGCGGCCGCTTCTGGGGCCACGACGGCGCGGTGTTCGGCGCCGGCACGACCGCGCTGTCCAGCCGGGACGGCAAGCGCCAGGTGGCTCTCGCGCAGAACCTGATGAAGTACCAGAGGGTCGACGAGAACGGCGACATCGAGCCGCACGCGATCGACAACGCCCTCTACGCGTACGTCGTCCGCGCCCTCTGCCCGGCCGACTCCGGGTCCGCTGCCGGGTCCGCTCCCGGGGCCGGTCTCGTGAGCCCGGAAGACGCTCGTGGCGGGCTCAGCAAGCGGTTGCCCGGAATCGACCATTCTCAGTTGACCAGCAGCCTCAAGTTTGGTCAGCTGTCCCACTGATCGTGTTCGATTCTGATCGAGCGTTTCATGGCTCCCTGGGGGGGAGCTTGTGACAAGTTGGGGAGTTTCCTTGATGCATCGCGATTCCGTCGTGCTGCGCCGCGCCAGATTCCGGCGCGGCGCGGCGGCCCTGGGCTTCGTGGCGTTGACCGCCGGTACCGCCCTGACGGGCGCGCCGGCCGCCACGGCCGCCGGCAGCGCGGTCCTCGCCGGGAAGACCTGCACGCCGACGGAGGGCTTCTCCGGCTGCCGGCTGTTCGATCCGACCGGCGCCCGCGAGGAGTTCCAGGTCCCGGCCGGCGTCACGGCGCTGGACGTGCGGGCCTGGGGTCAGGGCGGCGAGGGCACCCCCTTCGCCAACGGCGGCGCGGGCGGCTACACCGCGGGCACGCTCAGCGTCACGCCCGGGGACGCGGCTGACCTCGCGGTCGGCGTCCAGCGCTTCGGGTGACGCGCTCGGCGGCGCGGGCGGCGACAAGTACGGCGCCGTCGGCGGCAACAGCAGCGGCGTCCGCACCAGCGACGGCAAGCCGCTGCTCATCG
>KE353987.1 GCA_000415505.1 Streptomyces afghaniensis 772
CCCTCGTCCGACGCCGCATCCGCACGGGGCCTCGGCGGGCGCCCACTGCCCGCAGGCCGTGGACTCGACCGGCGACGGACGGCGCGCCCGCCTCGACGAGCTGCTCGGCGACTCCTTCACCATCCTGACCACCGCGGAGCCCTGGCCCTCGCTGAACGCGCTCGCCCAGGCGATCGGCGTCCGGGCGATTCCCGTGACCGGCCTCGGCGACGACGGCACGCTCGCGGCCTGGCTGCGCGCCGGACGGGCCGACGCCGTCCTGCTGCGCCCCGACCGCGTCGTCATGGACGTCGTCCCGGCCGGGGGCCGCGACTTCACCGGCACCGCCGCCTGGGCGGCCCTTCTGCACACCACGCGCAGCCCCCACCCACCCCGACGGACCGTCGCGAACGGCCTGCTGAGGAGCGCCACACGATGACCGTGCCCGAGCCTTTCACGACGCCCGATCCGCAGTCCGTCGCGGACAGCCACATCATGGACTTCGCCCGCCACGTCGGGATGGCCGGCTCCGACTATGCCGCCCTGCACCGCTGGTCGGTCACCGACCTGGCGGGCTTCTGGGGCGCGGTGTGGGAGTACTTCGACATCGACGCGGACACCCCGTACGAGCAGGTGCTGGCGGAGGAGCGGATGCCCGGCGCCCGCTGGTTCCCCGGCGCCACCCTCAACTACGCCCACCACGCCCTGCGCAACCTCGCCGACGACGCCGTGGCGATCATCGCGCTCGACGAGACCGGCTCCGGTTACGAGGTGACCGCGAGACGCCTGCGCGCTCAGGTCGCCTCGGTCGCCGCCACCCTGCGCGACCTTGGCGTCGGCAAAGGCGACCGGGTCGTGGGCTACCTGCCCAACACCCCGCATGCGATCGTCGCGTTTCTCGCCGCCGCGAGCCTGGGCGCCGTGTGGTCGGTCTGCGGGCAGGACTACGCCCCCAAGGCCGCCGCCGACCGCTTCGCCCAGCTCCGACCCACCGTCCTGATCGGCGCCGACGGCTACCTCTTCAACGCCACCACCCACGACCGCCGCGAGGCCACCCTCGAACTCGCCGGTGCGCTGCCGACGTTGAAGGCCACCGTGCTGGTTGACCACGTGGGCCTGCCGTGGCCGTCGAGGGCGTACCCGTCGCCGGTGGTGCCGTGGGAGGACGCGGTCACACGCGCCGAGGAACTCACCTGCACTCCCGTGCCGTTCGACCACCCCCTGTGGGTCGTGTACTCCTCCGGCACCACCGGCCTGCCCAAGGGCATCGTCCACGGCCACGGCGGCGTCCTGCTGGAGCACCTGAAGACCCTCGGCCTGCACTCCGACCTGGGCCCCGGCGACCGCCTCCTGTGGTACACCACCACCCACTGGATGATGTGGAACCTGGTCACCTCCACTCTCCTGACGGGCGCCACGACGTGCACCTACGACGGCAGCCCCGCGCCCTTCGCCAAGCCCGACGTCCTGTGGGAGCTGGCCGCGCGCCATCGCGTGACCGTCTTCGGCACCAGCCCCCAGTACCTGCTGGGCATGGCCAAGTTCGGCATCGACCCCTCGGTGCACGACCTGTCCTCGATCCGCGTGGTCGGCTGCACCGGCTCCGCTCTGCCGGCCTCCGCCTATCCCTGGGTCCGCCACCACGTCGGCGACCACGTCCTGCTCGCGTCCATCAGCGGCGGCACGGACGTGGTGTCCGGCTTCGCCGGCAGCGCACCCAACACACCGGTCTGGCCGGGAGAGTTGTCGGCGCCCCACCTGGGCGTGGCGCTGGCCGCATACGACGCCGAGGGCTTCCCGATCGTGGACCAGGTGGGCGAACTGGTCGTCACCCGCCCGATGCCGTCGATGCCGCTGTACTTCTGGAACGACCCCGACGGCACCCGCTACCGCGACGCCTACTTCTCCTCCTACCCCGGGGTATGGCGGCACGGCGACTGGATCACTGTCACGGGGCACGGCTCCGTGATCGTCCACGGCCGCTCCGACAGCACTTTGAACCGCAACGGCGTACGCCTGGGCAGCGCCGACATCCACGACGTCGTCGAACGCCTCCCCGAGATCACCGAGGCCCTCGTCATCGGCACCGAGGAACCCGACGGCGGCTACTGGATGCCGCTGTTCGTGGTCCTCGCCGCCGGCGTGACCCTGGACGACCCGCTCCGCGAGAAGATCAAGGAGGCGATCCGGGCCGGCGCCTCACCCCGCCACGTCCCCGACGAGATCCTCGAAGCCCCCGGCATCCCGCACACCCGCACCGGCAAGAAACTCGAAGTCCCCGTCAAACGCCTCCTCCAGGGCGCCCCGGCCGAGCAGGTGGTCAACCCCGCGACGGTGGACGCCCCCGACCTGATCGACCACTACGCTCGGGTGGGGGCCGAACGCCGGGGGCGGTCGACGTGACGACCGCACACGTCCACCCTTGCCGTCGTCCTGGTC
>KE353988.1 GCA_000415505.1 Streptomyces afghaniensis 772
CAGCGGCCGGACATCGGTGACGCGCGGGCTGCCCTCGGTCAGCGTGCCGGTCTTGTCCAGCGCGACCGCGTCGATCTGGCCGAGCCGCTCCATCACCACGGCCGACTTCACCAGCACGCCGTGCCGTCCGGCGTTGGCGATGGCCGACAGCAGGGGCGGCATGGTCGCCAGCACGACCGCGCACGGCGATGCCACGATCATGAACGTCATGGCGCGCAGCAGCGCGTCGGTGAGCTGCTCGCCGAAGGCGAGGGGCACCAGGAAGACGGCCAGGGTCGCGGCCACCATGCCCAGCGAGTAACGCTGTTCGACCTTCTCGATGAACAGCTGGGTGGGCGCCTTCGTCTCGGACGCTTCCTCCACCATCCGGACGATCCGGGCGATCACCGAGTCGGACGCGTCGCGCTCGACCCTGATCCGCAGGGCGCCGGTGCCGTTGAGGGTGCCCGCGAAGACCTCGTCGCCCGGCTCCTTCGCCGCGGGGAGCGGTTCGCCGGTGATGGTCGCCTGGTCCACGTCGCTCGCCCCGTCCAGCACTCGGCCGTCGGCGCCGACGCGCTCACCGGGGCGGACGAGGACGGTGTCGCCGACCGCCAGCTCCTCGACGGACACGGTCTGTTCGCCGCCGTCCGGAGTCAGCCGGGTGGCCGTGGCGGGGGCGAGATCGAGCAGGCCGCGGACGGAGTCGGCGGTGCGGGCGGTGGCCAACGCCTCCAGCGCGCCGGAGGTGGCGAAGATGACGATGAGCAGGGCGCCGTCCATGACCTGCCCGATCGAGGCCGCCCCCAGGGCGGCTACGACCATGAGCAGGTCGACGTCGAGGGTGCGCTCCTTGAGCGCCTTGAGCCCTTCCCAGCCCGGCTCCCAGCCGCCCGTGACGTACGACAGGGCGTAGAGCGGGCCCCAGGTCCAGGCCGGGGCGCCGGTCAGCTGCAAGGGCAGCGCTAGCAGGAAGAGGACGGTGGCCGCCGCGGCCCAGCGCGCCTCGGGGAGCGCGAGGACACGGGTACGCCGCCGGGGCACGGTCCCGGTGCGCGCGGGCTCCGCCCGGTCGACCGGCTGCGGCGTGAGGGTGGAGGTCATCAGAAGAGTCCTTCGGGCGGGGGCATGCCTCCCCACCATACAGGAACACATGAAGACTGATTCATGTCTTCATCGGTGACCGAACTCAGCCGTTGCAGATCGCTCCGGGACTAGTAGTGCTTCGTTAGGTTCTGGTTCTTCCGGTCGGCAGGGGGCGGCCGCAGGTGGTGCAGGTGCCGGTCCAGCACCTCAGCAGGTCCTGAAGGACGTCGAGGACCTGGTAGAGGGTCAGGCCGGCATCGGGGCTTTTGGGTCGAGCCGCCGAAGGGTGAGGAAGGCCTGGGCGGCGGTGACGAGGGTGACGTGGTGGTGCCAGCCGCGCCAGGTGCGGCCCTCGAAGTGGTCCAGGCCCAGGCCGTGCTTGAGTTCGCGGTAGTCGTGCTCGATCCGCCAGCGCATCTTGGCCCACCGCACCAGGTCGGCGACCGGGGTGGTGACAGGCAGGTTGGGAACCCAGTAGCCGGTCGGCTCGGCCGCTTCTGCGGGCTGCTCGATCAGCAGGGTCCGCAGCGGCAGCACCCCGTTCCAGCGGCTGCGTCCGCCGGCCGCTTCCGTGACGCGGGTTCGGGTGGCCTTTCCGTTGCCCG
>KE353989.1 GCA_000415505.1 Streptomyces afghaniensis 772
TCCGGCTTCCCAGAGCGGAGCCGGCGCGCGGGGCGGAACCGGTGCGCGGGGCGGAGCCCGGGCGGCGAGTGGCGGAAACCGGCCGACGGGCGGCGGGAACCGCGGCCGGACTCCGATGCGCGGCTCAGGTGCCTCGCGCGGCGGAACCCCGTCGCGGTCCGGAGCGCGGCCGACGCCCACCGGGCGCAACGGGACCCGGTCGGACAGCGGCAACCGCCCCGCCCCGCACAGCGGCACCGGGCGTCCGGGACCCAGGAACACGGGGACCGGGCTGCGGCCCGCCAACCCCAGGCTGCTGCGGCAGCGGCTGTTCGTGTTCGTCGTGGTCACGCTGCTGGTGGCGGTCGGCATCGCCCTGGTGCAGGGCTGCCAGGGCTCGGCGCGCGGACTCGGCGGCGACGGGGGCGGTCTCCGGCAGGGGCACGTCCAGCAGGGCTACGGACCGCAGGGCTTCGAACCGTAAGGCTTCGAACCGTAAGCCTTCGGAGCGCAGGAACTGCGAACCATAGGGCTTCGCTGCCTCAGGCCCGTCGTCACAGCCCCGGCAGGATCCGCTCGAAGAACTCGCGGTCGCCGTCGAAGACCGGATCCAGGGCAAGGAACTCCTGCGGCGTGACCCAGCGGGTCTCGGCGACCTCGCCGGGGTCGGGGACGACCTCCCCCGTGTCGGCGCGGGCGGTCCACCAGTGGAGGCGGAAGCGGTGGTCGTCGGTCTCCGACTCCCACACCTTCGCCAGCGGCACGACGGTGAGACCGACCTCCTCGCGGACCTCCCGGACGACCGCCTGATCCTGGGTCTCGCCCGGTTCGAGCTTGCCGCTCAGCGGCTGCCAGTAGCCGGGACGGGCGACCGCCGGGCCCCGCCGGATCGCCAGGACGCGGTCCCCGCGCCGCAGTACGGCGACGATCGCCTGGCGCTGTTCCACGTACGGCCCCCAGGACTCAGGACTGCGGGCGGCCGGTGGCCACGGCGTAGAAGGCCACGGCCGCCGCCGCGCCCACGTTGAGGGAGTCGACGCCGTGGGACATGGGGATGCGGACCCACTCGTCGGCGGCGACCAGGGCCTGGGTGGAGAGGCCGTCGCCCTCGGCGCCGAGCATCAGGGCCACGCGGTCCATGGTGTGCGGGGCAGCCTCGTCGAGGGGCCGGGCCTTCTCGTCGGGGGTGAGGGCGAGCAGCGTGAAGCCGGCCTCGCGGACCGACTCCAGGCCCTTGGGCCAGGTGTCCAGGCGGGCGTACGGCACGGAGAAGACCGCGCCCATGGAGACCTTCACGCTGCGGCGGTAGAGGGGGTCGGCGCAGTCCGGGGAGAGCAGGACCGCGTCCATGCCCAGAGCGGCGGCGGAGCGGAAGATCGCGCCGATGTTGGTGTGGTCGTTGACCGACTCCATGATCACGACGCGGCGGGCGGTCTGGAGGAGGTCGGCCGCCGTGGGCAGGGGCTTGCGCTGCATCGAGGCGAGCGCGCCCCGGTGCACGTGGTAGCCGGTGACCTGCTCGGCGAGTTCAGGGCTGACCGCGTAGACCGGGGCGGGGAGTTCGTCGATGACGTCGCGCATGACGTCGACCCACTTGGCCGAGAGCAGCATGGACCGCATCTCGTAGCCCGCTTCCTTGGCCCTTCTGATGACCTTCTCGCCCTCCGCGATGAAGAGGCCCTCGGCGGGTTCGCGCTTGCGGCGCAGATCCACGTCGGTCAGGCCGGTGTAGTCGTGCAGGCGCGGGTCGTCGGGATCCTCGACGGTGATGAGATCGGCCACAGGGTGATACTGCCTTGTCCTGGGTGCGGTGCCAACGGCTTGGGCGGGTTGGGTTACCCGGGGTTACTCGCGGGGCGCGGTGGCTGTCGGGCCGACCTTCACGACCTCGCCGATGACGATGACCGCCGGGGGCTTCACGTCCTCGGTGCGGACCGTCTCCGCTACCGTCGCAAGAGTGGCGTCGACTCGGCGCTGAGCCGCCGTCGTGCCCTCCTGGACGAGGGCGACGGGGGTGTCGGCCGGCTTTCCGTGCGCGACGAGCGCCTCCGCGATCTTTCCGATCTTGTCGACGCCCATGAGGATCACCAGCGTGCCGGTCAGCCTGGCCAGGGCCGGCCAGTCGACCAGGGAGCGCTCGTCATCCGGCGCGACATGGCCGCTGACCACGGTGAACTCGTGGGCGACGCCGCGGTGGGTGACCGGGATACCGGCCGCGCTCGGGACCGAGATCGAGCTGGAGATCCCGGGGACGACCGTGCAGGGGATACCGACCTCGGCGAGGGCCTGGAGTTCCTCCATGCCGCGGCCGAAGACGTACGGGTCGCCACCCTTCAGGCGGACCACCGACTTGCCCTGCTTCGCGTGCTCGATCAGCGCGTTGTTGATGGCCTCCTGCGCCATGAAGCGACCGTAAGGGATCTTCGCCGCGTCGATCACCTCGACGTGGGGCGGGAGCTCGGCGAGGAGATCGCGCGGGCCGAGGCGGTCCGCGATGACGACGTCCGCCTCGGCGAGCAGACGACGGCCGCGCACGGTGATCAGGTCCGGGTCGCCGGGGCCGCCGCCGACCAGGGCGACTCCGGGTGTGCGGGTGCGGTGGTGCGGGGCGACGAGCGTGCCGTCGCGCAGGCCCTCGACGACGGCGTCGCGGATGGCGGCGGTGTGGCGGGGGTCTCGGCCGCGGGCGTCCGTGGTCAGTACGGCGACCGTGACGCCCTCACTGTGGCCGGTGGCGGGGGTCCAGGCCGTCGCCTCGTCGGCGTCGTCGGAGCGGACGCACCAGACGCGGTTGCGTTCCGCCTCGGCGGAGGCCCTGGTGTTCGCTTCCGTGTCGCCGGTGGCGATGAGGGCGTACCAGGCGTCGGCGAGGTCGCCCTCCTCGTAGGGACGCTGGTGCCAGGTGATCTCGCCGGCGTCCGCCATGGCCTGTACGGAGGGGGTGACCTCGGGGGACACGAGGATGATGTCCGCGCCCGCCGCGATCAGGGCCGGGAGGCGGCGCTGGGCGACCTGGCCGCCGCCGAGGACGACCACGCGACGGCCGGTGAGGCGGAGGCCTACGGGGTAGGCGGGGTGTTCGGCCATGAGGGTGCGGCTCCTGTTGCGGCGGTGGTTCGGTAGCCCTGACGTGCGGATTTTACGGCGCGGGTGTTCGGGGTGGCACAGGTGTCCGGTGGCTGGGCGTCGCCACCGGGTGCGGGTGCGTGGGTCCGTGCCCACGGACCCACGTGCACCTCAGGAGCCTTACTTCTCCGTCACTCCCGCCGAATCGAACGTCGCCACCTCGTGCATCGCTCTGGCCGTGCTCTGGACCAGGGGGAGAGCCAGGAGGGCGCCCGTGCCCTCGCCGAGGCGGAGGTCGAGGTCGACCAGGGGGCGCAGGCCGAGCTTGTTCAGGGCGGCCACGTGGCCGGGCTCGGCGCTGCGGTGGCCGGCGATGCACGCCGCCAGGACCTCCGGGGCGATGGCGCGGGCCACCAGGGCGGCGGCTCCGGCGCTGACGCCGTCCAGGATCACCGGCGTGCGCAGGGACGCGCCGCCGAGGAGGAGGCCGACGATGGCGGCGTGTTCGAAGCCGCCGATCGCGGCGAGCACGCCGATCGGGTCGGCCGGATCCGGCTGGTGGAGTTCGAGGGCGCGGCGGACGACCTCGGTCTTGCGGGCGAGGGTCTCGTCGTTGATACCGGTCCCCCGGCCCGTCACCTCGGCCGGGTCCACACCCGTGAAGACGGAGATCAGGGCCGCGGAGGCGGTCGTGTTCGCGATGCCCATCTCACCGGTGAGCAGGGCCTTGTTGCCGGCGGCGACCAGGTCGCGGGCGGTTTCGATGCCGACCTCGATGGCCTGCCTGGCCTCCTCGCGGGTCATCGCGGGGCCGGTGGTCATGTCGGACGTGCCGGCCCGGACCTTGCGGGGCAGCAGGCCCGGCGTGGCCGGGAGGTCGGCGGCGACACCCACGTCGACGATGCAGACCTCGGCGCCCACCTGGGTCGCGAAGGCGTTGCAGACGGCGCCGCCGCCGAGGAAGTTGGCCACCATCTGGGCCGTGACCTCCTGCGGCCAGGGGGTGACCCCCTGCGCGTGCACGCCGTGGTCACCGGCGAAGATCGCCACGGCCGCGGGCTCCGGGATGGGCGGCGGGCACTGGCGGGACAGGCCGGACAGCTGCGCGGAGATGATCTCCAGCATGCCCAGCGCACCGGCCGGCTTGGTCATACGCTTCTGGCGCTCCCACGCCTCGCCGAGCGCCTTGGCGTCGAGCGGGCGGATCTGCGCGACGGTCTCGGCGAGCAGGTCGTGCGGTTCCTCTCCGGGCAGGGCGCGGCGGCCGTACGTCTCCTCGTGCACGACCCAGGACAGCGGGCGGCGCTTGGACCAGCCCGCCTGCAACAGCTCGGGTTCGTCCGGGAACTCGTCGACGTAACCGACGCACAGGTAGGCGATGACCTCGAGGTGCTCGGGCAGGCCGAGGGCGCGGACCATCTCGCGCTCGTCGAAGAAGCTGACCCAGCCGACGCCGAGGCCTTCGGCGCGGGCGGCGAGCCAGAGGTTCTCCACGGCCAGGGCGGCCGAGTACGGGGCCATCTGGGGCTGGGTGTGACGGCCGAGGGTGTGGCGGCCGCCACGGGTCGGGTCTGCGGTGACGACGATGTTCACCGGGGTGTCGAGGATGGCCTCGATCTTCAGTTCCTTGAACTGCTTGGCCCGGCCCTTGGGGAGGGACTTCGCGTACGCGTCGCGCTGGCGCATGGCCAGTTCGTGCATCGCGCGCCGGGTGTCGGCGGAGCGGATGACGACGAAGTCCCAGGGCTGCGAGTGACCGACGGAGGGCGCGTGGTGGGCGGCCTCCAGGACGCGGAGCAGCACCTCGTGCGGGATGGGGTCACTGCGGAAGCCGTTGCGGATGTCGCGGCGTTCGCGCATGACCTTCAGCACGGCCTCGCGCTCGGCGGGGTCGTAGCCGGGGGCGGCGGGACCGGTGGACTGTCGTGCTTCTGCCACTGCTGCCGCGCTCTCTGCTTCGTGGCGTTCCTGATCCGCCAGGTCTTCCTGTTCGGCGCCCCGGGTGTCGAGGTCGTCGGCGTTCTGTGCGAGTTCGGCGTCGCCTTCGCGGGGTGCGGGGACGATGACCACGGGTTCCGCCTCGGGCTGGGCCGGCTGGGGGACGACGCCCTGGGACTGCTGCGGGCCCTGGACATGCTGTCCGGCCTGCTCGTCCGGGGCCGGGCCGGGGAGTACGACGGTGACGTCCTCGGCGGATGCCGGGGGGTCTCCGGGGGCTGGGGGGTTCGGGGGGCTTCCGGTGCCGCGGGGGCCGGGGT
>KE353990.1 GCA_000415505.1 Streptomyces afghaniensis 772
TTTCGGGGGCCTGAGCCGGTACCGCCGCCTCGCCGGGGGCCGCCTGGGCAGGTGCGGGGATCTCTGCTCCGGAGTCGGGCGTGGCCGTCTCGGTGGCCTGAGGAGGCACGGTTGCGGCAGGGGGCTGAGTCGGTGCGGTGGCCTCCGGTGCCTCGACGGGCGCCTCGGGGGCGGGTGCGCCGGCGGGCGCGGGGGCCTCGGCAGCCGGAGCGCCGGCTTCCGGGACGACCGCCTCGGGGGTCGGGGCGGGGGTGGCAGGGGCGGGTGCTTCCGGCGCCGGCGTGGGCGCTTCGGGGGCCGGGCTGGGCTCTTCGGGGGCGGCAGCGGCGGTCTGCGGCGCCGTCATCTCGGGTTCCTGCGCGGCCGCATCGGCGTCAGTTGCCTCGGGGGTCTGGGCAATCGGCTCAGCAGCTTGTGCCGCGGCCTCGTCGTCACCGGCCTCCGGCTCCTGCACGACGGACTCGGTCGCGGGCACGCCCGGTGCGGCAGCCTCGGGAGTGGCCCCCGCTGCCTGTGCCTGTGCCTGTGCCGCAGCGTCGGGCCCCACAGGGTCCGGCATTTGGGCGGCGACGGCCTGCCCTGCATCCGCCTCGGGCGGAACTACGACAGCAGGCTCGGGCGCCGTGGCGGCCCCCGGGAACGGGACCGCCTCGGGCACCGGTGCGGCCTCCGGGACAGGAGCGGATGCCGTGCCCTGCTCCGCAGCAGCCTCCGGGGCCTGCTCACCACCGTCGGCGGATTCTCCGGTGGCACCCGGCCCCCCGGGTACGTCGGGAGCACCATCGGCGAGCGCCGGTTCACCGTCCTGGCCGGAACCGTCCACGACCGGCCCCGGCGCATCCTCCGGAACCGGCGATTCGCTCGGCTCCGCCTCGGCCACCGGCTCACCCTCCGGGCCAACGCCCACACCAGCGGGCACACCAGCAACCCCGGGCTCGGCCGCGGCCACCTGGTCCCCGGAGGTACCGGCACCCACGCCGGCGGGGTCACCCACGACGGCCGCACTCACAACGGCCGCACCCTCGGCGGGAACGGCCTGCTCCGGCTCGTCGGCGGCCACCGGCGCACCGGCGGGCTCGTCCGGCGCCGTCGCAGCCTGCGCGGCCTGTTCGGCGTAGACACCCTGCGCCGGCTGCTCCGCGTAGGCGCCCTGCGCGGAACCGGCCGGGGCCGTCGCTGCCGCGGGGACCGGCTCCGGGGCGACCCCGGTGGCGACGGCCTGGGCCGTGCCGGCCTGCTCCGCTGCCGGAACAACCGTTTCCGCAGGCGCCGCCCCGGCGCTCACCGGGGCCTGGGGCGAAACCTGCGCGCCCCAGGGCGCGGCGGCCGGCGCGGGCGCCTCCGGGGCGCGCGGGCCGTCGAGGTACTCGGGGCCGGGCGCCGCCCCCACGGGCTGTCGTACCGGCGCTTCCGCGGGGCCGCGGTCGGCGAGCGAGCGCACCGGGCTGGCGGAGCTGTCGGGGAGAGGCGGGCCGAGGTGCAGCGGCCGGCGCGGGGTGATCGGCGGGATCGGCGGCGGGTCGGGCAGGCGGACGCCGCCGAGGTCGACCGAGCCGCTGTCGCGGCCGGAGAGCTCGTGCGGGCCCGGCTGGTGCACGGCCTCGACGACCGGCTCCGGCGCGGGCGGGGTGACCTCGTTGCCCCAGGCGCCATGGGAGCCCGGCAGCAGCAGGTCCTCGTCCTCGACGGTGTCCTCGGAGAGGTAGGCGTACGCACCGTGCGCGGGGGCGCCCGGCTGTTCCACCATGCCTGCGCTCTCCGGCAGTCCCTCGCCCGGGACCTGGCCGGTGTCGGTCATGCGTACCCCTCGCCCATCGGTTAGTGCTCCTACGACCAGCTCACCCGGAACGGCGCACCGACCGCCCCACAGTGAAGAACGAGCGTGCGTCCCCAGCGGCACGAACGGCCCGCCCGGAAAAGGCGACAAAGCCACTCACTGGCATTGTTGCGGCCGAAGCGCCGTCACGGCAGCTTGATCCGCGACGGTTCCACTGTGGACTGCGCCACGTTGCGCGTCCTCCGGTTCTGCCGTACCACACTCCCCCCAAAACGGGCGGGTTTTCCGGACATTGGCCGACGAACTGCCGGACGTCCGCGTGCGGTGCAGCGATCGGCCAGCCTACCGCGCGCAGTACGACAACCCGATCACGGGGACGGCGGCGGGGTCAGGCGCTGCGCCGGGGCAGTACCCCGCTGAGCAGGAACGCGACGCTCCGTTCCTTCTCCGTCCAGGCCCGGGTGTCGAGTTCGACGGACTGGAGCAGGGCGCACTCGACGCCGTATCCGTGCTCCGTCAGGTCCCGGCCGATGAGTTCGGCGGCGTCCCGGGTGGCGGCGTGCGTGACGATGCGCTGCGGGCGGCGGTCGGCGACGGCCGAGACGACGGCCGCTCCCCCGCCGCCGACGCGAACGACGTCGGGTTCGGGCAGGTTCTCCAGGACGTGCGGGGCGGTGCCGTGCACGATCTGGAGCTGGACGCCGAGGCGGCGGGCGGCCACGTCGGTGCGGGCGCAGGCCGCCCGGTCGCTGTCGACCGCGAGGACGGCGGCGCCGGCGCGCGCGGCCTCGACGGCGAAGGCTCCGCTGCCGCAGCCGATGTCCCACACGAGGTCGCCGACACGCGGTCCGAGGCGGGCGAGTTGGGAGGCGCGCAGCAGCTGCGTCTCGCCCTCTTTGAGGTCACCGCCGTACGCGTCGGCGGGCAGGGACCAGCCTCGTGGTCCGGCGGACGGGTCGCGGCCGGCGATCCAGCCGCCGGTCTCCCCCGCGGTGCCGGGTCCGGCCGGGCCGCCGAGGACGATGACGACGTTGGGGTCGCGCCAGGTGTGGTCGGCGGCCTTGTCGGAGGTGACGACGCTGACCCGCTCGTGTGCGGTGCCGAGTTCCTCGCAGATGACGAAGGAGCGGTGGACTCCTTCGAGGAGCAGTCCGAGTTCGGCGGGGCCGGCGCCGGGTGAGGTGAGAACGGCCACCTTGGTGTGGGCGCGGCACACGTTCACCGCGCGGCGCAGGGTGCGGCGGTGTGCGACGACCACCTGGGCGTCGTCCCAGGGCATGCCGGCGCGGGCGAAGGCGGCGGCGACCGAGGAGACGGCGGGGACGACCTCCACTTCGAGGCCGAACTCGGGGGCGCGCAGGGTGCGTACGACGCCGAAGAAGCCGGGGTCGCCGTCGGCGAGCACGACGGCCGTGCCGCGGTGGCCGGCGATGCGGCGGGCGGCGAGTGCGACGCTGCCGAGGCGGATGCGCTCGGCGCCGGCGGGTACCTCGGGGAGCGCCAGGTGGTGGGCGGCACCCGCCACGAGCGTGGCGGCACCCAGGGCGGCGCGTGCCGCGGTGGTCAGCGGCGAACCGTCCCAGCCGATCACCGTGACCCGGTCGGCCATCGTCGTCAGTCTCCAGGGGTTTTCGCAGGTCGTGTGTGTGCCGTGTGATGAGCTGCCCGCAGGCGGGCTCCGTGAGAGTACCCGGTGAACCCGCCGGAAGGGGCGGCAGTGCCGTCGCGCGCGGTGTCCGTTCCGGTCGCCTGCGTCAGTTCCAGTCGCCGAAGGACGTGAAGCCGCCGGGCAGCTGGTCGCCGACGCCTTCCAGGTCCTCGGGAAGCAGGCTCCAGACGATCAGGTCGGTGCGCACCTCGGTCCACTCGCCGTCGTCCGTCCGGGCCCGGGCTATCCAGGCGCCGCGCAGCACTCCCTCGCTGATGCAGCCGATCTTCTGGGCCACCTGCTGGGAGGCGGTGTTGTCGGCCGGGGTGCGCAGTTCGAGGCGCTCGAATTTCTGGTCGTTGAAGAGCCACTGCGCGGTGATGAGCGCCGCCTCGGAGGCGTAGCCCTCGCCGCGGGCCCAGGGGGCGATGACGTAGGAGATCTCGCTGGAGCGGATCCGCCAGTCGGTGTTCCGGATGTGGACGACGCCGACGAGGCGCTGGGTGAGGAACTCGGTGACGGCGAAGACGATGCCGCGGCCCTCGGCCCGCTCGGCGGGGGCCTGTTCGGTGATCCAGGAGCGGGCGTGGGCCTCCGTGTAGGGGTGCGGGACGGTGGTCCAGGCGGTGACGAGCTCGTCGTTCATCATGTCGGCGAACGACTGGATGTCCGGCTCCTCGAAGGGGCGCAGGACCAACCGCTCCGTGCTGATGGAGACGTTGGGAAAGGTGCTCGTCATGCGCGCTCCGTAACCTTCGGTGAACCTTCAGGGCCTGCTGAACTGCCCAGCATGCAGCATGAAAGCACTGATCCGCACCACGGGGCCCTCCCCCACCCGGTGAGGGAGGACCCCGTGCGGGACGGGTGCCGGGCGCGGGCTCAGAAGGAGGCGAGCACGGAGCCGGCGTACTTGTCCTGGATGAACTTCTTCACCTCGGGCGAGGTGAGGAGCTTCGCGAGCTTCTTCACGCGCGGGTCGTTCTCCTCACCCTTCTTCACGGCGAGGAAGTTGCCGTACGGGTTGTTCTTCGGGGACTCCAGGACGAGGGCGTCCTTCGACGGCTTGAGGTCGGACTCGATGGCGTAGTTGCCGTTGACGACGGCGGCGTCCACGTCGTCGAGGGAGCGCGGCGTCTGGGCCGCCTCCAGCTCCTTGAACTTGAGGTTCTTGGGGTTCTTGGTGATGTCGGAGGGGGTCGCCTCGTTGCCGACGCCCGCCTTGAGGGTGATGAGCCCGTTGGCGGCGAGGAGCTTGAGGGCGCGGGCCTCGTTGACCGTGTCATTGGGGATGGCGACGGTCGCACCGCTCTTCAGGTCGTCGGCCTTCTTGACCTTGTGGGAGTAGAGGCCGAGCGGCTCCAGGTGGACCGTGACGACGGGCACGATGTCGGTGCCGTTCTTCTTGTTGAAGTCGTCGAGGTACGGCTTGTTCTGGAAGTAGTTGGCGCCCACGGAGCCGTCCTGCGTCGCCGTGTTCGGCGTGACGTAGTCGGTGAACTCCTTGACCTGGAGGTCCAGGCCCTCCTTCTTCGCCAGGTTGTCCTTGACGTAGTTGAGGATCTCGGCGTGCGGGACGGGACTGGCGGCGACGATCAGGGGTCCGTCGGAGCCGGAGTCGCCGGCGCCGCAGGCGCTGAGCCCGAGGGTGAGGGCTCCGGCGGCGAGGACGGCGGTGGTGATCTTGGCGGTGTTACGCACGAAAAGTGCCTTTCCTTATGGCCTTGCGAGTGGTGCGACCCCGTTATGGGTGAACGGGGAGTTCAGGAGGCGGCTTTGAGCAGCCGCAGTTTCGGGGCGGGGCCCGAGTGGGCGCCGCGGCGGTGCAGGGACCGGGCCGCGTAGTCGCCCGCGAACTGGATGACCGAGATGACGACGGCGAGGATCGCGACGGTGATCCACATCAGCTGGGTCTCGAAGCGCTGGTAGCCGTAGCGGATGGCGATGTCGCCGAGGCCGCCGGCGCCGACGGTGCCCGCCATCGCCGAGTAGCCGATGAGGGCGACGATCGTGGTGGTGGTGCTGGAGATCAGCGACGGCAGAGACTCGGGCACGAGGACCTTGCGGACGACGGTCCAGGTGTTGCCGCCCATGGCCTGCACGGCCTCGACGAGCCCGTGGTCCACTTCGCGGACGGCCGTCTCGACCAGGCGCGCGAAGAAGGGGATGGCGCCGATGGCGAGCGGCACGATGGCGGCCTCGCGGCCGATGGTGGTGCCGGTGATCCAGCGGGTGAAGGTCATCAGCGCGACCATCAGGATGATGAACGGCAGCGAGCGGGCGATGTTCACGATCTGCCCGATGACCTTGTTCGCGACGAGGTTCTGGAGCAGGCCGCCGCGGTCGGTCAGGACCAGCAGGATCCCGAGCGGCAGTCCGCCGACGACGGCGATGAGCGTGGACCAGCCGACCATGTAGAGCGTGTCCCAACACGCCTGTTCCAGCAGGGGCTGCATCTCGGACCAGGTCACTTGGCACCCTCCTTCGCCAGTACGGCCTCGCGGCCCGGGACGTCGACCTGGAGGCCCTTCTCCCGCAGGAAGCCGATCGGCACGACGTTGTCCTCGTAGCGGCCGGGCAGTTCGATGCGCATCCGGCCGACCTGGAGGCCGCCGACGGTGTCGATGGCGGCGCCGAGGATCGATATGTCGATGTTGTAGGTCCGGGCGAGCTGCGAGATGACGGGCTGGGTCGCGCTCTCACCCTGGAAGGTGACGTCGACGACGGTGCGGTCCTCGCCGGAGGCCTCGCCGTCGAGCGGGAACAGCGCGGCGGCCAGTTCGGAACCGGGCGTGGCCAGGAGCTCGCTGACCGTGCCCGCCTCGACGATGCGGCCGTTCTCCATGAGCGCGGCCGAGTCGCAGACCGACTTCACGACGTCCATCTCGTGCGTGATGAGCAGGACGGTCAGGCCGAGCTGCCGGTTGAGGTCGCGCAGCAGCGCCAGGATCGAGCGGGTGGTCTCCGGGTCGAGGGCGCTGGTGGCCTCGTCGGACAGCAGCACCTTCGGGTCGCCGGCCAGGGCGCGGGCGATGCCGACGCGCTGCTTCTGGCCGCCGGAGAGCTGCGCCGGGTAGGCCTTGGCCTTGTCGGCGAGACCGACCAGGTCGAGCAGCTCCAGTGCCTTGCGGGAACGTTCCGTGCCGGACTTTCCGAGGATCTCCAGCGGCAGTTCGACGTTGTCCTGGACGGTCCGGGAGGACAGCAGGTTGAAGTGCTGGAAGACCATGCCGATCCGGCTGCGCGCCTGCCGCAGTTCCTTTCCGGCGCGCGGGCCGCGGCCGGCCAGGGCGGTGAGGTCCTGTCCGGCGACCGTCACGGTGCCGGAGGTGGGGCGCTCCAGGAGGTTGACGCAGCGGATGAGCGAGGACTTGCCGGCGCCGGACTGGCCGATGACGCCGTACACCTCGCCTTCGCGGACGTGCAGGTCGACGCCGTCCAGGGCGGTGACCTCGCGGCCGCGCGAACGGTAGACCTTGGTCAGGTCCGTTGTGGTGATCACGTGGGTTTCCGTCACTGTCGAGTGCGCGGGCGTGGGTGTGCCCGGGCACAGAGGCATTCGTTCAGGGACGCGACACGGTTCTCGCTGGGGCGGGGAACCGGGGAGAACATGTGCGCGGGCGGCTTGGTGTCACGCACCGCTCAGGGCGTGCGGACATGCCGCTGTCTCGCTTCGGGGCGCGAGCTCAGGGGGTGGTGCGGGGGCCCTCTAGAAGGCGCACATTCGACACATACAACGAGCACCGGGCGTCATGGTCGCCTCGGTCGCGGGGATGCGGTCGCTCGTCGTGGTCATGCCGTCAGTAAAACATGCGTACGGTCCTGACCGGCCGCCGCTGTCCGGATGCTGGACAGCGGTGGACAAGGGCCGGGATCAGCCGGCTTCCGTCAGTCGCGGAGGGAGATCTCCAGACCCTCCTCGGTGACCAGTGCGGACAGGGCCGACAGGTTCTCGACCACCAGGTCGGCCTGGAGCTCGTGGGCCTGGTGGGTTGTGGTCAACGCCACGGTGGTCATCCCGGCGGCGCGGCCGGCCGTCAGGCCCGCGGGGGCGTCCTCGAAGACGACACACCGGGCGGGGTCGACGCCGAGGGTGCGGGCGGCGAGCAGGTAGGGCTCGGGGTCGGGCTTGCCGCGGGTGACGTCGTCGGCGGCGACGAGCGTCTTGGGCAGGATGCCGACGGCGTCGAGCCGGGCCTCGGCCAGCCGCCGGGTGGCGGAGGTGACGACGGCCCAGCGCTCCGCCGGCAGGGCGTCGAGGAAGGCGCGGGTCCCCGGCAGCAGGTGCACCCCGCCGTTGGGTACGTCCTCCACCTCCAGGTCCTCGATCCGCGCGACGGCCTGCGGCACCACGCCGGCGGGCAACAGGTCGGCGGCTATTTCGGCGGCCGGCCGGCCGTGCAGCTCGACCCGGGCGAACTCCTCGGGCGTGATCCCGTACTCCGTGGCCCACCGCGTCCAGCAGCGGTCCACCGAGGCGAGGGAGGAGACCAGGGTTCCGTCGTTGTCGAACAGCAGAGCGTGCGCGTGGATCTTCATGCCCTCGACCCTACGGTGCAGGCCAGGGCCGCAGGCATCGGGCCTTTTCGGCCGTAATAAGGTCGCAGCATGCTTGATGCCCTGACGCTGGTGACCGGCGTCGCCGCGCTGCTGCTCGCCGCCTGGTGCGGCTGGGCCGCCTTCCGTGACCAGCCGACGAAGGACTGGCACTTCATCGGGATGGCCGTGGTCACGCTGCTGACACTGGTCCAGCTGGTTGTGGGGATCGTGCTGCTGGCGCAGGGCGAGAAGCCGGAGCAGGGCACGACGATCTTCGTGGCGTATCTGCTCGGGGCGTTCGCGTGTGTCCCGGCGGCGGGGTTCATGTCGCTGGCGGAGCGCACGCGGTGGGGTTCGGTGACGGTCGCCGCCGGCGGTGTGGTGCTGGCTGTGCTGGAGGTGCGGCTCTATGACATCTGGGGAGGCTGAGGTGAGCCGGCGGCTGACCAGTGGGCCGGGCACGCTGCTGGTGTGGCTGTACGGCGTGATGGTCGTGGGCGCGGTGTCGCGGTCCGCGTATCAGATCGCGACGGAGTTCGACCGGGCGCCGCTCGCGTACTCGCTGTCGGCGGTGGCCGGTGTGGTGTACGGGTTCATCACGTACTCGCTGGTGCGGGGTGGGGAGACGGCCCGGCGGGTTGCGCTTGTGTGTTGTGTCGCGGAGTTGGTGGGTGTGCTGACGGTGGGGACGTGGACGCTGGTCGAGCCGTCGGCATTTCCTGACGCGACCGTGTGGTCGGACTTCGGGATGGGTTATGTGTTCATCCCGATTCTGCTGCCGGTATCGGCGATCTACTGGCTGCGGAAGTCGCGTGCGCGGCAGGAGGATGCCGCCTGAGGTGATCAGGCGGCCGCGGGCCATGTGTGGTTGCTCGCGCAGTTCCCCGCGCCCCTAGGGGCGAGACTCAAGCCGTCGCTGCGTAGGTACTGGCCGGCTTCTCCAGGACGATCATCGGTACGCCGTCCGCGCCCTGGGACGTGCCGACGGTCTCGTAGCCCACCTTGCGGTAGAGGCGGAGGTTGCCCTCGCTGCGGTGGCCGGTGTGGAGGCGGAAGCGGGTGGCGCCGTGCTGGTCGGCGAGGGCCGATTCGGCCGCTCGGAGCAGGCGGGCACCGATGCCGTGGCCCTGGAGGCGGGGGTGGACGCAGAGCTTGCCGATCGCGGCGGCGCCGTCCTCGGTGACCGAGCCGCGGACCGAGCCGACGACCTCGTCGCCGAGCCTGGCCACGAAGACGCAGTCGCGGGCGACCTCCTCGCGGACCGAGTCGAGGGTTTGGACGAGCGGGTCGATGCGGTAATTCCCGTACAGCGCCGCCTCCGACTGGAAGCACAGGTATTGCAGCCTGAAGATCTGCTCCGCGTCCTGCTCGGCCGCCGCAGAGATGGTCACGCTCATGCCCATGTGCGCACGCCTCCCGCTCATCTGATCACCTGTCGTTCCTCACTCCTATCCCCCTCCCCAGCGGGCCGCAACCTCCGGCGCCAGCAATCTGCGCAGACATCCCAGGCATCTGGAACGTTCCGGGCCAAGACTGCCCTGTGAGATACCCAACTCCCCCGCGATTTCCCGGTATGTCAGGTCCTCGGGAGAGAGCAGTGCCTCCATGAGCCGGGGGCAGCGGCCCGGGAGGCGGCGTACTGCCGCGCGCAGGGCACGGCCCCGGGCCGCGGCGAGGGCGAGCTGTTCGGGGCCGCGGTCGCCGTCATCGACCGGTTCGACGGCGTACGGCCGTTCGAGGCGGCTCGTACGGCGGGCGCGGCGCGCTTCCGAGCGGACGGCTCGGCGGAGCCATTCCTGCGGGTCGAGCGGCGGGCCATCGGCGTCGAGGCGCTCCAGCAGCCGGAGCCAGACCGCCTGCTCCAGGTCACCCGCATCGGTTCCGGCGGCATATGCCTCCGCGGAGGCCTCGGCGGTGAGCAGCGGACGCAGGGCGGTGACCAGGTCGGGCGTCATATGCGGAGCGACGCGGCCGCCCGGGCCGTGGGTTGCCCGGGCGGCCGAAGCTCACCCGACCGAGGGGTGTGAACTCGGATGTTGACGCTCAGTGGCCGACGAAGTCCTCGCGGGCCAGCACGCCCGTGTCGGGCTGGTCGGTGAAGACGCCGTCGATACCGGTCGCGAAATACGCCTGGTACGCGCCGAAGACGTCACCGTAGGCGTCCGCGTCCGTGCCCTTGCGGAAGTTCGCGGGCAGGAAGGGGTTCTCGTTGCGCAGCGTCCAGGGGTGCAGGATCAGACCCACCTTGTGGGCGTCCCGGACGAGTGTCGTCGGCTGCGTGAGGCTGCCCTTGGCGTCGCGCGGGATGACCAGGTCCAGGGTCGGGCCGATTCCCTGCGCGTAGGAGGCGATCTCCCGCAAGCCGGCCGGCTTGACCAGGTCGGCGACGGTGCGCGGGTCGCCCGTCTCGACGAAGTCCCAGGGGCGGCTGTCCGCCGAGGACAGCAGGACGACCAGGGGGTTGTCGACGAGCTTGTTCAGGCGCTCGATGCTGGTCGGCTCGAAGGACTGGATGATGACCGGGGAGGTGCGCCTGTCCTTGCGGTGCTTGCCCAGCAGCTTGGCGACCCGCTCCTCCAGGGGCAGGCCCTGCTTGCGGAAGTAGGTGGGGTGCTTGAGCTCGGGGTAGATCCACACCTGCTTGCCGCGTGCGCGGGTCTGCTCGTCCTGCCACTTCAGGACCTCTTCGAAGGTGGGGATCTCCCAGCGGCCGTTGTAGAGGGTGTTGTGCGGGCGGTTGGCCGGGATGCGCTCGATCGCG
The DNA here is from genome assembly GCA_000415505.1 of Streptomyces afghaniensis 772. Classification (GTDB taxonomy): domain Bacteria; phylum Actinomycetota; class Actinomycetes; order Streptomycetales; family Streptomycetaceae; genus Streptomyces; species Streptomyces afghaniensis. The sequence continues at coordinate 10,723 of KE353990.1, forward strand.
CGCAGGGTCTTCAGCTCGGCGAGCGTGAAGTCCTCGGTGAACCAGCCGGTGGTGGAGACGCCGTCGAGGAGTTTGGTCTTCTTGCGGTCGGCGAACTCGGGGTGGTCGGCGACGTCCGTGGTGCCGCCGATCTCCGGCTCGTGACGGCAGACCAGGTGCCCGTCCTTCGTCGGGACCAGATCGCCCGCCTCGACGATGTCGGCGCCCAGGTCGAGGGCCAGCTGGTACGAGCCGAAGGTGTGCTCCGGACGGTAGCCGCTGGCGCCGCGGTGGCCGACGATCGTCGGCTTGGGCAGGCTCTTCAGCCCGCCCTGCACGCCGTACCCGCCCGGTCCGCCACCGGGCCGGGCGCCGTCGGCTCTCGCCGTGCCGGCCATGCCGAGGACCGCTCCCCCGGCGCCGAGGACCGCCGCGCCGAGCAGGGCCCGCCGTCCGGTTCCGCTCGTTTCCTCGTTCGGCCTCTGCGTTCCCATGAGCGCCCTCCCTGCCGTGAGCTCGTCCGTGCGGGCCGATCGTACGGGCGCGTACATGACGAGTGGGAGACGCCGGGCGGAACACGCGTGTGACGAAGGATGTCGTAGTGGCTGGTGGGGGCGGCGAACTGACGACCCGTCGGAGGCTCGTCGGGGTTCGCCGCGTCCCGGCGATTCGGTGCGGCGGTTCTGGGAACGCGTCCGATACGCCCGGGGAGCGACGTCCGTCACATGTGGCGGCCGGGTTACGTACCGTCCATGGCGCGTCACCGCAGGTAAACACGCGTCAACAGTACGTAAGGCCTCGGTTAAGCAGCCGTGCCCGATGTGCGCGATCCCCGGGGCCGCGAGTATCGTCCTCACCTGCACAGACTCATACAGAATCCCTTGACACCGGAGGGTCCGTTGTCCCGCTTCGCGCTCATCAAGGCAGTGCTCGGCCCGATCATGCGCCTGATGTTCCGCCCTCAGGTGGAAGGTGCGGAGCACATTCCCGGCGACGGTCCGGTCATCCTGGCCGGCAACCACCTGACGTTCATCGACTCGATGATCCTGCCGCTGGTCTGCGACCGTCAGGTCTTCTTCATCGGCAAGGACGAGTACGTGACCGGCAAGGGCTTCAAGGGCCGGCTGATGGCCTGGTTCTTCACCGGCGTCGGCATGATCCCCGTGGACCGTGACGGCGGCCGTGGCGGGGTCGCCGCGCTGATGACCGGGCGCCGGGTGCTGGAGGAGGGCAAGGTCTTCGGCATCTACCCGGAGGGCACGCGCTCGCCCGACGGCCGGCTGTACCGGGGGCGTACCGGGATCGCCCGGCTCACGCTCATGACGGGAGCACCGGTGGTGCCGTTCGCGATGATCGGTACGGACAGGCTTCAGCCGGGCGGGGCGGGGCTGCCGCGGCCGGGGAAGGTCACCGTCCGGTTCGGTGAGGCGATGGAGTTCTCCCGGTACGAGGGGATGGACCGCGACCGGTACGTGCTGCGGGCTGTGACCGACTCGGTGATGAGCGAGGTCATGCGGTTGTCCGGGCAGGAGTACGTGGACATGTACGCGAGCAAGGCCAAAGAGGCCGCGTAGGGCCGTTCGGCTTCTCAGGCACGGCCCCGCACCCCTCACGGCCGGCTGTCGAGCCGTTGGCCGCGCAGCATGAACCATGCTGCGACCGCCGCGGCGAGCAGTACCGCCGCGCCTGCTCCCGCCGCCAGCGCCAAGCCGTCCACGAAGGACGTGCGGGCCGCGTCCAGCATCACGGCGGAGGTGTGGGCGGGCATGCTCCCCGCCGCCTCGACGGCGCCCCCCAGTGACTCGTGGGCCGCGGCCGGTGTACCTGCCGGGCCGGTGAAGTCGCTGTAGACGCCGGTCACGATCGAGCCGAGCACGGCGATGCCGAGGGCCGCACCGAGTTCGTACGCCGTCTCGGACACGGCGGACGCGGAACCCGCCTGCTCCTTTGGCACGCTGGAGAGAATCACGTCGGCGGTCACGGTGAACGAGAAACCGGCCCCGACCCCGACCACCAGCAGCGCGGCCCCGAGCAGCGGGTAGCCGGTGGACTGGCCGATCACCGTGAGCGCGGCCAGGGCGAAGCCGATCGCCGCGAGCCCCCCGGAGACGACGGCCCGCACCGAGAAGCGCCGGGCGGCTCGCCCCGCGAGCAGACCGGCCACCACCGCGCCGATCGCGGCGGGCAGCTCCGCCAGGCCCGCCTCGAACGGGCGCCTGCCCTGGACGAGTTGCAGGTACTGGGAGAGGAAGAACACCAGCCCGGACAGGCCGAGGATGGTCAGCAGGTCGGCCAGCACCGCCCCGCTGAAGCCGCGATGACGGAACAGGCGCATGTCCAGCAGCGGGGCCGGAAGCGTGAGCTGGCGGCGTACGAAGCCGTAGAGGGCGGCGGCGCCCAGCAGGCCGGCGGCCAGGGTGGCCCACGCGAAGCCATGCGCGGCGGCCTCCTTGACCGCGTACACCACACCGACCATGCCGACCAGCGACAGCACGACGCTGACCAGGTCCCAGGGACCGGGGTTCGCGGTGCGCGACTCGGGCAGCAGCTTGATGCCGACGAGGACCAGGACGGCCATCACGGGCAGGTTGATCAGGAAGACCGAGCCCCACCAGAAGTGCTCCAGCAGGAACCCGCCGACGATCGGGCCGACGGCCGTACCGGCGGAGGCGGTGGCGCCCCAGATACCGACGGCGAGACTGCGTTCGCGCGGGTCGTGGAAGAGGTTGCGGATCAGGGCGAGCGTGGCCGGCATCAGGGTCGCGCCGGCGACTCCGAGCAGCGCTCGCGCCACGATCATCATCTCGGGTGTCGTGGCGTAGGCGTTGACCACGGATATCGCACCGAACGCCGTGGCACCGACCAGCAGGATCCGCTTGCGGCCGATACGGTCGCCGAGGCTGCCCATGGAGACGAGCAGACCGGCGATGACGAACGAGTACACGTCGCCGATCCACAACAGCTGCGTGCCGGAGGGCTTGAGGTCCTCGCTGATGTAGGGGGTCGCGAGACCCAGGACGGTCGCGTCCACGGCCACCAGCAGCACGGCGAGCACGAGGACGCCGAGCGCGAGCCAGCGGCCCGGGCGCGTCACCGCCTCGGCCGTCTCGGCCGGCTGCAGGGTGCTGGTCATGATTCCTCTCTCCGTAGTGCGCCGCCGAGCAGCAGCTCGACGATCATGTGCTGGAAGTCCTTGGGGGCGCCCTTGCCGCTCTGCACCATCCAGGCGCCGGAGGCCAGCAGGCCGTAGAGCGCCTCGGTGAGCCAGGCCGGCGTGAGGTCGATGCGGAACTCTCCGCTGAGTTGGCCGCGCCGGAACAGTGCGGAGATCCGCTCGTCGATCAGCGTCCAGCCCGCGTTCTGCTCCTCGCCCTCGAACAGCTGGTTCTCGGTGTAGAGGAACCCGAGCAGCCCGGCGGCGGGCTCGATGGCCCCGACCAGCCGGCGTACGGCCTCGCTCGCCGTGCCCTCGTCGAGCCGGGCGGCGTCCAGCGCGGCCTCGCATTCGGCGATGCCCAGCGACTCCAGCGCGCGGACGAGGGCGTCCCGCCCGGCGAAGTGGCGGTGCAGCGTGGCGCGGCTGATCCCGGCGGCCTTCGCGACCTCGTCCATGGTCGCGGTGGCTTTGTGGGTCAGCAGGGCCGCGGCGGCGCGCAGCACATGGTCAGGATCGACAGCCATGAGACAACCATACTTCATATGAGACATGAATGTCTCATCCTGGGCATGCGTGACTCACGGCTGTCGTTTCACGGAGAGATGGCGATCAGTGCCAGGGCAGCTGCCCGCGCCGCTCCCAGTACACGTGAGGTTCCTCGACCAGCGTGGCCAGGCGGGTCAGCTGGTCGTCGTCGAGGTCGACGACCGCCGCGTGCAGATTGGAGGCGAGCTGGGTCGTGGTCGCCGCGCCGGAGAGGACGACGCCGGCCCAGGGCTGCCGGAGGATCACCGCAAGGGCGACGGCGTCGCAGCCCAGCCCGGTCTCCTCGGCGATCTCCTTCAGGACGCCCGGCGCGTGCGGCCCGGCGAGCCGGCCGTTGGCCATGCCCTCCTTGACGATCACGGTGAGCCCGGCGTCGTGCGCCTCGGCGAGGGCGGGCGCGGCGGAGGTCTCCAGCGCGTTGTACGTCGACTGGACGGTACGGAAGAGGGGTTCGCCGTCGACCGTTACAGCGAGGGCGGCGCGGATCGCGTCCGCCTGGGCGGGACCGCTGGTGGAGAAGCCGATGGTGAGTCCCCGGGCGGCGGCTTCGGCGAGCTTCGCGTGCAGTTCCTTGTCGGTGAGGGCCGGGCTGTCCGGGGTCACCGAGTGGATCTGGTAGAGGTCGAGCCGGTCGCCGAGCAGGGCGTCGCTCTCGGCGCGCTGCCGTTCGTAGGTGGCGAGGGTGTGGTCCTTGACCTCGTGCGTCTCGGCGTCCGTGGACCAGTCGGCGGTGTAGGTGTAGCCCCATTTGCTGCCCACGACGATGTCATCGAGGCCGGGCCTCGTGTTCAGCCAGTCGGCGAGGAACTCTTCCGAGCGGCCGTAGGAGCGGGCGGCGTCGAAGTAGCGGACGCCCTGTGCGTAGGCGGCGTCCAGGAGTTCATGTGTGCGCTCGCGTAGAGCGTCGACCGTGCGCTCTGCCGGCAGGTCCTGATCGCGGCCCAGGTTGATGTAGCCGGGGCGTCCGACGGCGGCGAGGCCGAGGCCGATGTGGCAGGTGGGGGTTGTTGCATTGGCCAGGCGGGCGAAGGGCATCCGGGGGCTCCGTTCGGTCGGCTGCGGCTTTCGACCAACGTAACCCTCGGGATGACCTTCGCCTCAGAGCTCGGGGCTTGCTGTTTGTTTGCGGGTGCGGGTAGTGCTTGGTTGCTCGCGCAGTTCCCCGCGTCCCTGAGGTCTCAGCTCTTCTTCTTGGCCAGAGCCCATTCGTGCTGGGCCGCCACGTCCGCCTTCACCTCTGCCAGCTGGATCGCGACCGCGCTCGGGGCCGTGCCGCCCCTGCCGTTACGGGAGGCCAGGGCTCCGGGGACGTTGAGGACCGAGCGGACCTCCGGGGTGAGGTGGGACGAGATCTTCGCGAACTGCTCGTCCGTCAGCTCGTCCAGTTCCTTGCCCTCGCCCTCGGCGACCTTCACGCACTCACCCGCCACCTCGTGGGCGACGCGGAACGGGACGCCCTGCTTGACCAGCCACTCGGCGATGTCCGTGGCGAGGGAGAAACCGGCGGGGGCCAGTTCCTCCATGCGCTCCCGGTGGACGGTGAGGGTGGCCATCATGCCGGTGAAGGCCGGCAGCAGGATCTCCAGCTGGTCGATGGAGTCGAAGACGGGCTCCTTGTCCTCCTGGAGGTCGCGGTTGTACGCGAGCGGGAGGGCCTTGAGCGTGGCCAGCAGGCCCGTCAGGTTGCCGATCAGACGGCCGGACTTGCCACGGGCCAGCTCGGCGATGTCCGGGTTCTTCTTCTGCGGCATGATCGACGAGCCCGTCGAGAACGCGTCGTGCAGGGTCACGAAGGAGAACTCCTTCGTGTTCCAGAGGATGACCTCCTCGGCGATCCGGGAGAGGTTGACGCCGATCATCGCCGTGATGAACGCGAACTCGGCGACGAAGTCCCGGGACGCCGTGCCGTCGATGGAGTTGCCCGAGCTGCCGTGCTCGAAGCCGAGGTCCTTCGCCACCGCCTCCGGGTCCAGGCCCAGCGAGGAGCCCGCCAGCGCGCCCGAGCCGTAGGGCGACACCGCCGTGCGCGCGTCCCACTGGCGCAGCCGCTCCGCGTCCCGGGACAGGGACTGGACGTGGGCGAGGACGTGGTGCGCGAAGAGGACGGGCTGGGCGTGCTGGAGGTGCGTGCGGCCGGGCATCGCCACGTCCGGGTGGGCCTCGGCCAGGCCGATCAGCGCGTCCTGGAGCTCGGCGATCAGGCCGCCGATAACGCGGGCGTGGTCGCGCAGGTACATGCGGAACAGGGTGGCGACCTGGTCGTTGCGGGAGCGGCCCGCGCGCAGCTTGCCGCCGAGGTCGGGGCCGAGCCGCTCCAGCAGGCCGCGCTCCAGTGCGGTGTGCACGTCCTCGTCGGCGATGGTGCCCACGAAGGAGCCGTCGGCGACGTCCGCCTCCAGCTGGTCGAGCCCGGCGATCATCCGGGTCAGCTCGTCCTCGGTGAGCAGGCCCGCCTTGTGCAGCACGCGCGCGTGCGCACGCGAACCGGCGATGTCGTACGGCGCGAGCCGCCAGTCGAAGTGGACGGAGGCGGACAGCTTGGCCAGGGCCTCGGCGGGACCGTCGGCGAAACGGCCGCCCCAGAGCCGTACGTCACCGCTGTTGCTGCTCACTTGCGTTGCTCCTAGAGAGGTTTTGGATGTGACGCGGACCTTTATATGCCCACGCCGGGTTCCCGTCGCGCTACGCCCGCAGCTGACGCTGTGCCGCGATCTTCGACGACAGGCTGTAGATGTCGATGAATCCCTTGGCGGCGGACTGGTCGAAGGTGTCGCCCGTGTCGTAGGTGGCGAGGTTGAAGTCGTACAGCGACTGCTCGGAGCGTCGGCCGGTGACGACCGCGCGGCCGCCGTGCAGGGTCATGCGGATGTCGCCGGTGACATGCTGGTTGGCCTCGTTGACGAAGCCGTCGAGAGCGCGCTTGAGCGGGGAGAACCACAGGCCGTCGTAGACCAGCTCGCTCCAGCGCTGCTCGACGCCCCGCTTGTAGCGGGCGAGTTCGCGCTCGACGGTGACGTTCTCCAGCTCCTGGTGGGCGGTGATCAGGGCGATCGCGCCCGGAGCCTCGTAGACCTCGCGCGACTTGATGCCGACGAGCCGGTCCTCGACCATGTCGATCCGGCCGATGCCCTGGGCTCCGGCGCGCTCGTTGAGCTGCTGGACGGCCTGGAGGACGGTGACGGGCTTGCCGTCGAGGGCGACCGGCACGCCCTCCTTGAAGGTGATGACCACCTCGTCGGCCTCGCGCGCGAGGGCCGGGTTCTGGGTGTACTCGTAGATGTCCTCGATCGGCGCGTTCCAGATGTCCTCGAGGAAGCCGGTCTCGATGGCGCGGCCGAAGACGTTCTGGTCGATGGAGTAAGGCGACTTCTTGGTGGTCGCGATCGGCAGGCCCTTGTCCTCGCAGAAGGCGATGGCCTTGTCGCGGGTCATGGCGTAGTCACGGACCGGGGCGATGCACTTCAGGTCGGGGGCGAGGGCGGCGATGCCGGCCTCGAAGCGGACCTGGTCGTTGCCCTTGCCGGTGCAGCCGTGGGCGACGGTCGTGGCGCCGTGCTTGCGGGCGGCGGCGACGAGGTGCTTGACGATCGCCGGCCGGGACAGGGCGGAGACCAGCGGGTAGCGGTCCATGTAGAGGGCGTTGGCCTTGATCGCCGGGAGGCAGTACTCCTCGGCGAACTCGTCCCTGGCGTCGGCCACTTCGGCCTCCACCGCGCCGCATGCGAGGGCGCGCTTGCGGATGACGTCCAGATCTTCGCCGCCCTGACCGACGTCCACCGCGACCGCGATGACCTCGGCGCCCGTCTCCTCGGCGATCCAGCCGATGGCGACGGAGGTGTCAAGACCGCCGGAGTAGGCGAGTACGACGCGCTCGGTCACGGGTTCTTCCCCTCATACTGCGAATACTGACCTGCATGATTATGCAGAGCTCTGCATGATTCGTCAATCGGTCTCGGACCGAGGGCCTGATTCCGGCCATGCCGAAACGACTTCGAAGATCCTTTGAACGCGCGAAACCGCTTACCCGTACCTCTCGCCGAACGCAGGCGCCGCGTTTCGACACCCGACGATCCCCCGACCCCTAGTGAGGCATCCGCATGTCCAGGGCTCTTCCGAAGTACAACAAGCGTCGCGTCGGCTTCATCGGCGGCGCCGCCGCGGTGGCACTGTCCGGCACGGTGATCGCCGGCTTCGCCCTCGCCGGGGAGACGCCCGAGAGCGGCGGGACGAACGCCCGGACGCTGGCGGGTCCCGGCACCATCACGTGCCCGGACGTCACCGGCCAGCTGCCTGACATCCCCGCCTCGGCGCAGGCGGAGGTCGACCGCAATCTCGGCGATCTGGCCACCCAGATCGAGGAGGCCAACAAGCGTCTCGTCGACACCGTCGGCCAGGGCGGGCCCAACTTCGTCCAGAACGCCATCCTCGGCCCGCGTGGAGGACAAGCGCGTCGCCGCCCTGAACCGCATCGA
>KE353991.1 GCA_000415505.1 Streptomyces afghaniensis 772
GGAGGCCTGCGAGATCGCCGCCGCGCTCGTGCTGGAGGAGCAGGACTGGCTCTTCCCCACGCTACCGCGACACGCTCGCCGTCGTGGCCCGCGGCGTGGACCCCGTCGAGGCGCTCACGCTGCTGCGCGGCGACTGGCACACCGGCTACGACCCCTACGCACACCGGGTCGCCCCCCTCGTGCACCCCACTCGCCACCCAGCTGCCGCACGCCGTGGGCCTCGCGCACGCCGCCCGCCTCAAGGGTGACGACGTGGTCGCGCTGGCCATGGTCGGTGACGGCGGCACCAGCGAGGGCGACTTCCACGAGGCGCTGAACTTCGCCGCCGTCTGGCAGGCCCCGGTGGTCTTCCTCGTCCAGAACAACGGCTTCGCGATCTCCGTCCCGCTCGCCAAGCAGACCGCGGCCCCGTCGCTGGCCCACAAGGCCGTCGGCTACGGCATGCCCGGCCGCCTGGTCGACGGCAACGACGCCGCCGCCGTGCACGAGGTGCTGAGCGACGCCGTACGGCACGCGCGCGCGGGTGGCGGACCCACCCTCGTCGAGGCGATCACCTACCGCGTCGACGCCCACACCAACGCCGACGACGCGACCCGCTACCGCGGCGACGCCGAGGTCGAGACCTGGCGCGAGCACGACCCGATCCAGCTGCTGGAGCGGGAGCTGACCGAGCGCGGCCTGCTCGACGAGGCCGGAAAGCAGGCCGCACGGGACGCCGCCGAGGCGATCGGCCGCCGACCTGCGCGCGCACATGAACCAGGACCCGGCGCTCGACCCCATGGACCTGTTCGCCCACGTCTACGCCGAGCCCACACCCCAACTGCGCGAGCAACAGGACCAGCTGCGGGCCGAGCTGGAGGCCGAGAGCGAGTCGGAGGGGACGCACCGATGACCACCGTCGCCGTCAAGCCGGCCACCATGGCGCAGGCCCTCACGCGCGCGCTGCGCGACGCCATGGCCGCCGACCCCGCCGTGCACGTCATGGGCGAGGACGTCGGCACCCTCGGCGGCGTCTTCCGCGTCACCGACGGACTCGCCAAGGAGTTCGGCGAGGACCGCTGCACGGACACCCCGCTCGCGGAGGCAGGCATCCTGGGCACGGCTGTGGGCATGGCCATGTACGGCCTGCGCCCGGTCGTGGAGATGCAGTTCGACGCGTTCGCCTACCCGGCGTTCGAACAGCTCATCTCGCACGTGTCCCGCATGCGCAACCGCACCCGCGGCACGATGCCGCTCCCGATCACCATCCGCGTCCCCTACGGCGGCGGCATCGGCGGCGTCGAGCACCACAGCGACTCCTCCGAGGCGTACTACATGGCGACTCCGGGGCTCCACGTCGTCACGCCGGCCACCGTCGCCGACGCCTACGGTCTGCTGCGCGCCGCGATCACCTCCGACGACCCGGTCGTCTTCCTGGAGCCCAAGCGGCTGTACTGGTCGAAGGACTCCTGGAACCCGGAGGAGCCCACGCCCGTTGAACCGATCGGCCGCGCGGTGGTGCGGCGCTCGGGTCGGAGCGCCACGCTCATCACGTACGGGCCGTCCGTACCCGTCTGTATGGAGGCGGCCGAGGCGGCCCGGGCCGAGGGCTGGGATCTCGAAGTCGTCGACCTGCGCTCCCTGGTGCCGTTCGACGACGAGACGGTGTGCGCCTCGGTGCGGCGGACGGGACGCGCGGTCGTCGTCCACGAGTCGGGCTCCTTCGGCGGCCCGGGCGGGGAGATCGCGGCCCGGGTCACGGAGCGCTGCTTCCACCACCTGGAGGCGCCGGTGCTGCGCGTGGCCGGGTTCGACGTCCCGTATCCGCCGCCGATGCTGGAGCGTCACCACCTGCCCGGTGTGGACCGGATCCTGGACGCCGTGGGGCGTCTGCAGTGGGAGGCCGAGAGCTGATGGCACAGGTGCTGGAGTTCAAGCTGCCCGACCTGGGTGAGGGGCTCACCGAGGCGGAGATCGTGCGCTGGCTGGTCGAGGTCGGCGACGTCGTCGCGATCGACCAGCCGGTCGTCGAGGTCGAGACGGCCAAGGCGATGGTCGAGGTGCCCTGCCCCTACGGCGGTGTGGTCACGGCCCGCTTCGGCGAGGAGGGCACGGAACTGCCCGTCGGGGCGCCGCTGATCACGGTCGCGGTGGGGGAGCGGCCGGCGTCCGGTGAAGCGGACACCGCCGGTGCCGAGGGTTCCGGGAACGTCTTGGTCGGATACGGCACGTCCGAGGCGCCCGCGCGGCGGCGCAGGGTGCGGCGGGAGCAGCCGGTGTCCGGCGCGTCCGCGGCCGGCTCCCGGGCCGTGACCGGACAGGGCGCTGCCCCGGTGGCGGTGAACGGGCAGGCGGGTGCCCCCGAGTCCGAGGACGGTCCCGTTCCCGTGATCTCGCCCCTGGTCCGCCGGCTGGCCCGGCAGAACGGCCTCGACCTGCGGGAGCTGACCGGGTCCGGCCCCGACGGGCTGATCCTGCGGGCGGACGTGGAGTACGCGCTGCGAGCCGCTGCCCGAGCGGGTGGGGCAGCGCAGACGGCGCAGCCGCACGCCCCCGTGCCGCAGGCGACGAGCACGGCGACCGCACCGCAGCCCACAGCACCGCAGCCCACCGCGCCGCAGTCGACCGCGGCAGCGGTCCACGGCGAGATCCGCACCCCGCTCAAGGGCATCCGGGGCGCCGTCGCGGACAAGCTGGCCCGCAGCCGCCGCGAGATCCCGGACGCGACCTGCTGGGTGGACGCCGACGCCACGGAGCTCATGCGGGCGCGCACGGCCATGAACGCGGCCGGTGGTCCCAAGATCTCCCTCCTGGCCCTGCTGGCCCGGATCTGCACGGCGGCCCTCGCCCGCTTCCCCGAGCTCAACTCCACGGTGGACACGGATGCCAGGGAGGTCGTCCGGTTCGACCATGTGCACCTGGGCTTCGCCGCGCAGACCGACCGGGGTCTCGTCGTCCCGGTCGTCCGGGACGCGCACGCGCGCGACGCCGAGTCGCTGACCGCGGAGTTCGCCCGGCTGACCGAGGCGGGCCGGACCGGGACACTGACGCCCGCGGAACTCACCGGCGGGACCTTCACGCTGAACAACTACGGCGTCTTCGGCGTCGACGGCTCCACACCGATCATCAACCACCCCGAGGCGGCCATGCTCGGTGTCGGCCGCATCGTCCCCAAGCCGTGGGTGCACGAGGGCGAACTGGCGGTGCGGCAGGTCGTCCAGCTGTCGCTCACCTTCGACCACCGGGTGTGCGACGGCGGCACGGCGGGCGGCTTCCTGCGCTACGTGGCGGACTGCGTGGAACAGCCGGCGGTGCTGCTGCGGACGCTGTGATTCCTGTTCGGCCCGTGAGCCGGTGCCCGTGATCGTGTCCGTTCCCCCTCGTTCCGTGTGATCGCGGGGGCACGCATACTCGGGAGTGTGACCGCCTACGAGCTCCCGGGTGAACCCGGCACCGGTTCCGGCCCCGAGCGAGAGCCGGACCCCGCCGCGTACGACGCCGTCGTGCTCGCCGGGGGTGCCGCCCGCCGCCTCGGCGGCGCGGACAAACCCGGTGTGCGCGTGGGCGGCCGGGCCCTGCTCGACCGGGTGCTCGCCGCGTGCGCGGGCGCCCGCGGCACCGTCGTCGTCGCCGCGCCCCCGGCCGACGGCCCGGCCCGTGACCTGGGCCCAGGAGGACCCGCCCGGCGGCGGTCCGCTCGCCGCGCTCGACGCCGGGCTCCGGCACACCACGGCGGAGCACGTCGTGGTGCTCTCCGCCGATCTGCCGTTCCTGGAGGAGCACACGGTCGACCGGCTGCTGAGCACACTTCGGGCCCGCGCCGCCGACGGCGTGCTGCTGACCGACCCCGAGGGCCGTGACCAGCCACTCGTGGCCGCGTACGACGCGTCTCGGCTGCGCGAGGTGCTCACGCTGCTCACCGACCGGCACGACGGTCTCGCCGGTCTGCCGCTGCGGCGGCTGATCGCCGAGCTGGACCTCACCCGTATCTCCGACCCCGTCGCGTCCTTCGACTGCGACACCTGGGACGACATCGCCACCGCCAGGGCACGTATCAGGGAGCATGGGCACGTGTTGGATGAATGGATTTCCGCAGTCAAGGACGACCTGGGGATCGACCTCGACGTCGACACCCGCCTTCTGCTCGACCTCGCCCGCGACGCCGCCCACGGTGTGGACCGGCCGGCAGCGCCGCTGACCACCTTCCTCGTCGGCTACGCGGCCGCCCGGGCGAGCGGCGGCCCCGAGGCGGTCGCCGAGGCCGCCCGCAAGGCCGCGGCCCTCGCCGCCCGCTGGGCGGAGGAGAGCGCCTCCGAGGCCCAGCCCTCCGGCACCCGGCCGGGGGCCACTCCCCCCAACGGTGACGTCGCCCCCGACGCGACGCCCGACACCCGCCCGGACGCCGGATGACCCCGCACGGCACACGCGCCGGTGAGGACGCCGAGGACCTCGACGTAGAGGAGGTGCTCGCCCTCGTGAACAACAGCAACGACCTGCCCGGCCCCGCCGAACGAGGTGAGACGGACAACCGCCGCGCCTCCGGCCGGCCGGACACCTCTCCCCGGCCCGGCACCCGCCACCACGCCACCTCCTGGCCGGAGGCCCGGGCCATCGCCGAACGCGCCGCCCGGAACACCGCCCGGGCCGCCCGCCGCCGACCCGTCTCCGTGCCTCTCGAAGCCGCCCTCGGCCTCACGCTGGCGACCCCCCTGGACGCCCTCACCGACCTCCCCTCCTTCGACACCTCCGCGATGGACGGCTGGGCGGTCGCCGGGCCCGCCCCCTGGGACGTACGGGACGACGGCGTCCTGGCCGGGCACGCCGCGCACGAGCCCCTGACCGACGGTGAGGCCGTCCGCATCGCAACCGGCGCCCGCATCCCCCCGGACACCACCGCCGTTCTGCGCAGCGAGCACGGCCGCACCGACGACAAGGGCCGCCTGCACGCGACCAGGGACGTCGTCCCGGGCCAGGACATCCGCCCGCGCGGCCAGGAGTGCCGCAGCGGCGACCAGTTGCTCCCCGTCGGCACGCTCGTCACCCCGGCCGTACTCGGGCTCGCCGCAGCCGCCGGGTACGACTCCGTCGCCGCCGTTCCCCGGCCCAGTGCCGAAGTCCTCGTCCTCGGCGACGAGTTGCTCACCGAGGGACGGCCGCACGACGGTCTGATCCGGGACGCGCTCGGCCCGATGCTGCCGCCCTGGCTGCGGGCGCTCGGCGCCGAGGTCACCGCCGTACGACGCGTCCGCGACGACGCCGACGACCTGCACCGGGCGATCACCACGTCCGACGCCGATGTCGTCGTCACCACCGGCGGCACCGCCGCGGGCCCCGTCGACCATGTCCACCCCACGCTGCGCCGCATCGGTGCCGAACTCCTCGTGGACGGCGTCAAGGTGCGCCCCGGCCACCCCATGCTGCTGGCGCGCATCACGGAGACCCAACACCTCGTCGGCCTGCCGGGCAACCCTCTCGCCGCCGTCTCCGGGTTGCTGACGCTCGCCGAGCCGTTGCTGCGGACCCTCGCGGCCCGCCCGGCCCCGGAGCCGTACACGCTGCCGCTCAGGGACGCCGTGCACGGGCACCCGCACGACACCCGGCTCGTCCCCGTCGTCCTGCGGGGTGACCAGGCCGTTCCGCTGCACTACAACGGACCGGCCATGCTGCGCGGCATCGCGGCGGCCGACGCGCTGGCCGTCGTCACTCCCGGCGGTGCCCATGCGGGGCAGGAGGCGGAACTGCTCGACCTGCCCTGGGCGTCCGGAGGAATCGGGGTGTGTTTCACGTGAAACTTCCGGGCCAGGACGCGATTGCCCGCCAGGCGGACGAGCACCTGGTGACCCATCGGGTGAAACTCCCGAAGAAAGTGGTGGAGCACCCGATCGGCCAGGTCGCCAAGCGGCTCTCCATGGCACTGGTGGTCCTCGTCGTGACCGCGCTGATCGTCTATGTCGACCGCGACGGCTACAACGACAACGCGGGCGGGGGCATGACTCTCCTCGACGCGTTCTACTACGCGACCGTCACCCTCTCCACCACCGGCTACGGCGACATCACCCCCGCCAGCGACACCGCCCGGCTCACGAACATCCTCGTCATCACGCCGCTGCGCGTGCTGTTCCTGATCATCCTGGTCGGCACCACCCTCGAAGCCCTCACCGAACGCACCCGGGAGGAGTGGCGACTGACCCGCTGGAGGTCCACCTTGCGTGATCACACCGTCGTCATCGGATTCGGCACGAAGGGCAGGTCGGCGATCCGGACCGTCTGTGCGACCGGCCTGAAGAAGGAGCAGGTCGTCGTGGTCGACCCCAGCTCCAAGGTGATCGACGCCGCGACCGCCGAAGGCTACGCGGGCATCGTCGGGGACGCGACGCGCAGTGAGGTGCTGAAGCGGGCCGAGGTGCACAAGGCGCGCCAGATCATCATCGCGACGCAGCGCGACGACACGGCGGTCCTGGTGGCGCTGACGGCCCGGCAGCTCAACCGCGGGGCGAACATCGTGGCCGCCGTGCGGGAGGAGGAGAACGCGCCGCTGCTCAAGCAGTCCGGCGCCGACGCGGTCATCACCAGTGCCAGCGCCGCCGGCCGTCTGCTGGGCCTCTCCGTGCTCAGCCCCTCCGCGGGCATGGTGATGGAGGACCTCATCCAGCAGGGCAGCGGCCTCGACATCGTCGAACGGCCGGTGGTCAAGGCCGAGGTGGGCAAGACCCCGCGGGAGATCACCGACCTGGTGGTGAGCGTCATACGCGGTCACCGGGTGCTCGGCTACGACGATCCGGCTGTCGGGACGCTGGAGCTGACCGACCGGCTCATCACGATCGTGCGGGCGACGCCCGGCTCACAGATAGCTCCCGACGTCCGGCCGTTGCCGCCGATGCCCCGCAACTGACCGGCACCACGAGGACCGGCCGCCACGCACTCACCCGTGCGCGACGGCCGGCCACGGCCCCACGGCCTACTTCCGGTTGTACAGCCGCATCGTGATCGGCCCGAAGACCAGCACGAACAGGCCGGCCCAGCCCAGCGACCAGGCGACCTCGGCGGTCGGCCAGTCACCGCCCATCAGGCCGCGCACCGCCGACGCCAGATGGGTGATGGGGCTGTTGTTGACGAAGGCCTGGAGCCAGCCCGGCATGGTCTTCGGGTCGACGAAGACGTTGGACAGGAAGGTGAGCGGGAAGATCACCATCATGCTGACGCCCATCACCGACTTCTCAGTGCGCAGCATCAGCCCGAACATGGTCCAGATCCACGAGAAGGCGAACGAGAAGAGCACCAGCAGGGCGATCCCGGCGAGCACGCCGCCGATCCCGCCGTCCGGCCGGTAGCCGAGGATGATGCCGACGGTGAGCATCACGGCGGACGCGATCGTGTACCGCAGGGCGTCTCCGAGCAGGTAGCCGACCATCGTCGAGGGCCGCCAGATCGGCAGACTGCGGAACCGGTCGAAGACGCCCTTCTCGATGTCGGTGTTGACCGAGACGCCCGTGTACATCGTGATCATCACGACCGACATCACGAGGATGCCCGGCAGCAGGAACTGGATGTACTCCTTCGGCGAGCCGGCCAGCGCCCCGCCGAACAGGTACGTGTACATCAGCACCATCATGATCGGGAACGCCGTGACGTCGAAGAGCTGCTCCGGCACGTGCTTGATCTTGAGGATCGCCCGCCAGCCGAAGGTCATCGAGGTCGACCAGGCGCTGGGCCGGGGCGGACGCTCCTTGGAGATGAGCAGCGCGGCGAGGGATTCGGCGCTGACCGGAGCGAGTTCCGCGCTCTCGGTGGTCGTCGCGGTGCTCATGCCGCCACCTCGTCCTTCGGGTCGTCGGAGTGGTCGGTGGAGTCGTGCGTGTCGTGCCCGGTGAGGGCGAGGAACACCTCGTCCAGGCTCGGCTGGCCCAGTGAGAAGTTGTCGACGGTGATCCCGGCATGGGCCAGTTCGCTCAGCGCGCGGGACGCCTGCTGGGCGGCGTTGTCGTCGCTCACCGCCGCACCGAGACGGGCGGTCAGGGCCACCGGGTCGTGCTCCGGCTGCACCTGCGCGTCGAGGGCCCGGCGCAGCAGGTCCGCCGCCAGGTCCCGTTGGTCCGGGTCTCTCAGCCGTAGATGGACGGACCCGGCACCGACGGACGACTTCAGCTCGCCCTTGGTGCCCTCGGCGATCACCCGGCCGCGGTCGATGACGGCGATCCGGGACGCCAGCTGGTCGGCCTCGTCCAGATACTGCGTGGTCAGCAGCACGGTGGTGCCCTGGGCGACGACGGCCCGCACGATGTCCCAGACCTGGTTGCGGCTGCGCGGGTCGAGGCCGGTCGTCGGCTCGTCGAGGAACAGCAGGTCGGGGGTGTTGAGGATGGACGCGGCGATGTCGATGCGGCGCCGCATGCCGCCCGAGTAGTGCTTGACCTGCTTCCCGGCCGCCTCGGTGAGCCCGAAGGCCTCCAGGAGCTGGGCGGCACGGTCCCGGGCGGCCCTCTTGTGGTGGCCGAGCAGCCGGCCCAGCAGGACCAGGTTCTCGGTGCCGGTGAGGTCCTCGTCCACCGACGCGTACTGGCCGGTGAGGCTCACCCGGCCGCGCACCTCGTCGGCCTCGCGGACGATGTCGTGGCCGAAGACATGGGCCTCGCCGCCGTCCGGCCGGAGCAGCGTGGCGAGCATCTTCACGGTGGTGGTCTTGCCGGCGCCGTTCGGGCCGAGGACGCCGTAGACCGTGCCCGCGGGCACGGTCAGGTCCACTCCGTCGACCGCCCGAGTGTCGCCGAAGGTTTTCACCAGGCCCGCGGTCTCGATCGCCAGGCCGGACGTCTGCGTGCTCATGTGTCGGTTCCTTCCGAGTACGTGGGCCACGCATGGGGAGACCTTCACCGTCGCGCAAACTCATCGGTCCGGCACAGGGATTTCGGCCGGGACAGGACCAACGACGGATGCGGAGTCCACCCGGGGGCGGAGCGGAGTCCGTCCGGCGACCGAGGAGTACCGTCCCTTTCATGCATGCGATCACGATTCCCGAACCTGGTGGGCCCGAGGCGCTGGTCTGGGACGAGGTCCCGGATCCCGTGCCCGGCGAGGGCGAGGTCCTGGTCGAGGTGGCGGCCGGCGCCGTCAACCGGGCCGACATCCTGCAACGGCAGGGCTTCTACGACCCGCCGCCCGGCGCGTCCCCCTACCCCGGCCTGGAGTGCTCCGGGCGGATCGCCGAGATCGGCCCCGGCGTCTCCGGCTGGAACGTCGGCGACGAGGTGTGCGCGCTGCTCTCCGGCGGCGGTTACGCCGAGAAGGTGGTGGTCCCGGCCGGACAGCTGCTGCCCGTGCCCGAGGGCATCGGCCTGACGCAGGCCGCGGCCCTGCCCGAGGTGACCTGCACGGTCTGGTCGAACGTCTTCATGATCGCCCATCTGCGCCCGGGTGAGACGCTGCTCGTGCACGGCGGCTCCAGCGGCATCGGCACGATGGCGATCCAGCTGGCCAAGGCCGTCGGCGCGCGGGTGGCGGTCACGGCCAGCACGAAGGAGAAGCTGGACCGGTGCGCCGAACTGGGCGCCGACATCCTGGTCAACTACCGCGAGCAGGACTTCGTCGAGGAGGTCCGGAAGGCCACGGACGGCGCCGGTGCCGACGTCATCCTCGACAACATGGGCGCCAAGTACCTGGAGCGCAACGTCAAGGCCCTCGCCGTCAACGGCCGGCTCGCGATCATCGGCATGCAGGGCGGCATCAAGGGCGAGCTGAACATCGGCGCCCTGCTCGCCAAGCGCGCCGCCATCAGCGCGACGTCGCTGCGCGCCCGGCCGCTGGAGGAGAAGGCGGCCATCGTCGCGGCCGTGCGGGAACACGTCTGGCCTCTGTTCGCAGGCGGCCATCTGCGCCCGGTCGTCGACCGTGAGCTCCCGATGCCGGAGGCGGCCGCCGCCCACCGGGTCGTGGAGGAGAGCGGCCACATCGGCAAGGTGCTGCTGATCACCCCGCAGGGCGCCTGAGATACCGGCAGACACGCCCCGGGCGACAGGCCTAGACCCGCCGCAGCCGCAGGGCGAAGAAGGCGAGCCCAAGGCCGAGGCCGATCAGCATCAGGCCGCTGCCCAGCGGCAGGATGCGCAGGACCGGCCCGACGGGGCGGTCGGCGCGAGCGGCGGCGGCCTCCCGTACGGGCTGCTCCGTCGCTGCGGAGGGCTCGGGGACGGCTTCCCGGGACTCCTCGGGGACGGCGGTGGCCTCACCGGCGCCCCGCTCCCGCTCAGGGTCCTCCGGCCGTCCCGGCCGCTCCCGCCCCTCACCGGCCCGGCTCCCGGCCCGCGAGGGCTTGCCCGGGGCGGACGGGGCGGAGGGAGCGGCGAGGGCACCTCCACCGGGGTCGTCGTACGGCCGGACGGACTGGACAGCTCCGTACGAGGCGCCGGCCCCGTACGGTGAGACGACCGCACCCGCCCCCAGGGCGAGAACCAGTCCCGTCGCCCGCAGTGCGCGTTGCCATGGAGTCACGGTGGTGACCCCCTCCCGCCGTGCCCGGTAGGGCAAGATCGGCAAGTTCGGTCAGATCAAGGCAATCAGCCTCACACCGCCCCACTCGTCCGGCACTCCGGGTTCGGCCGACAGGCGGAATCGCGCGCGGCTGCCGCACCGGAACCCCGAGCCGGATTCACCCGTTGGTGAGCAACCCGGGGTCCGGCCCACACGTCTCCTCCAACACGGTGGATCAGCCTCCTGCGGGGGCACCACGAAGGTGAGGTGCAGGCGTGCGAGAGAATGGCGGCATGGAGATGCCGAGGAACGAAAGGTCGCCGGAGAACCCGCAGATCCTGGTCGTGGGCCAGGACGGCATGGCGCTCAGCGGCGGTGGCGGGGACGAGGACTCCCGCGAGACTCCGGTCACGGAACAGGTGGAGCAGCCCGCGAAGGTCATGCGGATCGGCAGCATGATCAAGCAGCTTCTGGAGGAGGTGCGCGCGGCTCCCCTGGACGAGGCCAGCCGGGTCCGGCTCAAGGAGATCCATGCCAGCTCGGTGAAGGAGCTGGAGGACGGTCTGGCCCCCGAGCTGGTCGAGGAGCTGGAGCGGCTCTCCCTGCCCTTCACGGACGAGGCGACCCCGAGCGACGCGGAGCTGCGCATCGCGCAGGCCCAGCTGGTCGGCTGGCTGGAGGGGCTTTTCCACGGGATCCAGACCACGCTGTTCGCCCAGCAGATGGCGGCCCGCGCCCAGCTGGAGCAGATGCGCCGCGCCCTCCCGCCGGGCGTCGGCCATGACGGCCTCGACGAGCAGCCCCCGGGCGGCCGTTCGGCCGGCCGTACGGGCGGGCCGTACCTGTAACGCGTCCGCGTACCGGCCATGCGAAGGGCCCCGGCAGCCGAGGCTGCCGGGGCCCTTCGCGCGCAGGCGGGTCAGGCCGGCGGGTTGCCCGTGGAGACGCCGAGCTCGATCTCGGGCATGTTCTCCGGGTCCACGTCGGTGTCGGCGGACGGGAACTGGTTCATGACCGTGCCGTCGCCGTACGTGTTCTCGTCCACCTTGTTGATCTTCTTCTCCCAGCCGGCCGCCTGGAGGCAGGCCTTGACCGAGGTGATGTCCTTGAACTTGAAGTCGGGCATCCGGATCTTGTCGGGGTCGTTGTACGACTCCTGCGGCTCCGTGCACTCCTCGGTGTCGATCGTCTTCGAGGTGTCCGGCCCGCGGTAGCCCGGCTTCTTGGCGGCCGAGGCCGACGCACTCGCGCTGCTGCCACCGCCGCCCTGGTCGTCCTCGCCGCCGTTGTTCATCAGCAGGGCCGCGATCAGACCGCCGACCGCGACGACGGACACCACGATCGAGCCGATGATCACCGGCTTGTTGCTCTTGCCGCCACCCGCGACCTGCGCGGTCTGCGGCGTGAGGTTGTACGGCGGCGGGGTCGACGGGCCCGGCTGCGGGGAGTACGCGGCGGGCGACGGCGTCTGGTAGCCGCCCTGCTGCGGGTAGCCGTAGGCCGGGGACGGCGCCGCCGGGGCGGGCGTGCCGTACGGGTTCGGGGGCGGGGTCGGCTGGTACGGCGTCTGTACCTGGCCCGACGGCGCGGGGGTGGCCTGGTCGACCGGCGGGAACACGGCCGAACCGACGCCCGCGCCGCTCGGGGTCTGCGTGCCCGGGACGATGCTCGGCGGGGCGGCCTGGAAGGACGACGCCACGCGCAGGCACTCGTCGCGCATGGCCTCGGCGCTCGGGAAGCGCTCGTTCGGGTTCTTCTTCAACGCGCGGGCGATCAGCGCGTCCACGGCCGGGGGCAGCGCGCGGTTGACCGAGGACGGAACCGGCGGCTCCTCCTGCACGTGCGCATACGCGATGGCCAGCGGCGAGTCGGCTTCGAACGGCAGTCGCCCGGTGACCAGTTGGAACAGCATGATGCCGACCGAGTACAGGTCGGAGCGGGCGTCCACGCCGCGGCCGAGGGCCTGTTCCGGCGAGAGGTACTGCGGGGTGCCGACGACCATGCCGGTCTGTGTCATCGACGTCACACCGGACTGCATGGCGCGGGCGATGCCGAAGTCCATGACCTTGACCACGCCGCGCTTGGTCATCATCACGTTGCCCGGCTTGATGTCCCGGTGGACCAGCCCCATCTCGTGACTGATCTCCAGCGCGGCGAGCACGTCCGCGGTGGTCTTCAGTGCCTTGTCGGCGGGCATCGCGCCCTGCTGCCGCACGTCCTCGTCGAGCACCGAGCCCAGCGGGCGGCCCTCGACGTACTCCATGACGATGTACGGCGTCGTCATGCCGTCGAGGGTGTCCTCGCCGGTGTCGAAGACCGAGACGATGTTGGTGTGCGTGAGCTTGGCCACGGACTGGGCCTCGCGGCGGAACCGCTCGCGGAAGGCCTGTTCCCGGCCGAGATCGGTGTGAAGTGTCTTGATCGCGACCTGCCGGTCGAGCACGCTGTCGTACGCGAGGTGCACCGAGGCCATGCCGCCCTGGCCGAGAAGATCACGCAGCTGATAGCGGCCATTGGCGAGCGCCCGCCCCGTGTACTGGCCCTGTGCGCCGTCCTGGCTCATGTTCCGTTTCCCCCGTAGCCCTTGAGGCGCCGCCGACTGTCGCTGACCCGACGCTGATCCGCGCGATCCGCGTTGATCCAAACCGCCATTCCCGGCCAAGTCTGCCCCAGGGCACTGACACGTCAAGCTCGGTGCCCGTTCCGTGACCGTACGCGAAAGAAGCGTCGCGGAAGCGTTACAGGGGACGTGCCGCCGGTCCACAGAATTTGCACGACAGTACGGAGTAAAGGTTTCATGACCCGTCCGTCCCGTGCCGGTCCTGGCACCCCGTCTCGGACCGGCGGCTTGCGCGGAGGCTGTAGCGTGGCCGACGGAGACCGTAACAACACCGCGCGCACCGCGGGCAGAAACGACGGCGAGGACTGATGGCACAGCAGCAGCGCGCTCAGGGCCCGTCCGAACCCGAGGCGACTGGCGGCGGCATGTCGGACGCGCCGGAGTCCTGGGGGAACGGCGGGCTGGTCGGGGACGGCCGGTACCGGCTGACCCACAGACTCGGCCGGGGCGGCATGGCCGAGGTGTTCGCCGCCGAGGACGTCCGTCTCGGGCGCACGGTCGCTGTCAAGCTGCTCCGTTCCGACCTCGCCGAGGACCCGGTGTCCAAGGCGCGCTTCACGCGCGAGGCCCAGTCGGTCGCCGGCCTCAACCACCACGCGATCGTCGCCGTGTACGACTCCGGCGAGGACGTCGTCGGCGGCCAGTCCGTGCCCTACATCGTCATGGAGCTGGTCGAGGGCCGCACGATCCGCGACCTGCTGCTGAACGCCGAGGCGCCGGGCCCCGAGCAGGCCCTGATCATCGTCTCGGGCGTCCTGGAGGCGCTCGCCTATTCGCACCAGCACGGCATCGTGCACCGCGACATCAAGCCAGCCAACGTCATCATCACGCACAACGGCGCCGTGAAGGTGATGGACTTCGGCATCGCCCGCGCCCTGCACGGCGCGCAGTCGACGATGACGCAGACCGGCATGGTCATGGGCACGCCGCAGTACCTGTCGCCCGAGCAGGCGCTCGGCAAGGCCGTCGACCACCGCTCCGACCTGTACGCCACGGGCTGCCTGCTCTACGAACTGCTCTCGCTGCGCCCGCCGTTCACCGGCGAGACCCCGCTGTCGGTGGTCTACCAGCACGTCCAGGACATCCCGACGCCGCCCTCCGAGGCCTCCGACGCCTGCCCGCCCGAGCTCGACGGCCTCGTCATGCGCTCCCTCGCCAAGGAGCCGGACGACCGCTTCCAGACGGCCGAGGAGATGCGCGGGCTGGTCCAGTACGCGCTCCAGATGCTCTACGACCAGGGCGGCCACACCGGCACCTGGAACACCGGCCCGGTCGACATGCACGAGGGCCGGCACACCCCGTCGGGCGGCTTCGCCGGCACGGCCGTGATGGGCCATCCCGGGGACGTCTCCGGCACCGCGCAGATCCCGTCGCCGATCCTGCCCGCCGGCTACGGCGGCGGGGACGACGGCGGCTTCGAGGGCCACGGCAACAAGGGCGGCGGCCGCGGCAAGCTGTGGGTCCTCGCCGTGCTCGCGGTGATCGCCGTCGCGGCGGGTGTCGCCCTGGCGCTCCAGAACACCGGCGGCGACACGAAGGGGCCCGGCACCAAGCAGTCGCCGACCACCTCGCAGACGACCGAGAAGAAGACGCCCAGCGAGACGCCGAGCGACGAGCCGACCGACGAGCCGACCGACACGTCCACGGACGACGGCACCGGCACGAGCTCCGGCGGCGGCGGGTACACACCGTCGTACACGCCGTCCTACACGCCGTCGCAGAGCGCTCCCGAGTCGCCCACCGGCCAGCCGACGGACCAGCCGACCTCGCAGGAGCCGACCGACGAGCCCACGGACCCGGAGCCCTCGGACCCGGTGACGCCGCCGGACGACACGGGCGGCACCGACGCGGGCGGCGCGACCGGTGTCGTCGGAGGCGGCGCGGGCGGCGACGGCGGCTGACAACCGGAAAAAGGCATGATCCACGCGCGCGTGGGGCCCGGAGACGGGGCCCACGCGCGCGTGCCGTTTGGGCACGCCGACAAAAGAACTCTTCCCGTGACGTGGGTCACCGGGTTAACGTGCGGTTGCTCCGGCCTCCTGCAAGGCTGTGACCTGGGCCCCTTCCACGCCTTTCCGATTTACTTGGATATCCAAGCAAAATCGCAGGTCAGAGGGGGTTTCACAGAAATGTGATGCACTGGGTAACGTGCCTTTTGCAGGGCGCTCGCCGGGGCACCTGTCACGCCTGTTCCCGGCCGAGTGGCACCCACCCCGTGCCCCGGTGGTCGAGAACAGGTGAGCCGCACTGGCCTACCGGCAACCCCGGGGGCCGGACCGACGGAGGAGCACACGTGACCGTGGAGAGCACTGCCGCGCGCACACCGCGACGCAGCGCCGGAAGCAAGGCCGGCACCACCGGCACCAAGCGCACCACCCGCACGACCGCCAAGAAGGACGCCGGCGCCGAGCCCCAGCTCGTCCAGCTGCTGACGCCCGAGGGCAAGCGGGTCAAGAACGCCGAGTACGACAAGTACGTCGCCGGTGTCACCCCGGAAGAGCTCCGCGGCCTGTACCGCGACATGGTGCTCACCCGCCGCTTCGACGCCGAGGCGACCTCCCTGCAGCGCCAGGGCGAGCTGGGCCTGTGGGCCTCGCTGCTCGGCCAGGAGGCCGCCCAGATCGGCTCCGGCCGGGCCCTGCGTGACGACGACTACGTTTTCCCCACCTACCGCGAGCACGGCGTCGCCTGGTGCCGCGGCGTGGACCCGACCAACCTGCTCGGCATGTTCCGCGGCGTGAACAACGGCGGCTGGGACCCGAACGGCAACAACTTCCAGCTCTACACGATCGTCATCGGCTCCCAGACGCTGCACGCCACCGGCTACGCCATGGGCGTCGCCAAGGACGGCGCGGACAGCGCGGTGATCGCCTACTTCGGCGACGGCGCCTCCAGCCAGGGCGACGTGGCCGAATCGTTCACCTTCTCCGCGGTCTACAACGCCCCCGTCGTGTTCTTCTGCCAGAACAACCAGTGGGCCATCTCCGAGCCGACCGAGAAGCAGTCCCGCGTGCCGATCTACCAGCGCGCGCAGGGCTTCGGCTTCCCGGGCGTCCGCGTGGACGGCAACGACGTGCTCGGCTGCCTCGCGGTCACCCGGTGGGCCCTGGAGCGGGCCCGCGCCGGCGAGGGCCCGACCCTCGTCGAGGCGTTCACCTACCGCATGGGCGCCCACACCACCTCCGACGACCCGACCCGGTACCGGGGCGACGAGGAGCGCCAGGCCTGGGAGGCCAAGGACCCGATCCTGCGCCTTCGCCGCTATCTGGAGGCGTCAAACCACGCGGACGAGGGATTCTTCGCGGAACTGGAGGCCGAGTCCGAGGCGTTGGGCAAACGAGTGCGCGAGGCGGTCCGCGCCATGCCGGACCCGGACCGCTTCGCCATCTTCGAGAACGTCTACGCGGACGGACACGCGCTCGTCGACGAGGAGCGCGCCCAGTTCGCCGCGTACCAGGCGTCGTTCGCCGACGAGGGGGGTAACTGAGATGGCCGACAAGATGGCTCTGGCCAAGGCGATCAACGAGTCGCTGCGCCGCGCCCTGGACTCCGACCCCAAGGTCCTGATCATGGGCGAGGACGTCGGCAAGCTCGGCGGTGTGTTCCGGGTGACGGACGGCCTCCAGAAGGACTTCGGCGAGAGCCGCGTCATCGACACCCCGCTGGCCGAGTCGGGCATCGTCGGCACGGCGATCGGCCTGGCCCTGCGCGGCTACCGCCCGGTCGTGGAGATCCAGTTCGACGGCTTCGTCTTCCCGGCCTACGACCAGATCGTCACGCAGCTCGCCAAGATGCACGCCCGCTCGCTGGGCAAGGTCAAGCTCCCCGTCGTCGTGCGCATCCCCTACGGCGGCGGCATCGGCGCGGTGGAGCACCACTCGGAGTCCCCCGAGTCGCTGTTCGCGCACGTGGCGGGTCTGAAGATCGTCAGCCCTTCGAACGCGTCGGACGCCTACTGGATGATGCAGCAGGCCATCCAGAGCGACGACCCGGTGATCTTCTTCGAGCCCAAGCGCCGCTACTGGGACAAGGGCGAGGTCAACCCGGAGGCGATCCCGGGCCCGCTGCACAAGGCCAAGGTGGTCCGCGAGGGCACCGACCTCACCCTCGCCGCCTACGGCCCGATGGTGAAGCTCTGCCAGGAGGTCGCCGACGCGGCCGCCGAGGAGGGCAGGAACCTGGAGGTCCTCGACCTGCGCTCGGTCTCCCCGATCGATTTCGACTCGATCCAGGCGTCGGTGGAGAAGACGCGCCGCCTCGTCGTCGTCCACGAGGCACCGGTGTTCTTCGGCTCCGGCGCGGAGATCGCCGCGCGGATCACGGAGCGCTGCTTCTACCACCTGGAGGCCCCGGTGCTCCGGGTCGGCGGCTACCACGCGCCGTACCCGCCGGCCCGCCTGGAGGAGGAGTACCTGCCGAACCTTGACCGGGTGCTGGATGCCGTCGACCGCTCGCTGGCGTACTGAGGAGAGGGTCGTGACGACGATGACGGAAGCGTCCGTACGCGAGTTCAAGATGCCCGACGTGGGCGAGGGACTCACCGAGGCGGAGATCCTCAAGTGGTTCGTCCAGCCCGGTGACACGGTCACGGACGGCCAGGTGGTGTGCGAGGTCGAGACGGCGAAGGCGGCCGTCGAGCTGCCCATCCCGTACGACGGCGTGGTCCGCGAGCTGTACTTCCCGGAGGGCACCACGGTCGACGTGGGCACGGCGATCATCGCGGTGGATGTGAGCGGCGGGGCCGCCCCCGCCGCCGAGGAGACCGCGCCCGTCGCCGAGCAGCCCGCGGCGCCCCGGCCCGCCGAGGAGCCGAAGGCGCAGGGTTCCGGCCGCCAGCCGGTCCTGGTGGGCTACGGAGTTGCGGCATCGTCCACCCGCCGTCGCCCGCGCAAGGGCCCGGAGGTCCCCGTCCAGCAGGCCTCGACAGCGATCCAGACGGAGCTGAACGGCCACGGGGCGGCGCCCCCGGCCACCCCCGCCGGCCGGGAGCGCCCCCTCGCCAAGCCTCCGGTCCGCAAGCTGGCCAAGGACCTCGGCGTCGATCTGACGACGGTCGTCCCGACCGGCCCGGACGGCATCATCACCCGCGAGGACGTGCACGCGGCGGTGGCCCGGACCCAGGCACCGCAGCAGGAGGCCCCCGCGGCCGCCGCCCCGGCACCCGCGCAGACGGCGGTGTCGTACGACACCGCCCGTGAGACCCGTATCCCGGTCAAGGGCGTCCGCAAGGCGACGGCGGCGGCGATGGTCGGCTCGGCGTTCACCGCGCCGCATGTCACGGAGTTCGTGACCGTCGACGTGACGCGCACGATGAAGCTGGTCGAGGAGCTGAAGGAGGACAAGGAGTTCGCGGGCCTGCGCGTGAACCCCCTCCTGCTGATCGCCAAGGCGCTGCTCGTCGCGATCAAGCGGAACCCGGACATCAACGCGTCCTGGGACGAGGCGGCCCAGGAGATCGTGGTCAAGCACTACGTGAACCTGGGCATCGCGGCGGCGACCCCGCGCGGCCTGATCGTGCCGAACATCAAGGACGCCCACGCCAAGACGCTGCCGCAGCTGGCCGAGTCACTGGGCGAGCTGGTGTCGACCGCCAGGGACGGCAAGACGTCCCCGGCGGCCATGCAGGGCGGCACGGTGACGATCACCAACGTCGGCGTCTTCGGCGTCGACACGGGCACGCCGCTCCTCAACCCCGGCGAGTCCGCGATCCTCGCGGTCGGTGCGATCAAGCTCCAGCCGTGGGTCCACAAGGGCAAGGTGAAGCCCCGTCAGGTCACCACCCTGGCCCTGTCGTTCGACCACCGCCTGGTCGACGGGGAGCTGGGTTCGAAGGTCCTGGCGGACGTGGCGGCGATCCTGGAGCAGCCGAAGCGCCTGATCACCTGGGCGTGAGCCGGTCGCGGCGGCCCCCTGCCCTCGGGTGGGGGCCGCCGGCGTCCGCCCGAAGGTGAACCGGCGGTACGCCGGAGAGCACAAGAAGCTCCTCAGACCCGCCCAAGTACCCCACAGTAAGCGGTTTAGCCGGACATACGATCACTCTTCATGCGCGACCCCATGGTGCTCAGGGCCCAGAGATTCGTGAACTCCGTCTACGGCAGCCGTATCGGCACGACCGTGGAGGAGACCGGCGAGACCGACTGGGCGACCCTCTACGCTCTGACCCGTGCCCTCCAGTACGAGCTGGGCATCACGGCACTGTCCGACAACTTCGGGCCCGGCACCCTCTCGGCGCTGACCGCCAAGTACCCCAAGCTGAACGCGGACACCGTCCCTCCCCGACTTCTGCCGCATCATCCAGTCGGGCCTGTACTGCAAGGGCTACGACGGCGGCGACCTGGACGGCACGTACGGCGAGCGGGTCCAGGCCGCCGTCACCGAGCTCAAGACCGACATGGGCGTCGAACAGGCCTTTCCCGGCGCCGATCTGACGCCCAAGGTGTTCAAGGCGCTGCTGACGATGGACGCGTACGTCCTCGGCACCTCCGGCACCCGGCAGGTCCGCGAGGTGCAGCAGTGGCTCAACGGGCGCTACCTGAACCGGCAGGACTTCTTCGTCGTCGCCTGCGACGGGCACGTGTCCCGGGACCTGGCCCGGGCACTGGTCCTCGGCACGCAGTACGAGCTGGGCATGGCCGACGGCACCGCCAACGGAAACTTCGGGCCCGGCACCCAGTCGGCCCTGAAGGCGCACCCCGTGCGGCAGGGCGACAAGGGCGTCTACGTCCAGTTGTTCTCCGCCGGGATGGTCGTGAACCGGCGGCCCGTCGCCCTCACCGACACCTTCGACTCCTACCTCGCCGCGGCCGTACGGTCCTTCCAGACCTTCGTCGCTCTCCCGGCCACGGGCGAGGGCGACTTCGCGACCTTCGCCTCCCTCCTGGCGTCCTACGGCGACCAGTCGCGCCAGGGCAAGGCCTGCGACACCATCGCCAAGGTCACCCCGGCGCGCGCGGCGACGCTCAAGGCCGCCGGGATCACGTACGTCGGCCGCTACCTCACCAACCCGAGCGCCACGTCCCTCCCGGAGAAGGCCATCCAGCCGGGCGAGTTGCAGGTCTTCGCCCAGCACGGCCTGCGCTGCTTCCCGATCTACCAGACCGTCAACAACGACGCCTCGGACTTCGACTACGTCGCCGGGCGGACGGCCGGGTACGCGGCGGTCAACGCCGCCCTGGACCACGGCTTCAAGAAGGGCACCCGGATCTTCTTCGCCGTCGACTTCGACGCGATCGACGCCGAGATCACCGCGAACGTCCTGCCCCACTTCAAGGGCATCAAGGAGGCGATGGCGGACTCCGGCCACCCGTACGAGATCGGGGTCTACGGCTCCCGCAACGTCTGCGCGCAGGTCGGCGCGGCCGGCTGGTCGACGGCGAGCTTCGTGGCCGACATGTCCCCGGGCTTCGACGGCAACGCCGGGCGCCCGCTGCCGAAGGACTGGGCCTACGACCAGTTCGTCATCCGCACCCTCGGCTCGGGCGACGGGCAGCTGGAGGTCGACGTCGACGTCGCCTCGGGCCGTGACACCGGGCAGGGCTCGTTCAACCGGCCGCGGCCCGCCGTCCCGGACGTCGCCCTGGACGAAGGTCAGGTGCCGGCGCTGCGGGTCGACCTCGCGCGCTACATGCGGTCGATCGGACGCCCGGACCTGGGCGGTGTCGGCAGCGACGCGAGGCTCTACACCAACGCCCAGGCGGTCGAGGCGATCCAGGACCAGGACGGTCTGATCACCGAGCTGTCGAATACGTACAAGATGCGCAAGGCGCTGATCCAGACGGCCGTGTACTGGGCCATGCGCGACTACAGCCTCGCCGACCAGGCCACGGACCAGCAGGTCGCCGACCACCACCAAACCGGCTCCGGGCAGGTCAGGGACTCGCACACCGGCATCGGGCAGATCAGCGGCTTTGACGCCATCCAGGCCTGGAATCACTGCATCGGCTGGGGCTACACCACCGGCGACCGCCGCGACCCGGCCAAGGACGCCGACCTCTGGTCCGTGTGGCAGCAGCTGAGCAAGGACAACGCCTTCAGCGTGCGCACGGCGGCCCTGGTCCACCTGTGGGGCGTCCGCGGCAGGCCGGGCGGTCAGCTGCCGCCCGGCGACCGGGTCACCACCCCGAGGTCCATGCGCCTGGACCTCGCCGAGTTCGAGATCACCGAACTGCTGCGCCGCTACCGGGCCTGGGACCCCGACGTGGAGGCGCAGACGCACCAGAGCCTGGCCGTCTACCAGATCTTCGAGAAGTACAACAGCATCGCCCGCAACGTGTGAAGCGTCGCCGCAACGCGTGAATCGCTGGAATGAGAGCCCGTTGAACCTCAACCTCCCCCACATCCCCCGTATCACCCGCAGACGGTCCGGACCGGCCGCCGCACACCGCCGCGGTCTGTCCCGCCGCGCCCTGCTCGGCCGTGTCGCCGCCGTCGGCGGTGCCGTGGGCGTCGCCGCCCTGCCCGTCTCGCACTTCCTGTCCCAGGCGTACGCCGACGCGCACAACCCCATCCCGGGCCGCGTACGGGACGCCCTGCGCAGCGCGCAGGACCGGACCCGGCGCGTGCTGGCCGGTTCGCGCTCCCACAACGGCTGGGAGATGGAGAACGTCGCGGACGACGGCGGCACCGTCTACACCCGCCCCGTTCCCGGCACCCCGCTCAAGGGCATCGCCGTCCGCATGGGCGACGTGGAGACCGTCCTCGTCCATCTGGTGCGCCGATTCCACTACGAGGTCGACGGCCTGCGCCGGGGCGACGTCGCCGGCTGGCACGACCCGTCCGGCGTCGGCAAGGGCCGGCCGGAGTCCAACCTGGCGTCCGGCACGGCGGTGCGGATCCGGCCGGGCTTCTACCCGCGCGGTGCCCGGGGCGGCTTCTTCCCGCAGCAGGAGGTCGTGATCCGCGACATCCTCGCCGAGCTCGACGGCGTCGTCCGCTGGGGCGGCGACGACCCCACGCCCGACGAGTCCCTGTTCTCCATCGACGTACGGCCCGGCGACAAGCGGCTGGCCGAGGTCGCGGCGCGGATCAGGGGCTGGCAGCTGGAGCCGGGAGCCGGTGCGGGCGCCCCCGTGAACGTACTGGCGGGCAGCCGGCGCAAGGCGGCCCGGGCGCTGGAGCGCCGGCAGCGCACCGCCGCGTGACGAGCGAAGGGGGGCCCACCGCCGACGGCGGTGAGCCCCCTTTCGTGGTGCTTTGTTCTGCTTCTCCTACTTCGCGAAGCCGTAGTTCAGCAGCTTCGTCGCGTCCGACTTCCGCGCGGTCGCGTCGGTCGAGGCGAGGACCGTGCCGATGACCGTCTTGCCGTTCCGGGTGGCGGCGAAGACCAGGCAGTACTTGGCCTCCGGGCCGGAGCCGGTCTTCACGCCGATCGCGCCGGAGTAGCTCGACAGCAGCGGGTTGGTGTTCTCCCACGGCGCCATCGTCCGCGTGCCGCCGGACTTGGTGGTCGTCTTGGCCGTGTACTTCTTCGTCTTGACGACCGTGCGGAACGTGGAGTTCTTCATGGCGCTGCTGGCGATCTTCGTCAGGTCGCGCGGCGTGGAGTAGTTGGCGCCGTGGCCGATGCCGTCGAACGAGTCGAAGTGCGTGTTCTTCAGACCCAGGTCCTTGGCGGTGGTGTTCATCTTGCCGATGAAAGACTTCACGCGCGCCGCACGCGTCGAGCCCGAGCCGAACTTGTCGGCGAGCGCGTACGCCGCGTCGCAGCCGGACGGCAGCATCAGCCCGTACAGCAGCTGGCGGACGGTGACCTTGTCGCCGACGATCAGCTTGGCGTTCGACGCCCAGTTGTTGTCGACGATGTAGTCGCTGTACGCCTTCTGGATCGTGACCTTGCTGTCCAGGTTGAGCTTCGGCTGCTTCAGCACCACCAGGGCCGTCATGATCTTGGTGGTCGAGCCGGTGGAGCGGCGGGTGTCGGCCGCCTTGGTGTAGAGCGACTTCCCGGTCGCGTTGTTCATCACGTAGCCGCCCTTGGCGGCGATCGAGGGCGCCGTGGCGGCCTGCGCCGGCGCAGCGGTGAGGGCTCCGGTCGCGAGCATGGCGCCGGTGGTCACGGCGACGGCCGCAGCTCTGCGGAGACGGGTGCCCTTAATGCCGGTTATCAAGTGAAGTACCCCGATTGCGTTGAATGCCCCAGGTATGCGGCCGAATTGAGGACGAGGGGAAGAGGGCCGCACGTGTCTGACTCGTAACTAGCACATCTGGTTGTGCCGTTGCTCACCGGGACCCGCCTTTTGCCACAGACGTGTGACATTCGGGTCCGCATACTGGACGGATGCATCCATGCGTACCTGTTGTATCTATGCTGTCGGCATGACCCTGGCCGTGAAGCAACCTCCCGCCGCCGACCGCGTCTACACCCACGTCAAACAGGGTGTCCTGGAGCGCCGTTACGAGGGCGGGACCCTGCTCACCGAGGGCGAGCTCGCCGAGGCCGTGGGGGTCTCGCGCACGCCGGTACGCGAGGCGCTGCTCCGGCTGGAGGCCGAGGGGCTGATCCGGCTCTACCCGAAGAAGGGCGCCCTCGTCCTGCCGGTCTCCGCGCAGGAGATCGCCGACGTCGTCGAGACGCGGCTGCTCGTCGAGGAGCACGCGGCGCGCAAGGCCGTGCCCGCGCCCGCCGGGCTCATCGAGCGCCTGGAGGAGCTGCTGGCCCGGCAGAAGAAGCAGGCCGCCGCCGGAGACCTCGCCGGGGCCGCCGTCACCGACCGCTGCTTCCACGCCGAGATCGTCCGCAGCGGCGGCAACGAGATCCTCTCCCGGCTCTACGACCAGCTGCGCGACCGCCAGCTGCGGATGGGCGTCGCCGTCATGCACTCCCACCCCGACCGGATCGCCAAGACCCTCGCCGAGCACGAGGAGATCCTCGACGCGCTGCGCGCCGGGGACGCCGAGGCGGCCGTCGGGCTGGTCCACCGGCACGTCAGCTGGTTCTCGCACCTGGCCCGGGGGGAGGTCCGATGAGCTCCGCCACGCTGCCGGACGATCCGCCGGGCGGCCGGCGGGCCCTGGCCGTCTGGGGCATCGGCGTCTCGGTCTACTTCGTCGCGGTCATCTTCCGCACGTCCCTGGGCGTGGCCGGCCTCGACGCGGCCGACCGCTTCCACGTCAACGCCTCCGCGCTCTCCACGTTCTCCATCCTCCAGCTGCTGGTCTACGCGGGCATGCAGATACCCGTCGGCCTGCTCGTCGACCGGCTGGGCACCAAGAAGGTGCTCGCGCTCGGGGCGGTGCTGTTCACGGCCGGGCAGCTGGGCTTCGCGTTCTCCCCCTCGTACGGCATGGCGCTCGCCTCCCGGGCGCTGCTCGGCTGCGGTGACGCGCTGACGTTCATCAGCGTGCTGCGGCTGGGCACCCGGTGGTTCCCGGCACGGCGCGGGCCGCTCGTCGCCCAGTTCGCGGGTCTGGCGGGCATGGCGGGCAACCTCGTCTCCACCCTCGTCCTGGCCCGGCTGCTGCACGGCATCGGCTGGACGCCGGCCTTCGCGGGCAGCGCGGTCGCCGGGGCCGTGGTGTTCGTCCTGGTGCTGCTGTTCCTGAAGGACCACCCGGAGGGCCACGAGCCGGAGCCGCTCCCGCACCAGGGCGCGGCCTACGTACGGCGGCAGATCGCCGCCGCCTGGCGGGAGCCGGGGACGCGGCTCGGCCTGTGGGTGCACTTCACGACCCAGTTCCCGGCGATGGTGTTCCTGCTGCTGTGGGGCCTGCCGTTCCTCGTCGAGGCACAGGGACTGAGCCGGGCCACGGCAGGCGAGCTCCTCACCCTGGTCGTGCTGTCGAACATGGTCGTCGGCCTGGTCTACGGGCAGATCGTCGCCCGGCACCACGGGGCGCGGCTGCCCCTCGCGCTCGGCACGGTCGGGACGACGGCGGCCCTGTGGGCGGCGACGCTGGCCTACCCCGGCCCGCACGCCCCGATGTGGCTGCTGATCGTGCTGTGCACGGTGCTCGGGG
>KE353992.1 GCA_000415505.1 Streptomyces afghaniensis 772
GCAGGCGATCGGGAGGTCGTGCTGCGGCATGGGGTCGTGCGGGCCGTAGGAGGCGCGGCTCTCGGCGAGATGGCGAGCCGCCTCGGGCACCCGGCCGCGGGCCAGCGCGAGGAACGCCAGGCTGTTGGCGCCCGAGCCGTACGGCGCGGCCGTCTGCCCGCGCCGCTGGGCGCTGACGGCCGCCTCGGCCGCCTCGTCCCAGCGGCCGAGGGAGATGAGCGACTCGGCGAGGTTGCCCCAGACCCAGCCCTCGGCCTCCCGCAGGCCCATCCTGCCGGTGAGGCGCAGGCCCTCGTGCAGGACGTCCACGGACTCCTCGGAGCGCCCGATGCCCTCCAGGGCGGAGGGCAGGTTCACATGGCTGCGGCCCACGACCCCGGCGAGTCCCCGGGCCACGACCTCGTCCCTGACCTCGTACATGTGGGCCAGACCGGCCTCGATCTGCCCGGCGTCGATCATGAGCCCGCCGAGGGTCAGCCGGGCGTTGGACTCGATGTCGTCGGCGCCCACCATGCGCGCGTACTCCACCGCACGCTCGGCGGCCGTCAGGGCCTCCGGGCCCGGCTGGCGGAGCATCGACCAGTGGGCGACCGTGGCGAGCACTTCGGCGTGCACCTCGGACGGCGGCAGGCCACGGACCAGGTCCTGCGCGGTGGCGATCTCCTTCCAGCCGTCGCCGCGGGCGAGCCGCTGCACCAGCCGGGAGCGCTGGATCCAGAACCAGGCGGCGCGCAGGGGGTCGTCCTCCTCGTCCAGCTGGCGCAGCGCCCGCTTGGTGATCTTCAGTGCGCTCTCGCGCTCGCCGCAGAGCCGTCCGGCGACGGCCGCCTCGGCCAGCAGGTCGAGGTGGCTCAGCGCGGGGGCCTCCGGACCGCCGCAGGCCGGATAGACCTCGGCGTAGTCGACGGGGCGCAGGGTCCGGCGTACGGCTTCGGGGGCGGTGTCCCACAGTTCCATCGCCCGTTCCAGCAACCGCAGTTGCTCGGCGTAAGCGTGGCGGTGGCGGGCCTCGACGGCGGCGTCGAGGACGGCGGGCAGGGCCTTGGCCGCGTCGTGGGCGTGGTACCAGTAACTGGCCAGGCGCGTCGCGTGCTGGTCGGCCGGGACGAGGGTCGGGTCGGCCTCCAGGGCTTCGGCGTAGCGGCGGTTGAGGCGGGAGCGCTCGCCGGGGAGCAGGTCGTCGCTGACGGCCTCGCGGACGAGGGAGTGGCGGAAGCGGTAGCCGTCGCCGCCGGGCGCGGGGGTGAGGATGCTGGCGTTCACGGCGGCCCGCAGCGCCTCGATGAGGTCGTCCTCGGCGAGCCGGGCGACGGCGGCCAGCAGCCGGTACTCGACGGTGGAGCCGCCCTCGGCGACGATCCGGGCGACCTGCTGGGCGGTCTCGGGCAGCCCCTCCACCCGGACGAGCAGCAGATCGCGCAGGGAGTCGGTCAGGCCCGTGCGGCAGCCCTCGTGGGCGGCGACGGCGAGTTCCTCTACGAAGAAGGCGTTGCCGTCGGAGCGTTCGAAGATCGCGTCGATCTGGTCCGGGTCGGGTTCCTGGGCGAGAATGCCGGCGACCTGGCGGCACACTTCCTCGCGGGTGAAGCGGGCGAGGTCGATGCGGCGGATGGTGCGGAGGCGGTCGAGTTCGGCGAGCAGGGGCCTGAGCGGGTGGCGTCGGTGGATGTCGTCGGAGCGGTAGGTGGCGAGGACGACGAGGCGGCCGGTGCGCAGGGTGCGGAAGAGGTAGGCGAGCAGGTGCCGGGTGGAGGCGTCGGCCCAGTGCAGGTCCTCCAGGGCGAGGACGACGGTGTGCTCGGCGGTGACGCGTTCCAGCAGGCGTGCGGTGAGTTCGAAGAGGCGGGCCATGCCGTCCTCGTCGTGCCGGGCCGCCTCGCGGGCCGCGGCCGTGCCGATCTCGGGGAGCAGCCGGGCCAGCTCCTCCTCCTGCCCGGCGGCCGCGGCGGCGAACTGCCCGGGCAGCTCGCGGCGCAGGGCGCGCAGGGCGGTGGAGAACGGCGCGAACGGCAGCCCGTCGGCGCCGATCTCGACGCAGCCGCCGAGCGCGACGACCGCGCCCCGCCTGCGGGCCGCGGCGGCGAACTCCTCGACGAGGCGGGTCTTGCCGACTCCGGCCTCGCCGCCGATGAGCAACGCCTGGGGGTCGCCCGCGGCGGCACCGGCGAGCACCTCGCCGAGCAAGCCCAACTCGGCTGCCCGGCCGACGAACACGGGGCTGACGGACCTGGTCTCCACGGACCTGAGCATCGCATGCGGGCCCGCCGACCCGGCACCGGTTTTGCCACGCCGGACCCCGGGACCGGCCGTCGTCCCCACCCGGACCCCGGGACCGGCGCTCGTCCCGGGCGGACCGGCCGTCGTCCCCGTCCGGACGACCCCGGCGCCGGCAGGTGCATCCCTGCGGAGTGCCGCCGCATCAGCAGCCCCATA
>KE353993.1 GCA_000415505.1 Streptomyces afghaniensis 772
AGCGGCGGCCACCGGAGCGGCGGCCGCCTCTGTGCGGGTGATCGCGGAGGCGGCCGGTCCCGTCCGGATGCCCCCGGGACCAGCCGCCGCCCCCACCCGGACGCCTCCGGAACCGGCAGCCGCCTCCCCGCGGACCGCCGCCACATCAGCAGCCCCATCCGCACGAGCGGCGGCCACCGGAGCGGCGGCCGCCTCCCCGTGGGTGGGCGCGGAGGCGGCCGGTTCCGCCCCCGTGTTCACGCGGTCCGGGCGGACCGTGGCCGGCGGATGCGGCGGCTATGGCTCTCGTGCTCGGCGGAGCCTTCCGCGGCTTCGCGGCGGGCGGCGCGGCGGGCCCGGGCGGCCTCGCGGACCTGGCGCTCGTGGTCGGCGCGGCGGATGAGGTCGGCGGCGCGCAGCTGCTGGAACTCGTACTCGTACATGGCGTGTCCTTGGTGAGAGTCGGGTGCGTGGGCTTCGCTTTCTGCGATGCCTCCACCTTCGTCTCCCAGGCGGCGCTGCCACATCGGGAGAGTTCCGCATCTTCCGGGGGCGGGCGGGGCCTTAGACACGGCTGAGGGGCCTCAGGGCCTCCGTAAGGTGCTCACGGATGCCCTAAGACCCCTCAGGACCTGCGGTGACTCAGGCCGCCGACGGCAGTCCGAGCAGGATGCCGGTGTACTTGAGGACGGCCAGGAACAGGCCGATCACGCCGAGCGCGACACCCGCCCAGGCGACCGACTTGATCCAGGGGGCCTGGATCCTGCCGGGGGTGCCGAAGGCCGGCCGGGCCAGCACGAAGACGCCGGCGATCAGCGCCGTCACCGCGAACAGGCCGCCCCACAGGGCGGTGGTCTGCCAGGCGTCGCCGTAGACCGCCTGGATCTGCTTGGCCACACCCGCGTTCTGCGCGGTCTCCAGCTGACCGACGAGGTTCTGCCGTGCGGCAGCCACCGTGCCGATCCAGCTGCCGGTGAGCGAGACGACGCCCAGCGCGGCGGAGACCACGGCGGCAGCGCCCTGGCCGACGCCGGAGGCACCCTCCTCCTTGGTCTCGGCGGCCTCGGCCGGGACCTCGGTCCGGGTCACCTCGTCGGACTTGGTGGTGTCCACCGCCTTCTCGTCGGTCGTGGCCTCGGTGGCCTCGGTCTCGTCCACTGCGTTCGTTGCCATGTGTCGCACCGTAGGGTCGCTGTCTGAGAAGTCTCTTAATGATCGTCGTGAGCGGCACGCACGCGTGCGGCGCGCCACTCGGGTGCCAGCACCGACCAGACTTCGAGATCGTGCCGTACGCCACCATAGGGGTGCGCCTCGCGTCGCACACCGTCACGGGTCATGCCGAGGCGCCGGGCCACGTTCAGGCTCGGCTGATTGCCCGAGGCGGCGACCCACTCGATCCGGTGAATGCCGCGCTCTTCGACCGCCCAGTCGATCAGGACGCGCATCGCCCGCGTGACCAGTCCGCGCCCGGTCCCTGCGGGCTCCAGCCAGCAGCCGACCTCGCAGTTGCCGCTCGCGGCGTCGAAGTTCAGGAACAGCACTCCGCCCACGAGCTTGCCGTTCAGCCACAGTCCGTGCAGCGAGCGGGTGTCGGCGGCGCGCATGTCGGCGTACCGCTGGAGCATGGCCCGCGCGGACTCCACGTCCGTCTCCTGCGACCCGAAGTTGATGAACCGCCCGATGAAGTCCCTGCCCCGCTCCAGGTGCGCGAAGAACTCCTCCGCGTGCCAGGGCTCCAGGGGGCGCAGTTCGGCGCCGTCGTCACCCAGGGATATCGCGTACATCCCGCTGCCGCTCCTCCTCCGCCAGGACGTCCGCCACCTCGGCGTCCGTCGCGGCGGCCAGCCTCTCATGCGCGGCACGGCACTCGGGCGGTTCGATGCTGATCCGCGGCAGGCGCTTGCCGAGCCAGCGGGGCAGCCACCAGTTGGCGCCGCCGAGCAGGTGCATCAGGGCGGGGACGAGGAGCGTGCGCAGGACGAAGGCGTCCAGGGCGACGGCGGCGGCCAGGGCGATGCCGAACATGGCGATCACGCGGTCGCCGCTGAGCACGAAGGCGAGGAAGACGGAGATCATGATGACCGCCGCCGAGTTGATCACCCGGCTGGTCTCGGCGAGGCCGACCCGGACGGCCCGCCGGTTGTCGCCGGTCTCCAGCCACTCCTCGTACATCCGGCTCACCAGGAAGACCTGGTAGTCCATGGACAGGCCGAAGAGCACCGACACCATGATCACGGGCAGGAAGGGCTCGATGGGCCCGGCGCTGCCGAGGCCGAGCAGTTCGCTGCCCCAGCCCCACTGGAACATCGCGGTGACCACTCCGAAGGCGGAGGCCACGGCGGCGACGTTCATCGCGGCGGCCTTCAGCGGGATGCCGATCGACCGGAAGGCGAGCAGGAGCAGCAGACAGCCCAGGCCGATCACGACCCCGACGAAGACGGGCAGCTTGGCGACGATGATGTCGGCGAAGTCGTCGTAGCCGGCCGTCATGCCGCCGACCTGCGTGTCGAGCGAGGTACCCGCCTCGGCCCGGGGCAGCACCTCCTCGCGCAGCCGGTCGACGAGGTCGCTGGTCTGCTTCGACTGCGGCGAGGACTCGGGGACGACGGTGAGGTACGCGGTGTCGCCGCCGGAGCCGAAGGTCACCGGCGTCACCGAGGCGACGCCCTCGGTGGTCCGGAGCGTGGCGTCGAGGTTGTCCAGGGCGAGCTTCTCGTCGGCTCCGTCGACCTTCGTGACGAGGGTGAGCGGGCCGTTGACGCCGGGGCCGAAGCCGTCGGCGAGGAGGTCGTAGGCCTTGCGGGTGGTGGCTGTCTTCGGGTCGTTGCCCTGGTCGGAGGTGCCCAGGTGCAGGGAGAACGTGGGCAGCGCGAGGACGGCCATGACCACCAGGGCGACCGCGCCGAGCACCTTGGGGTGGCGCTCGACGAACGCCGACCAGCGGGCGGCGAAGCCGGTGGGCAGTTCGGGTTCGGGCCCGTGCTCCGCCAGGCGGCGGCGCTCTCGGCGGCTGAGTGCCCGCATACCGATGAGGGACAGCAGGGCGGGCAGCAGCGTCACGGAGGCCGCGACGGTGAGGATCACGGTCAGGCTGGCGGCGATGGCGACGCCGTTGAGGAAGCTCAGCCGCAGGATCAGCATGCCCAGCAGGGCGATGCAAACGGTGGCACCCGCGAAGACGACCGCCCGTCCCGTGGTCGCTACGGCGTTGGTGGCCGCCTCGGTGACGGACAGCCCGCGTTTCAGCCCGCGCCGGTGTCTCGTCACGATGAACAGCGCGTAGTCGATGCCGACGCCGAGCCCGATCAGCATGCCGAGCAGTGGGGGCGAAGTCGGCGACGGTCATCACGTGCCCGAGCAGCACGATCCCGGCGTAGGCGGTGCCGACGCCGACCAGGGCGGTGGCGATGGGCAGCAGTGAGGCGGCGAGCGAGCCGAAGGCGAGGAACAGCACGACCGCGGCGACGACCACCCCGACGACCTCGGCGACGTGCCCGCCGGAGGACTCGGTGAGCGCGACGGCGCTGCCGCCCAGCTCCACCTGGAGCCCGTCGGTCTGAGCGCTCTTCGCGGTGTCGACGACGGCCTGCGCCTCGGACCGGCTGACGTCCTGCGCCTGGTCGTCGAAGGTGACCGTGGCGTACGCCGTACGGCCGTCCTCGCTGACGCGTCCCGCGCCCGGCCCGTCGTAGGGGCTGGTCACGGAGGCCACGCCGGGCAGGTTCTCGACGCGTTCCAGGGCGCGGGTCATCGTCTGCTCGACGTCGGCGGCGCGGACGCTGCCGGACGTGGTGTGCCAGACGACGGTGTCGCTGTCGCCGCCGAGCCGCGGGAAGCCCTCGTGCAGCAGCTGGGTGGCGCGGCCCGACTCGGTGCCGGGGACCTGGTAGTCGTTCGAGTACGCGGAGCCGGCGACGGCGGCGCCCGTGGCCACCCCCGCGAAGGCGAGGAGCCACAGCAGAACGGTGACCAGACGGCGTTGGACACACCAGCGTGCGAGGGCTGCCACGAAACGTGCTCCCAGGTGACTTTTTTTGGATCTTTGACCGGGAACAGTCGTCCATGAACTGAACAGCCCGCAAAGAACGCATGAGCAATGCGGAATCACTCTTACAGGCGTGCGAGATCATTTGTCGGTTTCGTGGGCTTATTCACAGCGGGCGGGATCAGTCGAACTGGTCCCCCAGCGCCATCACCATCACGCCGGCGATCAGCAGCCACAGAGCCCGCCGGGTGCGTCCGCGGGCGCCCAGTACGGCGGCGCCCGCGCAGACGGCCGCGCCGCCGGCGTACGCCGCCGGGACGAGTGCCGGTGCGGAGCGGGTGAGGCGGAGCAGCGCCGCGGACAGCCCTGCCAGGGTCAGCGCGGCGCCCGTACCCGCCGCCGTCCAGCGGGCCCGCCGCGCACCCTCCGCCGGATCGTCGTCGTCCGGCTCGTCGTCCAGTTCCTCGTCCGGCTCGGCCGGCTCGTCATCCGGCTCGCCCGGCATGGCATCGGGCTCGTCCGGCACGGCATCGGGCTCGGTGTCCTGCGCGGTGGCTGCCTCCGGGTCCGTTATCTCAGGATCGGTGTCGGAATCAGCGCGTCCACTCATGGCCGAGACGGTAGCGCGTCCGGCGCGAAAACCGGATGCGGGGCCGACGGGCCGGCTGTTAGCGTCCGCGGGTCCGAGGAACGCCCGCGGCACCTCGCCGCCCGGCCGAAGCAGGTGCATTGTTTGACGGTCCGACCGAGCTCCGACGCATCCCTGTTCTCTTCCATGGACTCAAGGAGCCCGTTCACCGATGTCCGACATCACTTCCAGGACCTCGAACGACCATCTCACTGACCGTCTGACCCACCCCCGCTATCCCCGCAGCAACGCCTACGACGTCCGCTGGACCATCGAGAACCAGATGGGCCCGAACGCGCTGTGGCTGCTGGAGTGGCTGGCCCCGGCGCTGGGCGTGGAGCAGCTGCGTCCCGGCGCGCGCGTGCTCGACCTGGGCTGCGGACGCGCCATGACGTCCGTATTCCTCGCGAAGGAGTACGACGTCCAGGTAGTCGCCGCCGACTTGTGGATCAAGCCCGACGAGAACGCGGCGCGTATCGCCGAGGCGGGCGTGGCCGATCGCGTTCTGCCCGTGTTCGCCGAGGCGCACGACCTGCCGTTCGGCGAGGGCAGCTTCGACGCGATCGTCTCTGTCGACGCGTACCAGTACTTCGGCACCAACGACCTGTATCTGCCCGAGCTGACCCGGCTGCTGAAGCCCGGCGGGCGGATCGGCGTCGTCGTACCGGCGCTGCGGGAGGAGATCGACGACCACGAGCCGCCGCCGCACCTGAAGGAGTACTGGCAGAAAGACCCGGGTTTCTGGGCCTTCCACACCCCCGCCTGGTGGCGGCGGCAGTGGACGCGCACCGGGGCCGTGGAGGTCGAGACGGCCGAGTGGCTGGAGGACGGCTGGCGCGACTGGCTCCTGTGGAGCGAGGTGTGCGCCGAAGAGAGCCCGAGCGAGTTCATGGCGGACATGGCTCGCTGGTCGGTGGAGCTGATGCACGCCGACGTGGAGCACGTCCTCGGTTTCGCACGCGTCGTGGGACGCCGCCTCTGATGTGACACACCTGGGCGGATGCATCGGTCCCGATGCATCCGCCCAGGGCTGCGCAGAACGCCGGGCTCAGCCCTCGCTGACGCCCAGCTTCTGAAGGATCAGCTCCTTGACGCGGGCCGCGTCGGCCTGGCCCCGGGTCGCCTTCATGACCGCGCCGACCAGCGCGCCGGCCGCGGCCACCTTGCCGCCGCGGATCTTGTCCGCGATGGCCGGGTTGCCGGCGATGGCCTCGTCGACGGCGGCGGTGAGCGCGCCCTCGTCGGAGACGACCTTCAGACCGCGCTTGTCGACGACCTCGTCCGGGGTGCCTTCGCCCGCGAGGACGCCTTCGATGACCTGACGGGCCAGCTTGTCGTTCAGGTCACCCTTCGCCACCAGCTCGGTGACGCGGGCGACCTGCTGCGGCGTGATGGCCAGCTCGTCGAGCGCCTTGCCCGACTCGTTGGCGCTGCGGGCCAGCTCGCCCATCCACCACTTGCGGGCGGAGGCGGCGTCGGCCCCGGCCTCGATGGTGGCGACGATGGGCTCCAGCGCACCGGCGTTGAGGATCGCCTGCATGTCGGTGGCCGAGACGCCCCACTCCTCGCGAAGCCGGTTGCGGCGGACCAGCGGCAGCTCGGGCAGCGCGGCCCGCAGCTCCTCGACCCACTCGCGGGACGGGGCCACCGGGACGAGGTCGGGCTCCGGGAAGTACCGGTAGTCCTCGGCCTCCTCCTTCACCCGGCCCGAGGTCGTCGACCCCGTGTCCTCGTGGAAGTGCCGGGTCTCCTGGATGATCGTCCCGCCGCTGCTCAGCACGGCCGCGTGCCGCTGGATCTCGAAGCGGGCCGCGCGCTCCACGGACCGCAGCGAGTTGACGTTCTTCGTCTCCGAACGCGTGCCGAACTTCTCGGTGCCGTTCGGGCGCAGCGACAGGTTCACGTCGCAGCGCATCTGGCCCATCTCCATACGGGCCTCGGAGACGCCGAGCGCCTTGATGACCTCGCGCAGCTCACGGACGTAGGCCTTCGCCACCTCGGGAGCGCGCTCGCCCGCTCCCTCGATCGGCTTGGTGACGATCTCGATGAGCGGGATGCCGGCGCGGTTGTAGTCCAGGAGCGAGTGCGAGGCGCCGTGGATACGGCCCGTCGCACCGCCCACGTGCGTGGACTTGCCGGTGTCCTCCTCCATGTGGGCGCGCTCGATCTCCACGCGGAAGGTCTCGCCGTCCTCCAGCTGCACGTCGAGGTAGCCGTTGAAGGCGATCGGCTCGTCGTACTGGGAGGTCTGGAAGTTCTTCGGCATGTCCGGATAGAAGTAGTTCTTCCGGGCGAAGCGGCACCACTCGGCGATCTCGCAGTTCAGCGCGAGGCCGATCTTGATCGCGGACTCGACGCCGGTCGCGTTGACGACCGGGAGCGCGCCGGGCAGGCCGAGGCACACGGGGCAGGTCTGCGCGTTGGCGTCCTGGCCGAGGGCGGTCGAGCAACCGCAGAACATCTTGGTCTTGGTGCCGAGTTCGACATGGACCTCGAGGCCCATGACGGGGTCGTACGACGCGAGTGCTTCCTCGTACGACACCAGGTCGGTCGTGGTGGTCACGGTGAAACTTCCCTCTCAGCCCAGCAGGACGTCGTCGTCGCCCAGCCGCTTCAGCTCGCGGTACAGGATCGCGAGGCCGGTGACGATGGCGACGGCGGACACGGTGGCGTCGATCAGGACCAGGGTGTCCTTGTCGGCGCGGGCCTTCTTCAGCCGCTTGGCGACGCCGATCGCGCCGAACGCGGTCCCGGCCATGGACAGGTACGTGCCGGACCTGGACTTCTTGAAGCCCTTGGCCTTGGTCAGTGCACTCACAGCGACGGAGCCTCCTCGATCAGCGGGTGGCCCCACTTTTCCACGAAGGCGGCCTCGACGGCGGCGCCGACCTTGTAAAGACGGTCGTCCTTCATGACCGGGGCGATGATCTGCAGTCCGACCGGGAGGTTGTCCTCCGGGGCGAGACCGCACGGCAGCGACATGGCCGCGTTGCCCGCCAGGTTGGTCGGGATGGTGCACAGGTCGGCGAGGTACATCGCCATCGGGTCGTCGGCGCGCTCGCCGATCGCGAAGGCGGTGGTCGGGGTCGTCGGGGAGACGATCACGTCGACCTGCTCGAACACCTTGTCGAAGTCCTGCTTGATGAGCGTGCGGACCTTCTGGGCGCTGCCGTAGTACGCGTCGTAGTAGCCGGAGCTCAGCGCGTACGTGCCGAGCATGATGCGGCGCTTGACCTCGGGGCCGAAGCCGGCCTCGCGGGTCAGGGAGGTGACCTCCTCGGCGGAGTGCGTGCCGTCGTCGCCGGTGCGCAGGCCGTAGCGCAGGCCGTCGAAGCGGGCGAGGTTGGAGGAGCACTCGGACGGCGCGATCAGGTAGTACGCCGACAGCGCCAGGTCGAAGGACGGGCAGTCCAGCTCGACGATCTCGGCGCCCAGGTCCTTCAGCAGCGCGACCGACTCGTCGAACCGCTG
This sequence comes from Streptomyces afghaniensis 772, assembly GCA_000415505.1. GTDB lineage: Bacteria > Actinomycetota > Actinomycetes > Streptomycetales > Streptomycetaceae > Streptomyces > Streptomyces afghaniensis. Next base: position 8,064 of record KE353993.1, read on the forward strand.
GATGACACCGGCCTGGTAGCCCTCGCCGCGGAACTGCTTGACGACGCCGACGCGCATGCCCTCCACGCTGCCGTTGCGGGCGGCCTCGACGACCGGCGGGACCGGGGCGTCGATCGAGGTGGAGTCCAGCGGGTCGTGGCCGGCGATCACCTCGTGCAGCAGGGCCGCGTCCAGGACCGTGCGGGCGCAGGGGCCGCCCTGGTCGAGGGAGGAGGAGAAGGCGACCATGCCGTACCGCGACACGCCGCCGTACGTCGGCTTCACGCCGACCGTGCCGGTGACGGCGGCGGGCTGGCGGATGGAGCCGCCGGTGTCGGTGCCGATGGCGAGCGGGGCCTGGAAGGAGGCGAGCGCTGCGGACGAACCGCCGCCGGAGCCGCCGGGGATCTTGGTCAGGTCCCACGGGTTGCCGGTCGGCCCGTAGGCGCTGTTCTCGGTGGAGGAGCCCATGGCGAACTCGTCCATGTTGGTCTTGCCGAGGATGACCACGTCGGCGGCCTTGAGCCGCTTCGTGACGGTCGCGTCGTACGGCGGGATCCAGCCTTCGAGGATCTTCGAACCGACGGTGGTCGGGATCCCCTCGGTGGTGAAGATGTCCTTGAGCGCCAGGGGAACGCCGGCCAGCGGACCGAGCTTCTCCCCCTTGGCACGCTTCTCGTCGACGGCACGGGCCTGGGCGAGCGCGCCCTCGCGGTCGACGTGCAGGAAGGCGTGCACCTTCTCGTCGACGGCCTCGATCCGGGCGAGGTGGGCCTCGGTGACCTCGACGGCCGTGAGCTCGCCGGAGGCGATCTTGGCGGCGGTCTCGGCGGCCGTGAGCTTGATGATGGGGCTGTCCGTCATGGCGGGTTACTCCTCCCCCAGGATCTGCGGCACCTTGAAACGCTGCTGCTCCTGGGCCGGGGCTCCGGAGAGCGCCTGCTCGGGGGTGAGCGAGGGACGGACCTCGTCCGGGCGCATGACGTTCGTCAGCGGGAGCGGGTGCGAGGTCGGCGGTACGTCTTGGTCGGCGACCTCGCTGACGCGGGCCACCGCGCCGATGATGTCGTCCAGCTGTCCCGCGAAGTGGTCGAGCTCTTCGGGCTTCAGCTCCAGACGCGCCAGCCGGGCGAGGTGGGCGACCTCCTCGCGCGTGATGCCAGGCATGCAGCGATCCTCTGGGGTGAGTGTCGTGTGGTTCGGGCCTAGGGCCTGGCGTCACATTCCCGTCGTCCGCCCGGAGGGCGGGCCGTGCGGCGTCTCGCGCGTGCGATCGCAAGGCGCCGGAGCGTCCTCGTGGCACAGCCACGTGGGCGATTCGGCAACACGGCGAGCGTGCGTGCCAGGCGTCGCACGGCAGGCGGGAATGTGGCGCCAGGCCCTAATCCTATGGGGCGGGCAGGCGTGACCGTGAAACGGTTTGCCCGGCCCCGGCAGCCGGGCCCGTCCGGAGTCTCCCAGGACCGGCGACCGAACCGGTCCGGGCCGGGGCCTCAGGCGATGCGGCCCGAGTCGTCCGCCGTGGCCGCCGGGAGGGCGGCCCGGGGGCGCTGCCAGCCGCGGGAGCCGCGGGCGCGGAGCCAGGCCGTGGTCTCCTCGGGGGGCATCGCGGCGGCGACCAGCCAGCCCTGGACGGCGTCGCAGCCGAGGTCGCGCAGGCGCTCCCAGGTCTCGTCGTCCTCGACGCCCTCGGCGACGACGAGCAGGCCGAGGGAGTGCGCGAGGTCGACCGTGCAGCGCACGATCTCCGCGTCCTCGGTGTCGACGGCGAGCCGGGCGACGAACGAGCGGTCGATCTTCAGCTCGCTGACCGGGAGCTTGCGCAGGTGCACCAGCGAGGAGTAGCCCGTGCCGAAGTCGTCCAGGGACATCTTCACGCCGTGGCCGGTCAGCCCGTTGAGGGTGTCGGCGGCGCGCTGCGGGTCCTCCAGGAGGACGTGTTCCGTTATCTCCAGTTGGAGCGCTCCCGCCGGGACGCCGTGCCGGGCCAGCCGGGCGGCGACCGAGCCGGCGAAGCCGGGGGTGTGCACGTCACGCGGAGAGACGTTGACCGCGACCGGGACGAACAGTCCCTGGGCCCGCCACCGCGCGACCTGGCCGAGCGCGGTCTCCAGGACGTACTCGGTGAGGTGGGGCATCAGGCCCGAGGACTCGGCGATCGCTATGAACTCGTCCGGCGGGACCTTGCCCCGCTCGGGGTGCACCCAGCGGACCAGGGCCTCCAGACCCGCGACCTGTCCGTCGAAGCGGACCTTGGGCTGGTAGTGCAGCTCGACCTCGTGGGCGTCCAGCGCCCTGCGGAGGTCTCCCAGCAGACCGAGCCGGTCCGGGGTGTTCGAGTCGCGCTTGGACTCGTAGACCTCCACGCCCGTACGGTCCCGCTTCGCCTGGTACATCGCCACGTCCGCCCGTCGCAGCAGCCCCTCGGCGTCCAGCGCGTGGTCGGGAAAGACGGCGACCCCGGCGCTGGCCTCCAGGACGAGGGTGAGGCCGTCGAGGTCGAGGGGTGAGCTGAGCGCGGCGACCAGGTTGCGGGCGACCCGGGTCGCGGACGTCGTGGAGTCGGCGACCGGCAGTAAGACGGCGAACTCGTCCCCGCCGAGCCGCGCGGCCTCCGCCCCGCGCGGCAGCGCCACCCGCAGCCGGTCGGCGATCTGGAGGAGCAGCCGGTCACCGGCCAGATGACCGAGCGTGTCGTTGACGGACCGGAAACGGTCGAGGTCGATCAGCATGAGGGCGGCGCGCGCGTCGATCCGCTCGGCGTCGTCGAGTGCGGTCCAGATGCGCTCCAGCAGCCACTGACGGTTGGGCAGCCCGGTCAGCGGGTCGCGCAGCTGCTCCTCGGCGCGGGCCCGGGCTATCCAGAGGGTGGAGTCCAGGGCGATGAGGGGGATGGAGAACAGCGGCAGCAGGATCGGCTTGGCCATGGCCACCACGCAGACCAGCGGCGCGATCCCCAGCAGCGCGACGGCGACCAGCCCCTGTCTGACCAGGGCCGTGCGGGCGACGGTGGGCAGGCCGGGGCGCGGGGCGTGCAGGTACCAGAGCAGGACGCGGGTGACCGCCAGGTAGGAGACGGCGACCAGGACGACCTCGGGCGCCGTGTAGAGAGTCCAGCTGTCCGGATCCAGGGGGACTCGACGGACGGTACGGACCCGAAGACGCCCAGCACCAGTGCGCCGGCGCCGATGCCGAGGAGGTCGACCGCCCCGTGCAGGATGCCCTGGCGCCAGCGGTTGCGGCGGGCTATGCCGACCAGCACGACGACCGTGAGGCTGACCATGCCGGCCGGCAGCCAGCCGTACAGCAGCAGCACGGCGAGCGTGAGGGCGGCGCCCGAGCCGGTGCCGCCCCACCAGCGGGAGCGGCCCAGCATGACGAGGTGGCCGACGATGATGCCGGTCAGCACGGCCAGCGTCCAGCCGGCGTGCCGGACGGGAAGAGCGCGTGGCCGCCGGTGAAGGCGCGGTAGAAGCCGGCGCCCAGGACGAACCCGGCCGCCGCGACGACGGCCGCGGGCAGCGCGGGCCAGGACAGGTGCCGTTCGGGGTCCGCGTCCGCGCCGGTCAGGCCGGATGTGTGCTCGGTGACCGGCTGTGCGCCGCCGCGGCCGTCCGCCGCGGCGCGCCCCCCGGGGGTGCGCCCGTCCGCGGTGTACTGTCCGACAGCGCGTACTTTCGCGCCCGGACGCCCCGCCGGCCGGCCCGTCCCACGGACTGCACGCCAGACGACCGCCATGCGGCGCAGGCGCAGCCGTGAGCCCGGCACGGCGCTCTCGGTCGGTTCCATTCCCGTCCCTCTCACAGCCGGCGGTGCCCACGCCCCGCGGCCCGGTGCCCGACAACCCTTGGGCGGCCCGCGTTGGAAAAAACTTCCTCGTGCTCCGCGAGCACGAAGATGCCCCGACCGCAGCTGGGCACGGCAGGCGCACATCTCAACAGTAGGCCGCAGAAGGCTTCCACGGGCAGCGGTCGCCGACGGTTGCCCGAATGCGCCCCGGCCACCCGTATGCATCTGGTATGCGCCGAACGGGTGGCCTTCAACCGCTACTCCTCGGCCGAAAGAGCGACTTCGGCCGCCGCGTCCGGTCCTTGTTCCAGCAGGACCCCGAAACCCTCCTCGTTCAGGACCGGGACCTTCAACTGCATCGCCTTGTCGTATTTCGATCCAGGACTGTCACCCACAACGACGAATGAAGTCTTCTTCGAAACCGAGCCGGTCACCTTCGCTCCGCGGCTCTGCAGCGCCTCCTTGGCGCCGTCCCGCGTGAAGTGTTCGAGGGTGCCCGTGACGACGACCGTGAGCCCTTCGAGCGGGCGCGGTCCCTCGTCCTCGCCGGTGCTCTCCTCCTCCATGCGGACGCCGGCGGCCTTCCACTTTCGGATGATCTCGCGGTGCCAGTCCTCGGCGAACCACTGCTTGAGGGAGGCGGCGATGGTCGGGCCGACGCCCTCGGTGACCGCCAGCTCCTCCTCCGTGGCCTTGTCGATGCGCTCGATCGAGCGGAACTCGCGGGCCAGCGCCTCGGCGGCGACCGGTCCCACGTGACGGATCGACAGGCTGGTGATGATGCGGGCGAGCGGGCGCTGCTTGGCCGCCGCGATGTTCTCCAGCATGGCGAGCGCGTTCTTGCGGGGCTGGCCCTCCTGGTTGGCGAAGATCGTGGCGACCTTCTCCTCGCCGGTCTTCGGATCGCGCTTGGGCAGGCCGCTGTCCGAGTCGAGGACGTACGCCTTGATGGGCAGCAGCCGGTCGACGGTGAGGTCGAACAGGTCGCCCTCGTCCACCAGCGGCGGGTCCTCGGGCTCCAGCGGCTTGGTGAGGGCGGCGGCGGCGACGTAGCCGAAGTGCTCGATGTCCAGCGCCTTGCGGCCCGCGAGGTAGAACAGGCGCTCGCGCAACTGGGCCGGGCAGGTGCGGGCGTTCGGGCAGCGCAGGTCGACGTCGCCCTCCTTCATCGGCCGCAGGGCCGTACCGCACTCGGGGCACTCGCTCGGCATGACGAACTCGCGCTCGCTGCCGTCGCGCAGGTCGGCGACCGGGCCGAGGATCTCCGGGATGACGTCACCGGCCTTGCGCAGCACCACCGTGTCACCGATGAGGACGCCCTTGGCCTTGACCACGTCCTGGTTGTGCAGCGTGGCGAACTCGACCTCGGAGCCCGCGACCGTGACCGGCTCGACCTGGGCGTACGGCGTGACCCGGCCCGTGCGGCCCACGCCCACGCGGATGTTGACGAGCTTGGTGTTGACCTCCTCCGGCGCGTACTTGTACGCGATCGCCCAGCGCGGGGCGCGCGAGGTCGAGCCGAGGCGGCCCTGGAGCGGGATCTCGTCGAGCTTGACGACCACGCCGTCGATCTCGTGCTCCACGGAGTGGCGGTTCTCGCCGAAGTACGCGATGAACTCCCGTACGCCGTCGAGGCCGTCGACCACCTTGTTGTGCCGGGAGGTGGGCAGGCCCCAGGTCTTGAGCAGGTCGTAGGCCTGGGAGAGGCGGGTCAGGCCGGTGAAGCCCTCCAGGGCGCCGATGCCGTGGACCACCATGTGCAGCGGGCGGGTGGCGGTGACGCGCGGGTCCTTCTGGCGCAGGGAACCGGCCGCCGCGTTGCGCGGGTTGGCGAACGGCTTGTCACCGGCCTCGACCAGACGGGCGTTGAGCTCCTGGAACTTCTCCATCGGGAAGTAGACCTCGCCGCGGATCTCCACGAGGTCGGGGACGGAGTCGCCCTTGAGGCGCTCGGGGATCTCCGCGATCGTCCGGACGTTCGGCGTGATGTCCTCGCCTGTGCGACCGTCGCCGCGGGTCGCCGCACGGGTGAGACGGCCGTGCTCGTAGGTGAGGTTCACGGCGAGGCCGTCGACCTTCAGCTCGCACAGGAAGTGGTAGTCCTGCTCGCCCAGTTCCCTGGCGATGCGCTCCGTCCAGGCGGCCATCTCCTCGTCGTTGAACGTGTTGTCGAGGGAGAGCATGCGCTGGCGGTGCTGGACCGCCGTGAACTCCGTCTCGTACGCGCCGGCGACCTTCTGCGTCGGCGAGTCCGGGGTGCGCAGCTCCGGGAACTCCTCCTCCAGCGCCTCCAGGGAACGCAGCAGCTGGTCGAACTCCGCGTCGCTGACGACGGGAGCGTCCTTCACGTAGTAGCGGAAGCGGTGCTCCTCGATCTGCTCCGCGAGGCGCGCGTGCTTCTCCCGTGCCTCGGCGGGCACCGTCGTCGTCTCCGCTTGCTTGTCGCCGGCCACCGTGTCGTCCTCCCGTTACTCTGGGTTGTCCGCGAGGGATCTCGCCGCCCGGGCGCAGTGCGCGAGAGCCATGCGCGCGTACCCCGGGGAGGCCCCCGCGAGTCCGCACGCCGGAGTGACCGTGACCGCCTCCGCGAGAAGCCCCGGTGACAGCCCCAGCCTGCGCCACAGCGTCCTGACACCCATGACGCTACCGGCAGGGTCTGACAATGGGCCCTCCGCGGACGGGACGACACCGGTGAAGAGCCGGGTGCCGCCCTCCACCGCCTCCCCGATCGCCTCGTCGTCACGCTCGGTGAGCAGGGAGAAGTCGAAGGAGACGGCCGCGGCACCCGCCCGGCGAAGCAGGGCGAACGGGACGTCGGGGGCACAGGAGTGGACGACGACCGGCCCGTCCGTGTGCATCCCGACCAGGTCGCGCAGCGTCTGCTCGACGATCTGCCGGTCGGCGGCCCGGTGGGTGCGGTAGCCGCTGGCGGTCTTCACCTGGCCGCGCAGGACGGCGGTGAGGGACGGCTCGTCGAGCTGGAGGACGAGCTGCGCGCCGGGGATCCGCCGCTGCACCTCGGCGAGGTGCTGCCGGAGGCCTTCGGCGAGGGAGGCGGCGAGGTCGCGGCAGGCGCCGGGGTCGGAGAGGGCGGCTTCGCCGTTGCGCAGCTCCAGGTTGGCGGCGAGGGTCCAGGGCCCCACGACCTGCACCTTCAGCGGCCCCGCGTACCCCTGCGTGAATTCCTCCAGCGCGTCGAGGTCCTCGCCGAGCCAGGAGCGGGCCCGTTTGGTGTCCCGCCCCGGGCGGTCGCCGAGCCGCCAGCCGCTGGGCTCCACGCGCGCGTACAGCTCGACGAGCAGGCCGGCGGTCCGCCCGATCATGTCCGCGCCGGGTCCGCGGGCGGGCAGTTCGGGCAGGAAGGGGAAGTCCTCGAAGGTTCCGGTGACCGTTTTGACGGCTTCCCGGGCGTCGCCCCCGGGCATGGAGCCGACACCGGTGGCGGCACCGAACCTGAACTGGCTGTTTTCGCTCACCGCAGCAGCCTACGCAGCGGCCCGGCCGGTCAGTTCCCCGGTCGGACCGTCAGGTCGTTGACCTCGGCGTCCCTCGGCAGGTCCAGGGCCATGAGGATCGTCGTCGCGACCGACTCGGGGTCGATCCACTTCGACGCGTCGTACTCCTTGCCCTCCTGCTGGTGGACCTTGGCCTGCATGGGGCTGGCCGTGCGGCCGGGATAGACGGAGGTGACGCGGACGCCATTGCCGTGCTCCTCGTGACGGAGGGAGTCGGCGAGGGCCTTCAGACCGTGCTTGGAGGCGGCGTACGCGGACCAGCCGGCGTGGGCGTTGAGCCCGGCCCCGGAGTTGACGAAGACCACGTGGCCGCGGGCGGCGCGCAGCTGGGGCAGGAAGTGGCGGGTCAGCTCGGCCGGGGCGACGAGGTTGACGTTGAGCTGGTGGCGCCAGGTCTTCGGGGTGAGCTCGCCGACCGGGCCGAGGTCGACGACCCCCGCGATGTGCAGCAGCGAGTCCACGCGGTCGGGCAGCGACTGGTGGGAGAAGGCCCAGGAGAGCCTGTCGGGGTCGGCGAGGTCGCCGACCAGGGTCCTCGCCCCGGGGAACTCGGCCGCCAGCTCCTTCGCGCGGCCCGCGTCGCGCGCGTGCAGCACGAGGTCGTCCCCGCGCGCGTGCAGACGGCGGGCCACGGCCGCGCCGATGCCGGAACCGGCTCCGGTGATCACATGAGTAGCCATGCCCGCCATGCTCGCATCACGCGGCGGTCACACAGGGCGCAGGCCCAGGTTCACGCCACGCCCCGGCTCTCCTCCAGGTACGCCAGCGCGCCCACCGGCTCCTCCGCGAAGAACACCAGGTCGGTGAGCGGGCGGGGCAGGAAGCCCTCGTCCTCCATGCGGCGGAACTGCTCCTTCAGGCCGTCGTAGAAGCCCGCGGTGTTGAGCAGGACCACGGGCTTGTCCGTGTGGCCGTGCTTCTTCAGTTCCAGGATCTCCGTCGCCTCGTCGAGCGTGCCGGTGCCGCCGACCATGATCACCACGGCGTCGGCCTTCTCCAGAAGCAGCTTCTTGCGCTCGGCGAGGTCACGGGCGACGACCATCTCGTCGACGCCGGGGCGGGCCTTGGCGGAGAGGAACTGCACGGAGACCCCGACGAGCCGGCCGCCCGCCTCCTGCACCCCGTCGGCGACCACCTTCATGAGGCCGACGTCGGAGCCGCCCCACACGAGGGTGTGGCCGCCCTTGCCCAGCAGTTTGGCGAACTCCCGCGCGGGAGTGGTGTAGCGCTCGTCGAGGTCGGCGGCGGAGAGGAAGACACAGATGTTCATGAGCCCACCGTACGGGCCCGGTCCGCCGTCGCGGTGATCCGCATTTTGGACTGCCGGTGCGGGAGTTGTTCCCAGTCGTCCATGAACCGGGCGTTCAGGCCGTACTTGGCGGCGAGTGCCGTCAGCGTCGCCGTCCGGTAGTAGAAGTCCTCGTGCAGCACCTGGTGCTCCTCGCCCTCGGTGCGGTCGAACGTGAAGTCGAAGAACCCGCCGGGCGCGAGGATCCGGCCGACGTGGGCGAAGCACTCCTCGATGACGTGCAGCGGGGAGTGCGAGAAGACGCTGTGCGCGTGGACGACGTCGAAGTGCGCGTCGGGCAGGAAGGCGAAGGTGAGGTCGTCGGCGAGCGCCAGGTAGGGCAGTTTGGACTGGAGGCCCTCGGCCACGAGGGTGTCCTGGGCGGCGAGCAGGATGTGCGGCGAGATGTCGATGCCGTAGTAGTGCGCGGTGTCGAGGTAGTCGATGAAGAGGCGCCCGGCGCGCAGGTTGCCGCAGCCGATCTCCAGCATGCGGTGGTGCGGCTGGAGGCCGTGTCCCACGAGGTAGTCGAACTGCATGCGCCCGATCCGCGTCCACGCCTCGCGCGAGGGGTTGTGCCCCACCGCCGCTTCCGCGCTGCGCGCCGCGTCGGAGGCCATGACGGCGCGGTAGTACGCGATGTGGTCGCGGTAGCGCAGCCGCAGCCAGGCGTCCCGCACCGCGCGCCGGGCGTGCGCGGGCACGCGCTCGGGGTGGCGCAGGGCGTACCGGATCTGGTGGACCAGGGCGCTGCGGTTTCGGGCCCGTTCCGTGGCTCGCATGGGTGGCCTCCTGCGGCGAGGGAAGAACTCCGCTTCAG
>KE353994.1 GCA_000415505.1 Streptomyces afghaniensis 772
CCCGCCCTCCTCCTACGACCGCCAACGTGCGCCGTCCCGGTCCGTCCGCACGCACCGCCGCACCCCCGGCGCGCAGCGCCGCGACCGTGCCGGGCGCCGGATGTCCGTAGCTGTTGCCGGCACCGCAACTGATCAGGGCCAGCCGCGGGGCGGCCCGGCCTGTCAGGCCGGGGTCCTGATACGCCGATCCGTGATGGGCGACCTTCAGCACGTCCACGTTCTCCAGGGCCTCGGCCGCCGGTGATCTCGCCAGCGCCCGCTGGGCCGGAGGTTCGAGGTCGCCGAGGAGCAGCAGGCGCAGTCCGGCCGAGCGGACCAGCATGGCGACACTGGCGTCGTTCGGCCCCTCCGGCGCCGGGTGGGCCGGGTCGGCCGGGAGCACCTGCGGATGCGGGCCCGGTGGAAGGGCCGGGGGTGGGCCCGATGGAGGGCTCGAGGACGGGCTCGGGGGCGGCCACACCACCTGCCAGGACAGCTCCCCCGTGCGGCGCTGCTCCCCGGCGGCAGCCCGCGTCACGGGGACCCGCCGGGCCGCCGCCTGTCTGCGGACGAACGCGGCCTGGTCCGCGGGCTCTTCGAAGCCGGTGGTCTCGATCGCGCCCACCGCCCGTCCGCGCAGCACACCGGGCAGGCCAGCCACATGATCGGCGTGGAAGTGGGTGAGCACGATCAGCGGAATCCTGGTGATGCCGAGTGAGCGCAGGCAGTGGTCGACGAGCTGCGGATCGGGTCCCGCGTCCACCACGACACCTGCGCCCTCGCCCGCCGCGAGCACCAGGGCGTCGCCCTGCCCCACGTCGCACATCACCAGCCGCCAGCCGGGCGGCGGCCAGCCCGTGACCACCCGGGTCAGCGGCGGCGGCTGCACCATCACCAGCACCAGCACGAGGCCGCAGACCCCGCACCACCAGGGATGCCCGAGCAGCCGCCGCCCCAGGATCAGCACGACCAGCGTCACGGCCGCGAGCAGCGCCGCCCCCGTCCAACTGCCCGGCCAGTCGACTCCCGCTCCCGGCAAGGCGGCCCCGGTACGGGCGACCTCCGCGATCCACTCGGCGGGCCAATGCGCGACCCACGCGAAGACCTTGGCCACGGGCATCACCATCGGTGCCGTGGCCAGTGCGGCGAAGCCGAGCACGGTGGCCGGCGCGATCGCGAACTCCGCGATCAGGTTGCACGGCACCGCCACCAGGCTCACGCGCGCCGACAGCACTGCGACGACGGGCGCGCACAGGGCCTGCGCGGCGGCAGCGGCG
>KE353995.1 GCA_000415505.1 Streptomyces afghaniensis 772
GCAGGAACCCGTAAGTCCGCGCCAGCCACGGGTCGTACAGCACCAGCAGCAGGACCGCCGTCGCCAGCGCCGGGATGAGGGACCTGCGGCGGCCGGTCGCTAGGGCGAGCAGCGCGACGGCTCCGCAGGCCGCGGCCCGCAGCACGCTCGGATCGGGTCTGCACACGACGACGAACCCGAGTGAGAGCACGCCCCCGAGCACGGCGGTCGCCCGCAGGGAGACACCGAGGCGAGGCGCGAGTCCCCGCCGCTCGGCGCGCTGTGCCAGGCCCGGTGGCCCGAGCAGCAGGGCGAGCAGGATCGTGAAGTTGGCCCCGGACACGGCCAACGTGTGGGTGAGGTCGGTCTCCTTGAAGGCCTCCTCCAGCTCCAGGGTGATCCGCGAGGTGTCCCCCACGACCAGCCCAGGCAACAGCGCCCGGGCATCCGCCGGCAGCCCGTCGGTCGCCTCCCGCAGCCCGGCCCGCAACCGCCCGGCGAGCCGCTGAGCAGCCGAGGGTTCCCCGACCACCTCCGGTTCGGCCCGGCCCCGTACCCGCAGCACCGCCGCGACCCGGTCACCGCCCGTCATCGCGGGCGCCAGCCGTGCGCCGACCCGCAGCCGCGTCGAGGGCAGCAGCCCCAGCCACGGCGACCGCACCGGCCCATCGGCGACTGGCCGCCCACCTGCCGTCCGGTCGGCCGACCCCAAGTCGACGATCATCAGCACCGGCGTCCGCGTCCTCACCGTCGCGCCGCCCGCCTCCTGGACGCGCCGCACATCGGCATCGATCAGCACGGCGGTCGGAGCGACGTGATCTCCCCGGACCTTCGGCCGGGTGAGCCGGGGATCGGAGGTCAGCTCCACCTCGGCAGTCACCGTCGCGTACTCCCGCGCCAGGCCGGGCACAGGTCCCCGGTGCAGATCCGCCCCGTGCAGCCCGGCCGAGACGGCAGCCGCGGCCACGCACAGCAACACGGCTGCGGCCGACGCTCGCGGCCAGGAGGCCCATCCCGCCCGCCGGGCGAGCGGCAGCAGTCCGAGGGCGGCCAGACAGCCGGCCACGATGCCGAGGACCCACCCCGGCGACGCGTCCAGCACCAGCGCCGCCGTGCCCCAGGCCGCGAGGGCGGGTGGGACGAGCCGCAGGTCTGTGGGGCCTTCCTGCCGCGGACGGGCGCTGCCCAGCCGCTTCCCGCAGGAGGCGTGCACGGACGAACGGGCGGGAGAGGCGGAGCCGCTGGGAGGGGGCGCCCCGGCGGTGAAGGCCTCAGGCGCCGCCTCGTCCCGTCCCGTCGGCACGTCACGGCCGCTCCTCATGGCCGTACGAGATTCCGCAAATCGGCGAAGCGGCGGTCGCCGATACCGTTCACCTCGCGCAACTCGTCCACGGAACGGAAGCCGCCGTGCTGCGTGCGGTAGTCGATGATGTGCTGCGCCAGCACCGGGCCGACACCCGGCAAGGTGTCGAGCTGGTCGGCGGTGGCCGTGTTGAGCGAGACGGGAGCCCCCGGCATCATGCCGCCCGCCGCCGCACCACCCGTGCCTCCGGCGGCAGTACCACCCGCACCGGTCCCACCCCGCCCCCGCAGCGGGAGCCGGTCCCCCGACGATCACCTGCTCGCCGTCCACGAGGAACCGGGCGCGGTTGAGACCGTCGGTCTTCGTGCCGGGCTTCACCCCGCCCGCCGCGCGCAGCGCGTCCGCGACACGCGAACCGGCCGGCAGCCGGTGGATCCCGGGTTCACGGACCTTGCCGCCGACGTCCACGACGATCTCGGCCGCCCCTGCCGCACCCGCCGCACCTGTCGACTTCGCCGCCCCCGCGAGCGCACCCGCTCCTCGTTCCGGATCGGCCTGTCCACCGTGTCCCCGCTCCCCGTGGGGTGCCGCCGCTCGCACCACCTCCGGCGGCCGCACGGACTGGGTTCGGCCGGCCCAGAAGTGCTGCACGGCGAACGCCGCGGCGACGACGAGCACCACCGTCAACGCGAGCACGCTCCGCCGCTCCAGGCCACACCTCGCCTGCAACCACACAGGCAGGCGCTCCCGCACCGCGAGACCGGCCCGCGCCGACCAGGCCCCTTCCCCAGGACGGCCGTCCCCGCTGCCGCTGCCCGCCCCGGCGGGAGCAACCCTCTCCTCGGGCTCGGGCGGGCCATGCCCCGACTCCCGCCGCTCCCTGCCTCGTTCGGCATGGTCGCCGAACAGCACCTCCGCGCGCCGGCGGAGTTCCTCCGCCGAGGCATGGCGATGCCGTGCCCGGCCGCGTGCGACAGGTCGGTGACGGCGGTGACGGACGCGGCCGTCGGACGCCGGTCCACGGCCCGGCCCGCTGGTCGCAGTCGCTGTGCGTGAACGTGATCGAAGTGCCATGCGACGAGGATCGGCCACATCGGCACCCTCGCGATGATCTTGGTCAAATCTCGGGGAGAACGGCCGACTTGTGGATAACCCAGCCACCCGCACGGGTGATCAGAGCCCGCCGTGACCGTTCACTGCGGCGAAACCACGACCCCCAGCAACCCGGGCCCCGTGTGCGCCCCGATCACCGCTCCGACCTCGCTGACATGCAGATCGGCGAGCCCGGGCACCCTTGCCCGCAACCGGTCGGCGAGGGCCGACGCCCGGTCCGGGGCGGCGAGATGGTGGACGGCGATGTCCACCTGGGCGCTGCCCGCGCGCTCGGCCGCGATCTCCTCCAGGCGGGCGATCGCCTTCGAGGCGGTCCGCACCTTCTCCAGCGGTTCGATGCGGCCGTCGGCCAGTTGCAGCAGCGGCTTCACCGCGAGGGCCGAGCCCAGCAAGGCCTGCGCGGCACCGATACGGCCGCCGCGGCGCAGGTAGTCGAGGGTGTCGACGTAGAAGTAGGCGGACGTGCCCGCGGCCCGCTTCTCCGCGGCCGTGACGGCCTCGTCCATCGTGCCGCCCGACTCCGCGGCCTCCGCCGCGGAGAGCGCGCAGAAGCCGAGCGCCATCGCGATCATGCCGGTGTCCACCACCCGCACGGGCACCTCCGCCTGCCGCGCGGCGACGACGGCCGCGTCGTACGTACCGGAGAGCTCGGCGGAGAGATGGAGGGAGACGATGCCGGTGGCGCCGGACTCGGCGACCTTGCGGTACGTCTCCTCGAAGAGGGCGGGGCTGGGCCGCGAGGTCGTCACCGGGCGCCGCTTCTGCAAAGCCTGGGCGAGGGCGCGGGTCGAGATCTCGGTGCCCTCCTCCAGGGCCCGGTCGCCGAGGACGACGGTGAGAGGTACCGCTGTGATGCCGTGGCGCTCCATCGTCCGGGCCGGCAGGTAGGCCGTTGAATCGGTGACGATCGCGACATGGCGGGACATGAGCTGGAGGTTACCTGCCGTAGCGCCCGTGCGGCAGCCCGGCCCCCGTGCCGTGTGACGCGAGTGGCCGGATCAAGTGGTGCTCTCGGGCGGGGCTTCTTCTGCCAGGGGTAGGTCGGGCGCGGTCCCGACGGGCTGATGGCGGGCCGTGCCGGCTCGGGCGCCGGGCTCGACTGCGGGGTCTCCGGCCAGGTCTGCCCGGCCGCGGCGGGATCGGCGGCGGGCGGCCTCGGGGCCGATGGCGTGGAGGCGGCCCGGGGCTCCGGCTTCGGCGAGGCGGCGGCCGGGGCTCCGGCTCCGGCTCCGTCGTCCAGTGCCGCAGCGCCCCGGCCTCCATGTGGATCTGGGCGCTGAGCGTGTCCAGGTCGTCCTCCGCGAAGCGGCGGGCGCGGTCGCGGGCCGCCCAGCGCAGGGCGTCAGCCGACTGTGTGACGCGTTCGGTGCGCTCGCGCAGCCCGGGCAGCCGCTCGGTGAGCGCGGTGCGGTCGGGCTCGGCCTCCAGGCGTTTCAGCTCGTCGTCCAGCTCCTGCCCGTGCGCACTGAGCCGTTCGAAGAGGCCGATGGACTCCTTCAGGGACTCGTCCTCGGCGACGGCCGCGTGCAGCGCGTCCTGGGTGGCGCGCATCGACGTGCGCAGTTTCAGCCGGAGTTGGGCGAGTTCCCCCGCGGCGCCCGGCTGGGCGAAGGACTTGGCCCGCAGGGTGTGGTCCTCGACCGTGCGGCGCGCCTGTGTGATGCCGCGGTCCACGCCGCGCTTGGCGGCGCCGACCACCTTGACCGTGGCGTACACGCCGAGCCCCAGAAAGAGGACGAAAAGCAGGGCGAACACTGCGATCACTGCTTCCACCGGCTCCTCCTCAGGACCTCGCCGCGCACCTCACGTCGCTCTTCAACGGTAAACGCAACAGGCAGGCCCGGAGTTCCAGAAAAACCCCGAACCTGCCCGTAGGGGACCACCCCGAGAGCGGTCCGCAGTGCCCGGCGGCTACGCCGGAACGATGTTCACCAGCTTCGGAGCCCGCACGATCACCTTCCGGATCCCGGCCCCGTCCAGCGCGGCGGCGACCTTCTCGTCCGCCAGGGCGACCTTCTCCAGCTCGTCCTCGGAGATCGACGGCGAGACCTCCAGCCGCGCCTTGACCTTGCCCTTGATCTGCACGACGCAGGTCACGGTCTCGTCGACCACGTACGCCCGGTCGGCCACCGGGAAGTCCTGGTGCACCACCGAGTCCTCGTGCCCCAGCCTGCGCCACAGCTCCTCGGCGATGTGCGGGGCCAGCGGCGCCACCATCAGCACCAGCGGCTCCGCGACGGACCGCGGCACGGCGCCGCCCGCCTTGGTCAGGTGGTTGTTCAGCTCGGTGACCTTGGCGATGGCGGTGTTGAACCGCATGCCCTCCAGGTCCCCTCGCACCCCGTCGATCGCCTTGTGCAGGGCGCGCAGCGTCTCCACGTCGATGTCGGCGTCCTCGACGTCGACCACGGTCACCTCGCCGGTCGCCTCGTCGACGATGTTCCGCCACAGCCGCTGCAGCAGCCGGAACTGGCCCACCACCGCGCGCGTGTCCCAGGGCCGGGAGACGTCCAGCGGGCCCATCGCCATCTCGTACAGCCGCAGCGTGTCGGCGCCGTACTCGGCGCAGATCTCGTCCGGAGTGACCGCGTTCTTCAGGGACTTGCCCATCTTGCCCAGCAGCCGGGAGACCTTCTCGCCCTGGTAGTAGTAGGCGCCGTCGCGCTCCTCCACCTCGGCGGCCGGCACCGCGATGCCACGGCTGTCGCGGTAGACGTAGGCCTGGATCATGCCCTGGTTGAACAGCTTGTGGAACGGCTCGGCCGAGGAGACGTGCCCCAGGTCGTACAGCACCTTGGACCAGAAGCGGGCGTACAGCAGGTGCAGCACCGCGTGCTCGGCGCCGCCGACGTACAGGTCGACACCGCCGTGCGGCTGCCCCTCGCGCGGGCCCATCCAGTACCGCTCGATCTCCGGGTCGACCAGCTGCTCGCTGTTGTGCGGGTCCAGGTAGCGCAGCTCGTACCAGCAGGAACCGGCCCAGTTGGGCATGGTGTTGGTCTCACGCCGGTACTTCTTCGGACCGTCGCCCAGGTCCAGCGTGACGTTGACCCAGTCCTCGTTGCGCGACAGCGGCGTCTCGGGCTGCGTGTCGGCGTCGTCGGGGTCGAAGGTGCGCGGCGAGTAGTCCTCGACCTCGGGCAGCTCCAGCGGCAGCATCGACTCGGGCAGCGCGTGGGCGATGCCGTCCTCGTCGTAGACGATCGGGAAGGGCTCGCCCCAGTAGCGCTGGCGGCTGAACAGCCAGTCGCGCAGCCGGAAGTTGACGGTGCCCTCGCCGACGCCGGACGACTCCAGCCATTCGGTGATGCGCGCCTTGGCGTCGACGACACCCAGGCCGTCCAGGGAGACACCCTCCCCCGTGGAGTTGACGATCTTCGCGTCGTACGACACGAAGGCGGCGTCCCACGTCGAGGTGTCGGTGCCGCGGCCGTCGGTCGGCTCGACGACGCAGTCGATCGGCAGCTCGAAGGCGCGTGCGAACTCGAAGTCACGCGTGTCGTGCGCCGGGACCGCCATGATCGCGCCGGTGCCGTAGCCCATCAGCACGTAGTCGGCGATGAAGACCGGGATCTGCTCGCCGTTGACCGGGTTGGTCGCGTACGCGCCGATGAAGACTCCGGTCTTGTCCTTGGCCTCGGCCTGCCGCTCCACGTCGGACTTGGACGCGGCCTGCGCGCGGTACGCGGCGACGGCTTCGGCCGGGGTCGCGTGGCCGCCCTTCCACACCTCGTGGGTGCCCTCCGGCCAGGCGGCCGGGGTGAACTTCTCGACCAGCGGGTGCTCGGGCGCCAGCACCATGTAGGTGGCGCCGAACAGGGTGTCCGGGCGAGTGGTGAAGACGGTGATGCGCTCGCCGTCGATGGGGAAGTCGACGCGGGCGCCCTCCGAGCGGCCGATCCAGTTGCGCTGCTGCAGCTTGATGGCCTCGGGCCAGTCCAGCGCCTCCAGGTCATCCAGCAGCCGGTCGGCGTAGGCCGTGATGCGCATGTTCCACTGGCGCAGCTTGGCCTTGAAGACGGGGTAGTTCCCGCGCTCGGAGCGGCCGTCGGCGGTGACCTCCTCGTTGGCCAGCACCGTGCCCAGCCCGGGGCACCAGTTGACCGGCGCGTCGGAGGCGTAGGCCAGCCGGAACTCACCCAGGACGTCGGCCTTCTCGGCGGCGCTCAGCTCGCTCCACGCGCGCGTGTGGCCCGGTACGGGCCGCTCACCCGACTCGAACTGGTCGATCAGCTCCGAGATCGGACGGGCCTTCTTCGCCTCGTGGTCGTACCAGGAGTTGAAGATCTGCAGGAAGATCCACTGGGTCCACTTGTAGTACTCCGGGTCGATCGTGGCGAACGACCGGCGGTTGTCGTGGCCCAGGCCCAGCCGGCGCAGCTGGGACTTCATGTTCTCCATGTTGGCTTCGGTGGACGCGCGCGGGTGCGTGCCGGTCTGTACCGCGTACTGCTCGGCGGGCAGGCCGAAGGCGTCGAAGCCCAGGGTGTGCAGGACGTTGTGGCCGGTCATCCGCTGGAAGCGGGCGAAGACGTCCGTGGCGATGTAGCCCAGCGGGTGGCCGACGTGCAGGCCCGCACCCGAGGGGTACGGGAACATGTCCATGATGAACTTCTTGGGCTTGGCGACGGTCCCCTGGTCGCCCGCCAGGTCACCCTTCGGGTTGGGCGCGCCGTAGGTGCCGTCGGCGTCCCAGAAGTCCTGCCAGCGTGCTTCGATCTCGGCAGCCATCGCGGCCGTGTAGCGGTGCGGCGCTGCCACCTCGGAGGCGGCAGCGGGGTTCGTCTCGCTCATGATCCTCAAAGCTCCATCGATCGTCTCTGCCTGCGGCTGTGTGGTTCGAGAAACGAAAAATCCCCTCGCACAGGAGGGGACGCCGCGCCGATTCCGGCCACTCGACTCGTCCGGTGGCCGGGACTGATCAGCGCGGCCCGCTAAGCAGAAGGCGTACGGCATGCATGGCGTTAGGGTACCGCAGGCCCCCAGCGCACCGCGACGCGCTTCCGCTGCGCCTCCTCGGCACCCAAAAAGCTGAACAAGGGTCAAAAGTTACTTCGCGTAACAGCCGCTAAAGGACATCACAACAGCCACATTGTCCTTTGATAACAACGCAATAACTCAAACCTCGTACCCATCGGTATGGCGCCGCTTAGAGTGCGGCAGCGGGACCGCTTTCCCGAACCGCTCGGAGTTGCCCCCATGAACCCTCATCGCAGTAACAGCTCGCTACGCCCCGTCACCGGGATGTGGGGAGGCCGGCCGTGACGAACTACGACTCCACGGTGGACGACTCGTTCGCCGACTTCCTCAACTTCGGCGCCGGCGTGCTGTCCCTCGTGTGTCTCTCCTGCTCGGTGATCTGGGGACTGGTCGCCCAGGACCGGATCCTGCTGGACACGCGCAGGCGCATCCTGGCGCAGGCCGTGCACCGGACCACGGCGGTCGCCTCGATCGTCTTCCTCCTGGTGCACATCGGGGTCAAGCTGGCGCTCGCCCACACCACGTGGGTCGCGGTGTTCATCCCCTTCGGTCTCATCGCCAGCGACAACGACGAGATCATGGGCCGGTCGTTCCTCGTCGGCCTCGGCACCCTGGCCAGCATGCTCATGATCTTCGTGGGCGTCACGGGCGTGCTGCGCAACCGTTTCGCGTCCCCGGCGCCGGTCGCGGCCCGCTGGCGGGCCATGCACATGCTGGCCTACCCGGCCTGGTGCGCCGCCCTGGTCCACGGCCTCTACGCGGGCCGCCAGGCCAAGCCGATTTTCGTCATCCTGTACTGCGTGTCCCTGGTCGCCGTGGCCGGAGCCCTCGCCCTGCGCGCCGCTCCGCGCCCGGTCAAGCGCAAGGTCGCCGACAAGTTCGCCCAGCTCATCGGGCCGGGGGACGGTCTGGGCCGCAGGGACCTGGAGGAGAGCCGGGCCCGGGCGGGCACCGGCTCCGCGCTGCCCGGCTACGAGGGCCGGGACACGCCCGTGGGGGCCATGACCTCCTCGTCGGGGCCGCGGTACGAGAAGGCGGAGCGCGCCGCTCCGCAGGAGTCCACGAACGGCTTCGCCGCGGCCTACCGGGCCGTCTCGAGCCCGCCCCTGGGCCAGCAGGCGTTCGCGCCGGGACCGACCGACCGCGCGGAACTGCCGCTGGACATGCAGGCCACCCAGACCATCCCGACCGTGGACGGCCCCTCCAGCACCTCGGGCAACTGGCCGATCCCGTCCCCGCCCCCGGTCGGCGAGGCCCCGCCGTCGGCCTACGACCCGCTCCAGGACACGGGCTTCAACATCCCGCCCTACGACCCGCTCCAGGACACCGGACAAAGCATCCCGGCCTATGGCAATCCAGGCGCCGCCGGCTACGGATCGAGTGACGTGTACGACACGGGTGAGACGAACGCCGTCTACGACACGTACTACCCGAACGACACGTACAACAGCGGTCCCGCCACTGAAACACTGCCCGGTGCGTCCTACGACTTCGACGCACCGGGATCGGGCGAACCTTGGAACACGCCTTCCGGAGGCTTTAAGTGAACGAGGCTTTGCCTGACGTACCCGAAGTCCGCGTAGTCGGCCTTCCCCAGCTCACGTCCGGCTTCGACCTTGTCGATCGGCTCGACCTGCCCATGCACCTGAAGGTGCATGGGCCACTCGAGCCGATGGGCGGCGAGCAGCTCGCGCAACTCGCCGAACGCATCAACCTGAAGGGCCGCGGCGGCGCGGGCTTCCCCTTCCACAAGAAGCTGCGCTCGGTCGCCGAGGCGGCGATCAAGCGCGGCGTCCGGCCGGTCGTCGTCGTGAACGGCAGCGAGGACGAGCCGGCCTGCCGCAAGGACACGGTCCTGATCAACCGTGCTCCCCATCTGATCCTGGACGGCGCACTGCTGTGCGCCGAGGCCCTGGGTGCCCGCACGCTCGTGGTGGGGGTCACCCGTGAGTCCACACAGCGCTCCATGGAGGCCGCGCTCGCCGAACGCGGCCTCAACAACGGCCGCCGATCGGCTCTCCGCGCGCGCGTGCAGCGCAATCCGGTCCGCATGGTCACCGGTGCCGCCGCGTCGCTGATCCGCTCCATCGACGGCGGCCCGGCCATCCCGCCGGGCCGCAAGGTCAGCGCCTCGCAGAACGGCGTCGGCGGCGCCCCCACGTTGCTGTCCAACGCCGAGACCTTCGCCCAACTGGCCATCGCCGCCCGCATCGGCCCGGAGCGCTACGGGAACACCGGCCTGTACGACGAGCCGGGCACCGTCATGCTCACGGTCTCCGGTGCGGTCGCCCGCCCCATGGTGATCGAGGTCCCCACGGGCGTGCCGCTGCGGTACGTCCTCCAGCTCGCCGGCGCCCCGCCGGTGCCCCAGGGCGTGCTCACCGGCGGCTACCACGGCAAGTGGATCGACGCGGCGACGGTCAACGAGGCGATCGTCTCGCGCAACTCCCTTGACGCGGTGGGCGGTGCGCTCGGCGCCGGCGCGATCCTGCCGATCACTCAGGAGACGTGCCCGCTGGGCGAGTCACTGCGCGTCGCCCAGTGGCTGGCGGAGGAGAGCGCGGGCCAGTGCGGCCCCTGTTACCTCGGCCTGCCGGCCGCCGCGCGCGGCCTGGAGGACATCCTCAACGGCGGCGGACCGGCCGCTCTGGAAGCCCTCAAGCAGGTCGCCAAGAACGTGAAGCGGCGCGGCGCGTGCTCGCACCCGGACGGCTCCGCGATGTTCATCGAGTCGACCATCAAGGCGTTCACGGACGACCTGGCCGCCCACGTCCTCGGAAACGGCTGCGGACGGCCCGTGGAGGGCGTTCTGCCGCTCTTCGAGGGCGGCAGGGCCCCTACGGGCATCCCGGGCGGCGGCGAGTCCGAGGAGAACGGCCCCAGCCGCCAGAAGATCTTCGTCGACTGGACGCTGTGCCGGGGCCACGGCCTGTGCGCGGACATCCTCCCCGAGGTGTTCCAGCTCGGCGCCGACGGCTTCCCGACCGTGGCGCAGGCGAAGGTGCCGCGGTACGCCGAGGACAAGGCTCTACGCGCGGTGCGCCGCTGCCCGGCGCTGGCCCTGCGCATCGAGGAGGACACGCGCGCTCAGGGCGGCGCGCCGTCCCGCAACCTCCCGGTCCTGTCCCAGGGCCGCGGCCGCCGCGCCCTCGGCCGCTGAGCAGACGTCGTACGGCGGGCTTCCCTCAGGGGAGCCCGCCGTAGGCGTACACGGACACCGCACACGGGTACCGCACACGAAAGGCGGGCCATCCGATCGGATGGCCCGCCTTCTCATCTGTTGTGGAGCTAAGGAGAATTGAACTCCTGACCTCCTGCATGCCATGCAGGCGCTCTACCAACTGAGCTATAGCCCCTTGCTGTGTTGCCCCCTGGTTTCCCTGGCGGCGACGCCAACATTACTGGTCCTCCGGGCCCAACGCCAAATCGATTTCACCTCGTACAGAGATGCCCGTTATGTCGGATTTGCACCGACTCTGCTGGCGCTAAGCCGTGACGAACGAATAGAACCGCTTGAGCGTGCAGTGCTCCTCCAGAAGCCGGCCGTAGATCGGCTCGCCCTCCAGCTCGCGGTACGTCTCGATCGGGTCGCCCTTTATGATCAGCGCCCGTGCGCACTCCTCGCACCAGTACTGGTAGTCGGGATTGATCGGCTCCATGTCACGGACGATCGGAGTCCCGCTGCCACACCAGTCGCATTTCCGCCTGTGTGCACCCATCGATCAGCTCCAGCTGTGGCCGCAGGCCGTGCACACGTAGGAGATCCCGCCATTGTCGCCGAGCATCTGGGCCACGTGCGCGGATCCGCAGGAAGGGCAGCTGAGGCGGGTCGACATATCCCCTGTCAATGCTGCTCCGAGGAGGTGGTCGACCTCCTGGATGCTCGCAGGCATCGCTACTCCCTCCCGTCGGGCCGCGCCCCCTTCCGGCCGTTTGATTCTGCCACGACCGGACCAATACGGTCAGCGACGCCTCAGTACCAGTCCGGACACGGCAACCCGGCGGGGCCGTAGAGGTATACGCCTCAGGGGGCCCGAGTGACTCAAGAGGGAGCATGAAAAATCCCGCCCCCTGACGGGAACGGGATCTTGAAGCGTGGAGCTAAGGAGAATTGAACTCCTGACCTCCTGCATGCCATGCAGGCGCTCTACCAACTGAGCTATAGCCCCTCATGTTCCTTCCCGGCGGGCCGGGCGAACAAGAAGAACTTTAGCCTGCGACCTGCCGGAAAGTGAAATCCGGGGTCAGTCGTCGTCGCCGAGCACCGGTTCCGGCAGGGTGCCGGCGTTGTGCTCCAGCAGGCGCCAGCCGCGGGCGCCTTCACCGAGGACGGACCAGCAGCAGTTGGAGAGTCCGCCGAGGCTCTCCCAGTTGTGGGCGTCCAGGGCGAGGAGGCGGCCGATGGTGGTGCGGATGGTTCCGCCGTGGCTGACCACGACGAGCGTGCCGTCCTCGGGGAGCTTCTCGGCGTGCCGCAGCACCACGGGGGCGGCGCGGTCGGCGACCTCGGTCTCCAGCTCGCCGCCGCCGCGGCGTACCGGCTCGCCGCGCTTCCACGCGGCGTACTCGGCGCCGTACCGGGCGATGATCTCCTCGTGCGTCAGGCCCTGCCAGGCGCCCGCGTAGGTCTCGCGCAGCGCCTCGTCGTGGGTCACGTCGAGGTCCGTGAGCGCGGCGAGTTCGGCGGCCGTGTTCGCGGCCCGCTTCAGGTCGGACGCGACGATCGCGTCCGGCTTCAGGGCGACCAGCAGGCGGGCCGCGCGCCGGGCCTGGGCGACGCCGGTCTCGGTGAGCTCGACGTCCGTGGTGCCCTGGAAGCGGCGCTCCACGTTCCACGCGGTCTGGCCGTGCCGCCAGAGGATGATGCGGCGGCCCCGGCCCTTGCCGGCGGACGCCTCACTGAAGGAGGTCACCGCCAGTCACCTTCCAGCTCCGCCGCCTCCTCGGCCGCCCGCAGCTTGGCGTGCTCCTCGGCCTTGCCGCGGGTGGCCTTGGCGTCCTCGGGCAGCTCCAGCTCGGGGCAGTCCTTCCACAGCCGCTCCAGGGCGTAGAAGACGCGCTCCTCGCTGTGCTGGACGTGGACGACGATGTCGACGTAGTCGAGCAGCACCCAGCGGGCCTCGCGGTCGCCCTCGCGGCGCACCGGCTTGGCGCCGAGCTCCTTGTTGAGGCGCTCCTCGATCTCGTCGACGATCGACTTGACCTGGCGGTCGTTGGGCGCGGAGGCCAGCAGGAAGGCGTCCGTGATGGACAGCACGTCACTGACGTCGTAGGCGACGATGTCGTGTGCCAGCTTGTCGGCGGCCGCCTGGGCGGCGGTGTTGATCAGCTCGTGAGAGCGGTCGGTCACGGTCACTACAAGGCTTTCCGTCGGCGGTCACTTGCCACCAAGGGTCTCACGGACCGCCGCGCGCTCCCCACGCGATTACGGCGACCGCGTGGGGAGCACACTCCTGCCGGCTAGTCGGACGACGGCTTGTAGTCCTGTCCGAGGACGACGGCCACGTCGGCGCTCGCGGAGGTCCTGCCCTTGGTGACGGAGCCCGCGGGCAGACCCAGGGTCTTGGCGACCTCGGCCGCGTCGGCCTTGTCGGCGGCGTCGGCGTAGGTGACCTCGGACGTGGCCCGGGCGGAGCCGGCCGTGCCGCCCTCCAGGAAGGTGAAGCCGCCGTTGAGGAGCACGACGCGGGCCTTCTCCGTGTTGTCCTTCACACCGCTGGCGTTCTGGACGGAGACGCTGACGGCGGCGTCCTTGTCGGGACTCTTGGCGGTGCCGCCGAGGACGTTCTTGACCACGCCCGCACTGGCCTGGGCGCTGAGCGTGCCGTCGGCCTGTACGGGCAGCAGGTCCGTCCGGTAGTCGCCGCCCTTGGCCAGGTCGGAGAGCCCGGCGAGGAAGGTGCCGAGATCCTTGTCGGTCAGGGACGGGTCGAGGATCTGCTGCAGCGTCTGGATCGTGGTCGTCGCGGCCTGCGGGTCGGAGGACAGCTTGCGCAGGACGCCCTGCAGGACCTGCCCGAAGCGCTCCAGCTGGGCGTCCTGGGCCTCGCCGGGTGCGCGGTAGGTGGCGTAGGCGACGGCCATCTTGCCGCTGAGGGTCTGGGCCTTGCCCTTGCTGACCAGGGGGGCCTCGCCCTTCTTCTTCGCGGCGGGGTCGGGAACCTCGGCGTTGGTGTCCACGTCGATGTTGCCGACCAGGTCGACGAGGTTCTGCAGGTACGGCGTGTCCAGGCGCCAGGTGCCCTGGATGTCGGTGCCGAGGACCGTGTCGAGCGCCCCGCGGGTGCCGTCGGAGCCGTCGTCCTCGACCGACTTGGCGAGCGTCGTCGTGGTGCCGTCGTCGCTGGTCAGGGCGAGGGAGTTGGGCAGCAGGACGGTGGTGCCCCGCTTGGTGGTGGTGTTGTCGACGAGGAGGGCCGTGGCGGTGCCGCCGCCCTTGATGTCGTGCAGGTGGACGACGACCACATCGCGCTTCTGGGCGCCCGCGGCCGTCGCCGTGCCCGTCGCGGTGTCGTCGGAGGACAGTCCGGGCAGCTTCCCCGCGTACCAGAGGTAACCGACGCCGCCGACCGCGGCGAGCGCGAGGACGACGACCAGGGCGACGATCCGGCTGCGGGCGCGGCGCCGGGCCTCCTCGCGGCGCTCGGTGCGGTTCTCGGTGAACTTCAGCCAGTCGATGACGTCTTCGGAGTTGTCGTCGGGCTCCTCGACGAAGGCGAACTGCTCGGTGTGGTACTCCCGTCGAGGGCCCTCCCCGACTCCCTCGTCGTCGGCCGGGCCCGCCTGCTGCGGGATGTGGGCGGTCTGTTCGGCGACGCGGGGCTGCTGGGCCGTACCGGCGCCGGCCGTGGCCTGGCCGTAGGGATCCTGAGACGCGGTGCCGCCCTGGTGCTGCCCGGAGGCGTAGGGGTCGTAGGAGCCGTAGCCGGGCTGCTGCCCGCTCGTGCCGTAGTCGTACGCGGGCTGGGGCTGCTGCCCGGCCGCGCTGTACGGGTCGTAGCCGTAGCCCTGCTGTTGCTGCTGGGCGTACGGGTCGTACGCCTGCTGCTGGGTCTGCTGGGCCTGGACCTGCCGGTAGACAGGCCGGCCGTACTCGTCGTAGCCGACGAGCTCGTACTGGTCGCCCCCGTACCCCGGGTCGTATCGGTCGTTCACCGGTGCCCCTCTCGGCTCACTCGCCGCGGTACAGCTCGCGCTTGTCGATATAGCGCACGACTCCGTCCGGCACCAGGTACCAGATGGGGTCGCCCTTGGCGACTCTCGCACGGCAGTCCGTGGAGGAGATGGCGAGGGCGGGCACCTCGACGAGCGAGACACCGCCCTCCGGGAGTCCTGGGTCGTTCAGGTGGTGGCCCGGCCGGGTGACCCCGATGAAGTGCGCGAGGGAGATCAGTTCCTCGCTGTCCCGCCAGGTGAGGATCTGGGAGAGCGCGTCGGCGCCGGTGATGAAGAACAGGTCCGTGTCGGGGTTGAGCGCGCGCAGGTCGCGCAGCGTGTCCACGGTGTAGGTGGGGCCGCCGCGGTCGATGTCGATGCGGCTCACGGAGAACTGCGGGTTCTCCGCGGTCGCGATGACCGTCATCAAGTAGCGGTCCTCGGCCGGGGAGACCTTGCGGTGGCTCTTCTGCCAGGGCTGGCCGGTCGGGACGAAGACCACCTCGTCGAGGTGGAACGCCGCGGCGACCTCGCTGGCCGCCACCAGGTGCCCGTGGTGGATCGGGTCGAAGGTGCCGCCCATGACGCCGAGGCGGCGCTTGCCCGGCTGGGGCCGGTCGTTTCCGGGGCCGTCGATCTGGCGGTGCGCCGCGGCGGCACGCCGGGGCTCCGAGTGTCGCTCGGTGCCGCTCGCCGTGTCCTGTGCCGGGTCGTGCGGCGTCTCGTTCGCCGGACCGGTAGGCATGTCCTGCTCTCCCATGCGTGCAGACCCTACCGGCCCTGCCTGAGGGCTCCGGCCGCCCCCGTGGTCCCCGGGGCGCCCCGCGCGGGGCGCCCGGCCGGGCTCAGCGGTCGCGGTTGAAGCGGGTGGTGATCCACAGCAGGAGCAGCAGGGCGAAGAGGGCGCCGCCACCGGTGAGGTAGGGGCTGAGGCTCTCGTGGTTACCGCCGTGCTCCTCGCCCTCGGCGGCGAGGGTGACCAACTGGGCAGCGGTGCTGTGGAAGCTCATCTTCGGCAGGACCTATCGCGTGTGGGCGGGTTAAAGACGTCGGCTCATCGTAAGCGGGCGCCCCGACCGCGATCACCCCGACTCCGCCTGTTCGTGACACGGAGGCCGTCCGCGGTCCCGCCCGGCCCGGTCCCGGGGCCCTGCGGGGAACCTTCCCCGTGCCTCAGTCGTCCTTCCGTCTGTAGCCACGCAGCAGGAACCACGCCGTCAGCACACAGCCCACGATCATCACGAGCAGTACGTACCGCAGCATCCCCGGCCCCCCTTGCCGATCGGCGGCGGACGCGGCCTCGGCGAGCCAGGCGGCTGCGGGGTGGTGCTCCATGGCGATGGTCTCCTTCGCTGTACTGCCCGACCACCGTAACTCCGCCTAGGCTGGGCTCCGCCTCGGGGAAGCAAAAGGCCGCACAAGGGGCCGCAAAGGTCACACAGACGCACATGGGGGAAGACATGTCCGACGGCCACGAGCACAACGGGCACGAGCACGTGCCGAGCAGGCAGCGCAGGCGCTTCCCCGGAATCTCCTCGCGTACGTACGAGCATCCGGCCGACCGCTCCGCCCTGGTGGCCCTGCGCAAGCTGAGCGGTTTCGACACGGTGTTCAAGGCGCTCAGCGGCCTGCTGCCCGAGCGCAGTCTGCGGCTGCTGTTCCTGTCCGACTCGGTGCGGGTGTCGGACCAGCAGTTCTCGCATCTGAACGTGATGCTGCGGGACGCCTGCTACATCCTGGACCTGGAGAAGGTCCCGCCGATGTACGTCAACCAGGACCCGCAGCCGAACGCGATGTGCATCGGCCTGGACGAGCCGATCATCGTCGTCACGACGGGGCTCGTCGAGCTGCTCGACGAGGAGGAGATGCGGGCGGTCGTCGGGCACGAGGTGGGGCACGCGCTGTCCGGGCACTCGGTCTACCGGACCATCCTGCTGTTCCTGACCAGCCTCGCCGTCCGGGTCGCCTGGATCCCGCTGGGCAACCTCGCGATCATGGCGATCGTGACCGGGCTGCGGGAGTGGTTCCGCAAGTCGGAGCTGTCCGCGGACCGGGCGGGGCTGCTGGTCGGACAGGATCTCCAGGCGTCCATGCGGGGCCTGATGAAGATCGCGGGCGGCAACCACCTGCACGAGATGAACGTGGACGCGTTCCTCGCCCAGGCCGAGGAGTACGAGGCCGGGGGCGACCTGCGCGACTCGGTGCTGAAGATCCTGAACGTGCTGCCGCGCTCCCACCCCTTCACCACCGTGCGGGCGGCCGAGCTGAAGAAGTGGGCCGAGTCCCGGGACTACCAGCGGATCATGGACGGCCACTACCCGCGGCGCGACGAGGACAAGGACACCTCGGTCCGGGACTCCTGGCGGGATTCGGCGAACCACTACACGACCCATGTGAAGAGCTCCAAGGACCCGCTGATGAAGCTGGTCACCGATCTCGCCGGCGGCGCGGGCGACCTGGGCGACCGCGTCCGCCGGGGCTTCGGCGGCTTCACGAACCCGGGCCAGAAGCCCCCCGGCCCCGGGGCGCCGGGCCCGTCGGACTCCTCCTCGGGCTCCCCGGACGACGACCAGCCGCCGCGCGACGGCAGCTGAGGCGCCCGCCCAGGCCCTGGAAAGCCCGTCTTCTCACACCCTCGGCTGCGCGCTCGTCGCCAGGGTGCCGCAGAGGGCCGTGGCGCTGCCCGTGGCGTAGGGGTCCGTGCCGGCGGGGCCGCCTTCCTTGGCCGTCTGGCCGGCCAGGAGGGGGCGCAGGTGGTTCGTGGAGTCCTCGGCGCAGGACAGCGGGCCGGCCTGGACGTAGGAGACGACGAGCTGGCCCTGGTGCAGGCGCAGGTCGTCGCGGTCGAAGCGGAAGTGCAGCTCGCGCCGGACGGTGAACAGGGACACCTCGGCCTTGGCACCGGCCCCGGCGGGCCGCAGTGCGTAGACGAGCGTGTGGTCGGCGGTGACCTCGAGCGTGGACGAGTCGACCTCGGCGGCCTGGAGCGTGCCCTGGACCCGCACCTTGCGGTCGGCCAGCTCGGCGCGGGAGGGGTCGAAGCGGACGAGCCAGCCGGTGGGGGCGTGGCGTCCGTCCGCGGTGGGGCGGGCGAAGCTCTGGTCGAACTGGTCCAGCTGATCGGGGTCCAGCAGGAGCCGGACGGCGCGGACCTCACCGCCCATGAGCACGCCCGGGTCGAGGGCGGAGCGGACGATGTAGTCCTTGGCGGTGGTCAGGGCGCCGACGACCTGGCTGTCCGAGAAGTGCGCGGTGCGCCGCGAGGCGGGCAGCGGCACGCCCTCCGCACCGCTCTTGAACTGTGCGGCGGGGCTGCGCTCGTACAGGTACGCCGTGTCGGCCGTGCCGGGCACCTTGCCCTCGGGGGCGAGCGGGATGACGGTCATCCGCAGGGGTTCGGCGGTTTCCCGGGCGGCGGGGGTCTGGTAGGGGTGCCGCACCCCCATGTAGATCGCGGTGCCGAAGGCGACGGCGATCAGCAGGACCAGGACCAGTGCCTGCCGGGACAGGCCCCGGCGCAGGGGCGGTGCGTGGCGCACGGCGGGCGCGTGATCGCCGATGCGCTCCTGGGCGGAGTACTCCTTGAGGCGGGCAGCGCGGACGAACGACTCGTCGAAGACGACGGATCGATACTCGTCCTCTCCACCTCCGGGAGCGCCCTCCGGTGTCCCCTCAGGTGGGTCTCCAGGCCCGCCCATATCTTCAGGGTAGGTCTCCGGAAGCTCGGGTAAACGCCCGGCCGCACCACAAGTTCTGACAGGTCCTCACCAGGACGGGCGGGTTCCGGTCAGGGGTTGCGCGGGATCACCGAGACGGCCGGCTGGGAGTAGTCGGCGGAAGCGGAGGGAGCCGCCCCGCTGCCCTGTTCCAGCCCGGTCGAGGTGGGCGCCGGCACGGGATCCTCGCGGTTGGAGGACGCGCCCCGGTAGACCGCCGTGAAGGCCAGCGCGACCATGCCGATGCCCATCACGAGGGCGAGCAGCCAGGCGACAGGGCGGTGCCAGCGGACCTGTTTGGAGTACGGCCCCGTGCCGCCGTAGTGGTCCTCGAGGATGTCGGGGTCGTCCAGCTCGTCCAGCTCGGGATCATGGCCGAAATTCCCGGGGGCGTCCGGGCCGTACCCCTCGTCGTACCGCTCGCCTCTGGAGTGGGCGCGGCGCGCCTCCGCCTCGGAGGCCTCGGCTCTCGCCTTGGCGGCGGCCAGGAGGCGCTCCACGGCGGTCGGCTCGTGCACCACGGCCGCGCGTACGAAGGCCTCGTCGAAGACCACGGAGGCGAACTCTTCGTCCGACACCCCGCGGTCGTGGTCGTCGTCGGGCTCCCGGCCGTCAGGAAACGGCGTGCCCCCCACGTCCTCCGGCACGGTTCCAGAGTAGACCTGGGGGGTCATTTTGGGCAGACGGTATGCAAATTCATCCGCCGGTTGAGACGGCGTTCACGGGGTGCCGCACGGCGCACGCGCGGCCCGTTCACGCCTGTCGCACGCACATGCGCCGCTTCCCATACCCACGTGGCAGGCGGCTCAGCGCCGCACGTGCCCGTCCCCGGTGACGATGTACTTCGTGCTGGTCAGCTCGGGCAGCCCCATCGGGCCGCGGGCGTGCAGCTTCTGGGTGGAGATGCCGATCTCCGCGCCGAAGCCGAACTGGCCGCCGTCGGTGAAGCGGGTGGAGGCGTTGACGGCGACCGTGGTCGAGTCGACCAGTTGGGTGAAGCGGCGGGCGGCCTGCTGGGAGGTCGTGACGATGGCCTCGGTGTGGCCGGAGGTCCACAGCCGGATGTGTTCGACGGCCTTGTCCAGCGAGTCCACCACGGCCGCGGCGATGTCGTACGACAGGTACTCCGTCTCCCAGTCCTCGGCCGTCGCCTCGACGACCGTGGCCTTGGAGTCCTTGGCATGGGCCAGGACGCGCTCGTCGGCGTGCACCGTGACCCCGGCCTCCGCGAGGGCGTCCAGGGCCCTCGGCAGGAACTCGGCGGCGATGTCCTGGTGGACCAGCAGGGTCTCGGCGGCGTTGCAGACGCCGACGCGCTGGGCCTTGGAGTTGATCAGGATCTCGACGGCCATGTCGAGGTCGGCCTGGGCGTCGACGTAGACGTGGCAGTTGCCGGTGCCGGTCTCGATGACCGGGACGACGGACTCCTGGACGACCGTGTTGATCAGGGAGGCGCCGCCGCGCGGGATGAGCACGTCGACCAGGCCGCGGGCGCGCATCAGCTCGCGCACGCTGTCGCGGCTCTCGCCGGGCACGAGCTGGATGGCGTCGGCGGGCAGCCCGGCCCCGCCCACGGCGTCGCGCAGGACCCGCACGAGGGCCGTGTTCGACTGGTACGCCGAGGAGGAGCCGCGCAGCAGGACTGCGTTGCCGGACTTCAGGCAGAGGGCGGCGGCGTCGACGGTGACGTTCGGCCGGCCCTCGTAGATGATCCCGACGACGCCGAGCGGCACGCGGACCTGGCGCAGGTCGATGCCGTTGGGCAGCGTGGAGCCGCGCACGACCTCGCCGACCGGGTCGGGCAGCGCGGCGACGTCACGCACGTCGGAGGCGATGGCGCGGACCCGCTCGGGGGTGAGCGTGAGCCGGTCGATCATGCCCTCGCTGATGCCGGCCTCGCGGGCCTTGGCGACGTCCTTGGCGTTGGCCTCGACGATCTCGCTCGTACGGACCTCCAGCGCGTCGGCGATGGCGAGCAGCGCGTCGTCCTTGTCGGCCCGCGGCAGCGGCGCGAGGTTCGCGGCGGCGGCCTTGGCACGGTAGGCGGCCTCGGTGACCGGGGACATGGAGTCGTACGGCGAAAGCGTGGTCATGAGGGAAGCGTAGTGCGCCGGGCGATTGCGTTCATCGCGCGTTTCACACCCCGAGACACGCCCTGGACCTGATCAGAACGGGTGAACTCCGACGGGCGAGGCCGGGGGCGGGCCGTACCCCTCGGCGATGCGCTGGTGGTAGGTCGCGCGGTCGATGACCTCCAGGCCGACGATCTCCCAGGGCGGCAGTCCGGCGGTCTGCCGGTGCTCGCCCCACAGGCGCAGGGCGACGGCGGCCGCGTCGTGCAGGTCGCGGGCCTCCTCCCAGTAGCGGATCTCCGCGTGGTCGACCGCGTATCGGCTGGTCAGGAGGAAGGGGTGGTCGTGGGCCAGCTGTTCCAGGGCGCGCCGGACCTCGGGGAGCGGGGCCTCCTTGCCGGAGACGCTGAGGGTGACGTGCCACAGGCGCGGGATGTCACCGGGCTCCTCGCCCTCGAAGCGGTCCCCCGCTGCCACGCTCGTCAGGGCCCGCTCCTCACCGGCCGCGCGGGAGCCGGCACCACCACGGGACGCCGCGGCCCCAGGGCGCACTCGTCTCACGACGGCCTCCTTTGCACTGTGGCGCTGCTGCGGAATATGTCCCCGAGACAAAGTTGAGCAGGCCGCAAGAGATCGCGTGGCGGTTTTGCGGAACGTCCACCACCGGGGGCGGACGTTTCGACCCATTACGGGTGCAGGAGCACCAGGTCGTCCCTGTGTACGACCTCGCGTTCGTACGCGGGTCCGAGTTCACGGGCCAGTTCGCGGGTGGAGCGGCCGATCAGCCGGGGGATCTCCTTGGCGTCGAAGTTGACGAGCCCGCGGGCCACGGCGTGTCCCTTGGCGTCCCGCAGTTCGACCGGGTCGCCGGCGCTGAACTCGCCCTCGACGGCGGCGATGCCGGCCGGCAGCAGCGACTTGCGGCGCTCCACGACGGCCTGGACGGCGCCGTCGTCCAGGGTGAGGGCGCCCTGCGGGGTGGAGGCGTGCTGCAGCCACAGCAGCCGGTCGGCGGAGCGTTTGCCGGTGGGGTGGAAGTAGGTGCCGGTGTCCTGGCCGGTCAGGGCGTCGGCCGCGTGGATCGTGCTGGTCAGGACGACGGGAACACCGGCGGCTGCCGCGATCCGGGCGGCCTCGACCTTGGTGACCATGCCACCGGTGCCGACGCCGGCCTTGCCCGCGCTGCCGATCTCGACGTCCGCGAGGTCGGACGGGTCGCGGACCTCGGCGATGCGGGAGGTGCCGGGCTTGGCGGGGTCGCCGTCGTACACGCCGTCCACGTCGGACAGCAGGACCAGCAGGTCGGCGTGGACGAGATGGGCGACCAGGGCGGCGAGACGGTCGTTGTCGCCGAAGCGGATCTCGTCCGTGGCGACGGTGTCGTTCTCGTTGACGATCGGGAACGCGCCCATCGCGAGCAGCTTGTCCAGGGTACGGGAGGCGTTGCGGTGGTGGGCGCGGCGGCTCATGTCGTCGGAGGTCAGCAGCACCTGTCCGACGCGGACGGCGTAGCGGGCGAAGGAGGCGGTGTAGCGGGCGACCAGCAGGCCCTGGCCGACGCTGGCGGCGGCCTGCTGCCGGGCCAGGTCCTTGGGGCGGCGGCGCAGGCCCAGCGGGGCGAGGCCGGCGGCGATGGCACCCGAGGAGACCAGGACGATCTCCCGTTCGCCGCCGCTACGGACCTTGGCGAGCACGTCGACCAGCGCGTCCACGCGGTCCGCGTCCAGGCCGCCCGAGGCGGTGGTCAGCGAGGAGGACCCGACCTTGACGACGATCCTGCGGGCCTCGCCCACGGCCTGCCTTGCCCCTGCCACGTCGCCGTCCGTCCCCTCGCGTCGATTCGGTCGCTCACCAGGAAATCTACGGGACGGCCGGACGGGGCGCGGCGCCGGTCCACGCTACGGACGGTGCCGCTCGTGTCACGGGAGCACCGTCGCCCTGCTCGGGTCCCGCCCCCCCGACAGGAATGGAATCTTCCGCTACGGTCCGACGCCATGCGGGACGGCAGCCGCCCACGCCTCGACGACACGCGCGTGTCGTCGGGAGGTCGCCGCGCGTTAACCCGGTCGGCCGACCTGCGCCGCGCCGACCCGACGCTCCTGGAGTGACCGCAGTGCCCCTACCTCTCCCCCGCCCACCGGCCCTGCTGAAGGGGCTGGTCACCATCGTCCTGGCCGCCGCGTTCGCCGCTCAGGCGGTCGCGGCGCTGCTGCCCCACGTACCCCTGCTGATCGCCGCGACCACCGTCTCCCTGGCCACCGAGGGCGCCCTGTACCGGTGGCAGCGCGTGGTGCTGTCGCTGTTCGCCAAGTCGCACGCGGACATCTCCGTGCGGCACGTCCTGCGGGACCTGCTGCTGGTGGTGGGCCTGCTGCGGCTCGGCGAGCAGGACCGGGAGACCGTGTACGCCCCGCTCGTGGCCGGTCTGCTCGCCTTCTACGTGCTGCACTGCGCGATCCAGGCGCTCTCCGTGCTGGTGCGCCGTACCCGCACCCTGCCGGTGGTGACCCGCAACATCGACGCCTCGGCCCTGCGGCTGTCCCCGGCCCCGTCCGTGCTGCTGCGCCGCCCCGGCCACCGGCTCCTGGTGTTCGGCCTGCCGGCGACGGCCGGGCTGCTGGCCGCAGCGCCGGGCGACGACCCGGTGTACGCCGCCGCGGGCATCGCGCTCTCCCTCGCGCTCGCGCTGACCGGCCTCGGCGCACTGCTCTTCCGGCTGCTGCCGGGACGCCGCCCGGCCGGCGAGCAGGAAGTGCTCGCCTGGTTCGACGCGTGGCTGGCCGAGTACCGGCCGACCGTGGGCCTGTACTTCTCCGGCGGCGCCTCCTCGGCCTACCAGGCGAACATGTGGCTGGAGCCGCTCGCGGGGCTCGACGGCAAGCCGGTCATCGTGCTGCGCGAGCGGTTCATGGTGCAGAAGATCGCGCCGACGGACATCCCGATCGTGTGCCTGCCGAAGGTGTCCACGCTGATGCGTCTCGAGCACTCCACGCTCCAGGTCCTCATCCACCCGTCGAACTCCGGCAAGACCTCTCAGGTGCTGCGCATCCCCACGATCAGGCACACCTTCGTCAACCACGGCGAGAGCGACAAGCTGTCCTCGTGCAACCCGTACGCGAAGGCGTACGACGAGGTCTGGGTGGCCGGGCCCGCCGCGCGCGAGCGGTACGCGCTGGCCGAGGTGGGCGTCGAGGACAAGGACGTCGTGGAGACGGGCCGTCCGCAACTGGACGCCGTGCAGCCGTACGCCGGTCCGCCGGCCGGGACCTACACGACCGTGCTGTACGCGCCGACCTGGGAGGGCTGGGACGGCAACCCCGGCAACACGTCGGTGATCGCGGCCGGTGAGAACCTGGTGCGGGCGCTGCTCGCCGACCCGGGCGTGCGGCTGCTGTACAAGCCGCACCCGCTGACGGGGTCGGTGGACCCGCGCGCGGGCGCGGCCGATCTGCGCATCCGGGAGCTGATCCGGTCGGCCAACCGGGAGCGCACGGGGGCGCGTCGCCCCACGGCCGGTGCCGAACTGGCCCGTCTCACCGAGGAGCTGGACCGGCTCACCACGGCCGACTTCCGGGCCGGGGCCGACACGCTGGAGCGGATGCGCGTGCAGTCGGCGCCGGAGCCGGGCCGGGCGGAGGCGGTGGCACGGGCGACGGCGGCCTGGGAGGAGGCGTACTGGGCCTCGCTGCCGGAGGGCGAGCACCAGATCATCACGGACGCCCGGCCCGCGCTGTACTCCTGCTTCAACGTGGCCGACCTGCTGATCAGTGACGTGTCGAGCGTGATCAGCGACTTCCTGGCGAGCGAGAAGCCGTACGCGGTGGCGAACACCAGCGGGCTGCCCGAGGAGGCCTTCCGCACGGCGTTCCCGACGGTGGCGGCGGCGACCGTGCTGACACCGGACGCCACCGGGGTGCCGAGCCTGCTGGAGACGGTCCGGCACCCGGAGAAGGACGTCCTGGCCGAGGCACGCGCCGAGTTGAAGCTGCGCCTGCTGGGTCCGGCCGATCCGCCGTCGCAGGAGCGCTTCAACGCGGCCGTACAGGCTCTGTGCGCTCAGGCCCGGGACCACCGGGCACGGGTGGCGGAGCGCCTGGCGGCGGAGCAGCCGGCGGCGGAACTGCCCGGTCAGCGCACGCAGCCGGCGAGCGGCGGAGCGGGCCTGCCGACGACGGCACCGCGCTAGCGGCACAGTACGACGAGCCAACAGCCGAACCAGCAGCCGAACCAACCCACCGAACGCGGGGCCGTGGGCGATCACCCCACCGGCCCCGCGCCCGCGTTCACGCCGCCTGCCGCACCTCACGCGACGTCAGCACCCGTCGCGCCTTGCGCACCGCCCGGCGTACGAACGTGTCGACGCCGCCCTCGCGGTAGCCCGGGAAGGCGCGGGCCTCGCGCGGCTCGGCGAGGTACACCGAGTCGGGGATGCCCGCGGCGCGGTCGCGGAAGTGCGGATAGGCCAGGTAGACGCGGCGGCCCTTCTTCTCCAGCAGGGCCGCCGCCTGCTTCTTGGCCTTGACGAACTTCACGACGTCCAGCAGCAGTTCGGGACGCTGCTCGGCGACCAGATGCAGCCGCAGCCGCTCGTGGACCTTGAGGCGCTGGGCGACGCCCTCGGTCCAGTGGGCGTCCATCAGCGGCTTGGCCAGCTCGAACTTGTGCCGGCGTATCTCCTCGCTGTCCGTCAGGTACTTGGGCCCGAACTGCGGCAGCAGCGTGACGAGGAACGGCCGGACCATCAACTGGTCGCGCCGGCCGCCCGCGGGGACGAGCTCGGCGATGAGGTTCATCAGGGCCCGCGCGGAGTCGAAGCGCAGCGTGTAACTGCCGCTCTTGGTCACGTGCTTGCCGTCGTCACGCCCCACCAGGTAGTAGCAGGTGTGGTCGGCGACCACGGAGACGCCGTCCGCCCGCAGATACGCCTCCATCGTGAACAGGGCGTCCTCACCGGTGAACAGCGACTCGTCGAACCGCATGCCGTGCCGGTCGAGCAGCGCGCGGCGGAACAGCTTCTGCGCGCTGAGCGTGAACTTGATGTTGGACGAGTAGACGTCCGTGCGCTCCACCGTCTTGCCCCACATGGACTTCGGGGCCGAGCGGTTGACGCCCTCGACCTTGCCGAGGACGACGTCCGTGCCGGCGCGGTCGGCCATGTCGACCATCCGCTCCAGGGCCTCGGGGCCCAGCCGGTCGTCGGCGTCGAGGAAGAAGACGTAACGCCCGGTCGCCTTGCCCAGACCGACGTTGCGCGGGCCGCTGGGGCCGCCGGAGTTCTCCTGCCGGATCACCAGGACGTGCATGGGAGCGCGCTCGGCGAACTCCTCCAGGTACTCCCCTGTGCCG
The DNA here is from genome assembly GCA_000415505.1 of Streptomyces afghaniensis 772. Classification (GTDB taxonomy): domain Bacteria; phylum Actinomycetota; class Actinomycetes; order Streptomycetales; family Streptomycetaceae; genus Streptomyces; species Streptomyces afghaniensis. The sequence continues at coordinate 25,665 of KE353995.1, forward strand.
TCCGTCGATCCGTCGTCCACCGCGATGACCTCGATGCGCTCCGGATCGATGGTCTGTGCCTCGACGGACGAGAGGCACTCGATCAGGTACGGCATCGCTTCGTACGCACCGATGATCACACTCACATCAGGCTGCGCAACGGTCACGTTTCCCCCTAGTCAATGGGATATTCCCCCCGTATCGCCTCATTCGCTACTTGGTAGACGAGTGATCGGGACAAGCGGTTGCCTCAAACACACGTATTAGTGAGTCACCTCACATGGCGAACCGACAGGAAGCGGGAACGCGAAAGAGTTCGGCCCCCGAGGACGCTCCTCGGGGGCCGAACTCTGAAGCAGGTGGCGGCTGTTCAGGCCGTGCCGACACCGTCCGTGTCACCGGCGGAGGACACCCGCTGCCCGGGCACGGCGTTCGCCAGTTCCGACTCGGCGGTGGCGGCCGCGATCCGTGACTCCTGGCCGACGTTGCGCGTCTCGGCCTTGAGCGCGAGGTTCGCGACGGCGGTGTTGAACTGGTCGATGGAGGCCGGCTCGTCCGGGCCCAGCAGGTACTGCTTGAGCTCCTTGCGGTCCTCGGCCAGCGGGTCGGCGGCCGGGTCGCGCACGGCACTCAGCAGCTCGCCCAGCTCGTCCGCGCTGTTGGAGAGGATCACCGCGGCACGCACGGCCGTGTTGTTCCGCTTGAACTCCTCGACGCCCACCTCCGCGGAGTCGGTGACCGCGTAGGGCTTGCCGCTCGCGATGAAGTCGGAGACCACGCTGGAGATGTCGGAGACCATCGCGTCGGAGACGTTGAAGCAGTCGTACAGCCGCGGTTCGGAGCCGGTGATGACGCGGTGCTCCCAGGTGGGGAAGGAACGCCAGTAGACCTCGTTCCACTCGGCGCGCAGCCGGGCGACCTCCTCGTGCCGGGCGACGTCGACCTGCCCGTCACGGGTGGCCTCGGCCTCGTCGCGGCCCTTGTCGCCGCCGTTGCCGGCCAGCTGGGCGATCCGGGCCTCGATCCGGGCCAGCTCGGCCTTGGCCTGCGTCTGGGCGGCGTTGTCGGTGACGAAGCGGGAGTCGGCGGCACGCTCGGCGGCGGCCTTCCGGACCAGGGCGGTGATGCGCTGGTGGGCGGCGCCGGCCTCCTTGCTGACGTTGCCGGTGAAGGGGTGCGGCTTGTACAGGACGCGGACCGGCGGGTCGGCCTGCACGAGCTGCTTCACGATGTTCTCGCCGGCCAGCACGACCGAGGTGTTGCCCGGGTTACCGTCCCAGCCCTCCCAGGTGGGGGCGTACAGGACGGTCGGGATACGGCCCTCGGGGACGCCCTGCCAGGGCTGGATCGGGGCGAGCTGCGGGCGGCCGACCTCGACGATGTCCTCGTCGCGGACACCGACGTCGGCGATGGCGTAGCGGTCGCGGCCCGCGCGGCCGGCCGTCCACACCTCGTCGTAGACCTTGCTGTACGGGTTGACGCTGGCGAGCTTGTCGCTGTCGCCGTGGCCGATGAAGACGTGCTTGATGGTGGGCACGCGCAGCATGTGGATGTTCTTGCCGACGTTCGCCGCGTAGAGCGCGACCCGCACCGTGGACAGGTCCATGTTCATCAGGTGCACCCCTCCGGGCACGCAGATGACGGGGACCGTGGTCGGCGCGAGGTTGTTCAGGATGGCCCGCTCACGCAGGATGATCAGCGGCTTGGAGTCCAGCTTCTCCATGGTGTCCAGCCACATGTTCACCTGGTACGCGGAGTCCTTGGAACCGGAGAAGTACAGGACCGTCTCCGGCTTGTACTCGCCCAGCCAGTCATCGACGGCGGCCAGCACCTTCTCGGCGTTCGGCGGGATCTTCCGGCCCCGGACGTACGGCATGAGCGCCAGGACGTACAGGGTGGCGACGGCCACCGTGATGCCGATGCCGACGAAACCGACGAGGGCCGACTTCACCTGCGCGGCGAGCAGGATGCCGGCGACCGCGAAGAGGTCGAGGTGCAGCATCTTCTCGGCGGAGCGGTGCAGCAGCCGGCGCGGCGGTGCGTCCGGGATGCGGATGCGGGACTTCAGGTCGACGTTGCGGGTGGCGACCGGCATGCGGCGGCGGTTGCGGATCAGCTGGACCAGCGCACCGTGCGGGGCCTGCAGACCGTAGAAGGCGATGAAGCAGGCGATCGCCCCGTAGTAGATCAGGTTGTCCGCGAGGGACAGCCGGGCCAGCAGCAGGACCAGGAGCAGCTGGCGGATCAGGAAGCGGATCGACAGGCCGGCCCGCACCTTGCTGAGGCGGTTGATCAGGTAGCTGCCCTTGCGGTGCAGATAGTGGTCCGCCAGGTACGTCACGGCGGCCGCTGCCGCGAAGGCGGGGACGCTCGGGACGAGCGCGGCCAGCATGAGGCAGGGGAAGCCCAGCATCATGAGGACCGCCGCGGCCAGCTCGGCCGCGCTGCCCACCCGGGCGACGCGAATAGCGGTGGATATCACGGAGAAACCTGCTCTTGGGAGGGGTGTGCCGGTCTTGGTTCTGAAATGCGGCTGGTCTGTGAATATTCGCGAGACGGTATGGATTCAGGCCCCTGCGAACACCCCTGTTGACGAAGCCGTTAACAGAAGGGCGCAGAGGCCTGAATTACCGAAGTCTATTTGGCGCCAATTATTACACGCCGTCCTGCCGGTCCAGCACCGAGGCGAGTGCCTGCTCGAAGCCGGAGGCGCGGGCCGCACCGGCGGTCGGGTCCTGCTGGCGGACGTCGATGACGTGGCCGGTCAGCTCGGACAGCAGCACGTCGAGCGAGGTGCGGGCCACGGCCTCGGAGGACAGCAGCGAGCCGGTCGGCTCCTGGCCGAACGCCTTGGTGCGCATCGGGGTGGCGGTGCGCTCCGGGTTGATGCAGTTGACGCGGACGCCGTCGCCGGCCCACTCGTCGGACAGGGCCTGGGTGAGGTTCACCATGGCGGCCTTGGTCGAGGAGTACAGGCTGTACTCGGCGCGACCCCGGGTGTAGCTGCTGGAGGTGTACAGCAGCAGCTGGCCCTTGGTCTCGGACAGGTACTTGTACGACGAACGGGCGATCTGCACCGGGGCCAGGTAGTTGACCTTCAGCGCCTCCTCGATGGTGGCGTTGTCGGTCTCGGCGAGCTTGCCGATGCGCAGCACTCCGGCGGTGTTCACCACGTAGTCGATGCGGCCGGTCTCGGCGTAGGCCTTGGACAGGGCGTCGTCGACCTCCTCCGGGTTCTCCACGTGGGTGCCGGTGGTGGAGCGGCCCAGGGCGTAGACCTTGGCGCCGTAGGACTCGGCGAGTTCGGCGATGTCCTTGCCGATGCCGTAGGAGCCGCCGAAGACGACGACCGTCTTGCCGGTCAGCAGTTCCCGGTAGGCCTCCTCGGAGACCTGCTCGGGCGCGGCGGTGGAGGCCAGCTGGAAGAGCTTGTCGGCGATGAAGACGTCGACGGGCTGGGTGACCTTCATGTTGTACTCGTCACCCGCGACGACGTGGATCGGCACGTCCGGCAGGTACTTGAGCACGACGGAGCAGTCGTCGGTGGCCTGGAAGTTGGGGTCGCCGGCGGCCACCTCGTAGGCCCGCTTGATCGTGGACAGCTTGAAGGCCTGCGGGGTCTGGCCGCGGCGCAGCCGGGAGCGGTCCGGGATCTCGGTGATGAATTCGCCGTCCTCGCCGTGCGTGCGCGTGACGATGATGGTGTCGGCGGAGGGGATGGCGACGTCGACGGCCTGGTAGCGCTCCAGCGCGGTGACGCAGTCGTCGATGACGCGCTGCGACAGCAGGGGGCGCACGGCGTCGTGGAAGAGGACGTTGGCGTCCTCGCCCTCGGCCAGGCCCTCGCCCAGGGCCGAGATGGCGCGCTCGGTGGTCTCGTTCCGCGTGGCGCCGCCCTCGATGACCTTCGAGACCTTCTTGAATCCGGCCTTCGCGACGATCTTCTCGACGTCGGGCACGTAGCCGGGTGCCATCAGCACGATGATGTCGTCGATCGAGTCCGCGTTCTCGAAGGTGGTCAGCGTGTGCTCGATGACTGCCTTGCCGGCGATCTTCAGCAGCTGCTTGGGGATCGACAGACCCACCCGCTGACCGGTACCACCGGCCAGGATCACTGCGGTGGTACGGGGCTTGGCTATGTGCTGGGACACAGGTGACCTACCTTGGGGCGACAGGGAACTTGGAAATGGTCCCACTTGTGGTTACCGCAGTGCAAGGTGAGCGCCCTCCGCCGCATATGTGCGCGCAACCTGTCATTCACCTCCCACTCCTGGTGATTGGTGAGACGGCTGCGCGACCCTCCGGGAAATGCGCTGTGAGTAACTCCACAGGTGCTCAGCGACGTCGGAGCCGCTTGTGACAGCGGTGACCCAGGACCTTCACGAGTTCCTTGGACGATGTCTCGTGCACGGTACGCGCTTTGGCGGCGCAGGCCCGCACCGTCACCCCGGCGCCGGTCGCGGCAGCTCATTGCCGCGGAATTGGTGGTTAAGATTCCGCAGCATTTCGGTCTCGGCGAGAGCAATACGCCGGTGGCCCGGGTCGGACTTCTCACATGCTCACGCCTCTCGTACGAGGAAGAGCCCGGCACTCCGAGGAGTACCGGGCTCACGCGTGTGTCAGGGGTCGGGTCAGACCACCTCGACTCCCGGCCGGCCCGCCTCGACCCGCAGCCTGGCCAGCGTGCTCGGCGTCGCCGACGGCTGCCGGACGGTGTCGACCACCCTCACCTGCGCGTCGATGCCGGCGCGGCCGATGTCGAAGAGGTGGTAGCCGCGGTGGGCGTCGAGCAGCTTCCAGTGCGGGTTGTCCGGGCGCCGCGGGTCCCACTCCTTGCGGAAGGCCGCCTGGTCCTGGTCGCCGTTGCTGGAGATGGAGGTGCCGACGAACTCGGCGCCGACGACCGTGGAGTCCGGATCGGCGTAGTCCTCCTTGAGGTCGCTGATCATCGTCAGGTGCCGGTCGCCGGAGAGCACGACGGGGTTGCGGACCTGCCTGAACTCCTTCAGGAAGCGGTTGCGTTCGGCCTGGTAGCCGTCCCAGGCGTCGTAGAACCAGAGCTTGCCCTCGCCGACCTGGAGGTCCGTCTCGGCCATCATGATCTGCGAGGCGATCAGGTTCCAGCGGGCCGGCGAGTTCTGCAGCCCGTTGAGCAGCCACTGCTTCTGCCGTGCGCCCAGCATGGTCAGCGACGGGTCCTGGGCACCGGCCTGGCTCTTGGCCTGGTCGCTGCGGTACTGCCGGGTGTCCAGGACGTTGAGCCGGGCCAGCCGGCCGAACTCCAGACGGCGGTACATCCGGATGTGCGGCCCGTTGGGGACGGCGGTCGCACGGACCGGCATGTGCTCGTAGAACGCCTGGTAGGCCGCGGTCAGCCGGGCCACGAACGCGTCGTGCGGCTGCTTGTCCGGGTCCTGCGGGATCTCGCCGGCGAAGTCGTTGTCCACCTCGTGGTCGTCGAAGGACACCACGAAGGGCGCGTTCGCGTGCATCGCCGCGAGGTCGGCGTCGGTGCGGTACTGGGCGTACCGGTTGCGGTACTGGGCGAGGCTGAACGGCTCACCGGTCCCCTCGTGGCGTCGTACACCCGTCGCCGACGGCGTGGACTCGTAGATGTAGTCCCCGACGAACACCACGACGTCCGGGTCCTGGTCGAGCATGTCGGCGTACGGCGTGAAATAGCCGTGCTGCCAGTTCTGGCAGGAGGCCAGCGCCATGCGCAGGGAGCCACCGGAGCTGTAGGGGTGGGGCGCGGTACGGGTGCGGCCGACGGGCGAGAGCTGCCCGCTGGTGCGGAAGCGGTACCAGTACGTGCGGTCCGGGCGCAGCCCGCGTACGTCCACGTGAACGCTGTGCCCGTACTCGGGCCGGGCCTGGGCGGTGCCCCGGCGGACGAGCTTTCTGAACCGCTGGTCCTCCGCGAGCTGCCACTCCACGGGCACCACCCGGTCGGGCATTCCGCCGCCGTTCAGCGGGTCCGGGGCGAGCCGGGTCCACAGCACGATGCCGTCCGGCAGCGGGTCTCCGGAGGCGACGCCGAGGCTGAACACGCCGTCGGGCAGCGGAGTCTCGGCCCCGTGGGCGGTGGCCGGAAGCCACAGCTGGGCGGAGGCCGCCGCACCGAGGACCGCGGCACCGGCGGTCAGAAAACGGCGTCGGTCGGGGGATACTGCTCCGGTCATCGTCTGACTCCCTTACCTCGCTGGCCACTTGGACACTGGGAAGCTTCACGCTCGCGGGCGGTCCGCCCGCTGAACGCCGGAGTTCACGTACATGACAACTAAGCAGACAAAAGGAGACCCACCGCCAGCGTCGGAACAAGCCGTTGCCGGGGTGGGTCTGACAGATGATCAGGCAGAGATCACCGGGCGAATCCCGCGCCGAGGGCGGAGCCGTCCGCGACGGTGCCGAGGGTGCCCGCGCCGAAGCTGACCGAGCCGGTGGCGGTGGGGGCGCCGGCCGGGTTGGGGAACGCCCAGACTCCCCCGTCCCGGTTCTCCCCGGTGGCGCTGACGAACAGCTCGGGCCGGCCGTCGCCGTTGACGTCGAGCAGCTTGGTCCTGGCGCCGAAGAAGTCGTTCTGCTCCGCCGTGCCCGGGACGTGCGCGGTGTTCTGGTTCATGGACAGGGCGCCGTCGCCGGTCAGCCCGGACTTCCCGCCGCGCAGGACGGTGAACTGCCCGGCCGCGTACACGTCCCCGATGCTCTCGGTCCCGCTGCCGGTGGAGACGTCGGCGTAGCCGTCGCCGTTGACGTCGGCCACGGAGACGCCCCCGCCGAAGCCGTCGCCCCACTCCGGGCTGCCGGGCACACCGGGGGTGTCCTGCGTGATGATCGTCGTACGGGAGGTGTCGGGGCCGTCGGCCGCGCCGTACACGACCCCGATCTGGCCGCCCTTCAGCAGCGGGTCCTCCAGCGGGACTTCACCGGAACCGTCGAGCCGGCGGCCGATGACGAGGTCGCCGTACCCGTCCTTGTTCACGTCGCCGATGCCGAGGCTCTCGCCGCCCCGCATCCGCGTGCCGTCGGGGT
>KE353996.1 GCA_000415505.1 Streptomyces afghaniensis 772
TTCGCGGAAGATGAACCGCTCCCGCTCCGGCGAACCGGGCCCGGCGGCCAGCGCCTGCTGGAACCAGGCGTGCTGGTCAGAGACGTGGTTGGGAACGATATCCAGGATCACGCGCAGGCCCAGCTCGTGGGCCTCGGCGATCAGCTGCTTCGCCTCATCGGGGGTACCAAGTGGGGTGATGTCGCGGAAGTCGGAGACGTCGTAGCCACCGTCGGCCAGGCGGGGACGATACCGAGGGGTTGATCCAGACTCGCGTCCACGCCGAGGTACCGCCAGGTACTGCAGGGCGGAGCGCAGGCCGGCG
>KE353997.1 GCA_000415505.1 Streptomyces afghaniensis 772
CGTGCAGGTCGTCGTCGCTGTGGTCGTGGATGAGCGCGACCAGGTCCGTGATGCCGTCGTGGTCGACGTCACCGGCGGCCACGTCGTCCGTGGCGTACTCGGCCTCCAGGGCGAGGCGGTGGCTGCTCGCGGCACCGGTGGTGCGGTCGAACGGCCCGTACAGCAGGCGGTTCCCGGTGGCGAGGTCCAGGTGACCGTCGCCGTTGAAGTCGCCGAGCGCCGGCTGGAGCGGGTCGACGCGGTCCTCCTCGGTGCCGGTGGCCACGGCCGTACCGCCGGACAGGCCCTGCGGCCCGCCCCACAGCACGGCGAGCGTGCCGGCGCTGATGACGTCGCCGACGTCCTCGCCCTGCGCGCCCACGACCAGGTCGGCGTAACCGTCGCCGTCCAGGTCACCGGCGGCCAGACCGTCGCCGTAGTGGTCCTCGGCCTCGGCGGCACCGGGTATGCCCGGGGTGTCCTGGCTGATGACCTGCTTGCGGGCGAGGTCGACGCCCTTCGCCGAGCCGTACACGACGGCCACGTACCCGGCGCGGGTCTTGCCGCCCACCTTGCCCCGCGGGGCGGCGACGGCCAGGTCCTGGTAGCCGTCGCCGTTGAAGTCGTCGTGGAGCTTCGCCGCGGCGGCCCGGGTGTTGGGGGCGGCGTCGGCGGCGTGCGCGGCCATCGGTGCGGTGACGGCCGCGACCACGGCGATCGCCGCCGCGACTTCGACGCCTCGGCCGATGTTGCGCTTGCTCATGGACTGGGGCACGTGAACTCCGGTGATCCGCTGGGCAGTTGCGACGCGGCGAAGACCAAGATCCTCATCCGCACTGCCCAGTACGACTCACCGGAGCACCACTTGGTTGCCTCGGGATCCGTTGCGAATTTGCTTTCCGTTAACGGCCCCCGGAACGGATCAGAACGGCTCGAAGTCGTCGAACTCCCGCTGCGCCTCGTCCCGCTCGGCCTGCCGGTCCCTGCGGCGCTGCGCGGCCGGTCGCGCCTCCTCCAACCGGTGGTCCTCACCACGTCGGCCGAGCATTTCGGCCCCGGCCATCACGGACGGCTCCCAGTCGAAGACCACGGCGTTCTCCTCGGGACCGATGGCGACACCGTCGCCGCCCCGGGCCCCCGCCTTCATGAGTTCCTCTTCGACCCCGAGCCGGTTGAGCCGGTCCGCCAGGTAGCCGACCGCCTCGTCGTTGTTGAAGTCGGTCTGCCGCACCCAGCGCTCGGGCTTCTCGCCCCGAACCCGGAACAGGCCGTCGGCCTCGCGCGTCACGGTGAAGCCGGTGTCGTCCACGGCCTTGGGCCGGATCACGATCCGCGTGGCCTCTTCCTTCGGCTTCGCGGCACGCGCCTTCGCCACGAGCTCGCCGAGCGCGTACGACAGCTCCTTCAAGCCCATGTGCGCCACGGCCGACACCTCGAACACGCGGTACCCGCGCGCCTCCAGGTCGGGCCGCACCATCTCGGCCAGGCCCTTGCCGTCCGGTACGTCGATCTTGTTCAGCACGACGATCCGCGGACGGTTGTCCAGCCCGCCGTACTGCCGCAGCTCCTCCTCGATGGCGTCGAGGTCGGATGCCGGGTCGCGGTCCGACTCCAGCGTGGCGGTGTCCAGGACGTGCACGAGCACACTGCACCGCTCCACGTGCCGCAGGAACTCCAGGCCCAGGCCCTTGCCCTGGCTGGCTCCCGGGATCAGGCCGGGCACGTCGGCGATCGTGTACACCGTCGAGCCGGCCGTGACGACGCCGAGGTTCGGTACGAGCGTGGTGAACGGGTAGTCGGCGATCTTCGGCTTGGCGGCGCTCAGCACCGAGATCAGCGACGACTTGCCGGCGCTCGGGTACCCCACGAGCGCCACGTCGGCGACGGTCTTCAGCTCCAGGACGACTTCGCGCACGTCTCCCGGCTCGCCGAGCAGCGCGAACCCGGGCGCTTTGCGCCGCGCGGACGCCAGCGCCGCGTTGCCGAGCCCGCCCCTGCCGCCCTGCGCGGCGACGTACGACGTGCCGTGCCCTACCAGGTCGGCGAGGACGTTGCCCGCCTTGTCGAGCACCACCGTGCCGTCCGGCACCGGCAGGACGAGGTCCTGTCCGTCCTTGCCGAAGCGGTTGCCGCCCTCGCCGGGCTTGCCGCCCGTGGCCTTGCGGTGCGGGGAGTGGTGGTAGTCGAGGAGCGTGGTGACGGACTGGTCGACGGTGAGGATCACGTCCCCGCCGCGCCCGCCGTTGCCGCCGTCGGGCCCGCCCAGCGGCTTGAACTTCTCACGGTGAACGGAGGCACAGCCGTGACCTCCGTTACCCGCGGCGACATGCAGCTCGACGCGGTCCACGAAGGTGGTCATGGTGGGTGCCTCCAGTGATGTACGGCCGTTGTGTACGGGTTGTACGGGGTTGTTCTCTGCGTAACACGCGAAAGGCGGACCCGCTTCCCGTGAGGGAAGTGAGGTCCGCCTCGCGAAAGCTTCCGGTCAGGCGACCGGAACGATGTTCACGACCTTGCGGCCACGGTGGGTGCCGAACTGCACCGAACCGGCCTGGAGCGCGAACAGCGTGTCGTCGCCGCCACGGCCGACACCGGCGCCCGGGTGGAAGTGGGTGCCGCGCTGACGGACCAGGATCTCACCCGCGTTGACGACCTGACCGCCGAAGCGCTTCACGCCGAGCCGCTGGGCGTTGGAGTCGCGACCGTTCCGGGTGGACGATGCGCCCTTCTTGTGTGCCATTTCTCCTCAGTCCCTTACTTCGCAGCCGTGGGGATCTCAGTGACCTTGATCGCCGTGTACTGCTGGCGGTGGCCCTGGCGACGGCGGTAACCGGTCTTGTTCTTGTAGCGCAGAATGTCGATCTTCTGGCCCTTGTGGTGGTCCACGACCTCGGCCTGGACCTTGATGCCGGCCAGCACCCACGGGTCGCTGGTCACGGCGTCGCCGTCGACAACGAGCAGGGTCGAGAGCTCGACCGTGTCGCCAACCTGGGCAGTGGAAATCTTGTCAACCTCAACGATGTCGCCGACAGCAACCTTGTGCTGGCGGCCACCGCTGCGCACGATGGCGTACACGCGGACTCACTCTCTCGCTCGGGAAACGGCACCCCCGCAGGCCAGCCACCCGACACAGCGAGCGGCCTCTCCTGGGCGCCCGGCGCCCGGAGGATGAGGTTTACGGGGATGTGACGCGTCATTCGACACGCCGACGGTCAAGGTTACGGGGCCGCGGCCAAGAGGGTCAAACCGAGCCGGGCCCGCCGCCTGTGCGACCGGTCACGCCGGTCGCGTCCGCCGGGGCGAGCGCGCGGTTCGCGCACGCCCCGGGCGGACGTCGAGGCGGGTCAGTCCTCGTCGGTGGAGGCCGAGACGGAGGAGCGGGACTGCTCCGCCGCGACGGTCTTCTTCGACGTGGTCTTCTTGGCGGCGGTCTTGGTGGTCTTCGCCGCCGCCTTCTTCGCCGTCGTCTTCTTGGCCGCGGTCTTCTTCGCCGCGGTCTTCTTGGCGGCGGCCTTCTTCGCCGTGGACTTCTTGGCCGTCTTGCGGGCCGTCTTCTTGGCCGGGGCCGCCTCCTCGGCGGCCTCCTCCGTGGCGGCGCCGTCAGCCGCCATGGCCTCCGGAGCCTCCTCGGACGCGGCCGACGGGACGACCACGACGGCCGCCTCCTCGGACGCGGTGGACACGGTGGGCTTGCGCACGGCACGGCGCCGCGGACGGGCCGGGGCGGCACTCTCGGCGGGCGCCTGCTCAGCCACCGCGGGCTGTTCGGCCTGCTCGGGAGCCTGCGTGGCCTCGGACGCCGCGGGCGCGGTCTCGGAAACCGTCACCACGGTGGCCTCCGCCCCCGCCGGCGAACCGGCCGGCGCGGACACCTTGCGCGTCGCCCGCCGACGGCCACGGCCCTTGGGCGCGGCCTCCTCGGCGGCCGGGGCCTCGACGACCGGGTCCTCGACGGCGATCGGCTCGGCGTGCGCCTCGGCGGCCGGTTCCGGCTGCACCGGACGGGCGACCTCCTCGGCGGCGGTCACGTCCTGAGCCGTCGGCACCTCGGCCTGCTCGGCCTTCGGCTCCGCCGTCTCACCGCGCGGCGCACCCGCCGGAGCCGACGCCCGCCGGCTCGCCCGGCGCCGCGACCGACCGCGCGTGGCCGCGGCCTCCGCCTCGGCGGCGCTGCTGTACAGCTCCTCGTCGGGCTCGAAGACCGGCTCGGGCAGCGCGATCGGCTCGGCGATCTCGGCACCGACCTCGGCTTCGGTCTCCGCCTCCTGCTCGGCGGTCTCGACGGCCGCCTCGTGCACGTGCGGCTGATCGGCGGCACCGGCACGGGCACGCTTCTTGCGCTTGCCACCGCCTCCGCCGGCGCTGGTCGGCTGCTCCATGTGCACGATGACACCGCGTCCGTTGCAGTGGACGCAGGTCTCGGAGAAGGACTCCAGCAGGCCCTGCCCGACCCGCTTGCGGGTCATCTGCACGAGCCCCAGCGAGGTCACCTCGGCCACCTGGTGCTTCGTACGGTCCCGGCCCAGGCATTCGAGCAGGCGCCGCAGCACCAGGTCCCGGTTGGACTCCAGCACCATGTCGATGAAGTCGATGACGATGATGCCGCCGAGGTCGCGCAGCCGCAGCTGGCGGACGATCTCCTCGGCCGCCTCCAGGTTGTTCCTGGTGACGGTCTCCTCGAGGTTGCCGCCCTGACCGGTGAACTTGCCGGTGTTGACGTCGACGACGACCATCGCCTCGGTCCGGTCGATCACCAGCGAACCGCCGCTGGGCAGCCAGACCTTGCGGTCCAGCGCCTTGGCGAGCTGCTCGTCGATCCGGTAGGTGGCGAAGACGTCGACCTCGGAGGTCCACTTCGTCAGCCGCTCGGCGAGGTCCGGCGCGACGTGCGAGACATAGCCGTGGATGGTCTGCCACGCCTCGTCGCCGCTGACGACGACCTTGGAGAAGTCCTCGTTGAAGATGTCGCGCACGACCCGGACGGTCATGTCCGGCTCGCCGTACAGCAGCGTCGGCGCGTTGCCGCCGTTCTTGGCCTTCTTCTGGATCTCCTCCCACTGCCCCTGGAGCCTCTCGACGTCCCGGCGCAGCTCGTCCTCGCTCGCGCCCTCGGCGGCGGTGCGCACGATGACGCCCGCGTCCTCGGGGACGATCTTCTTGAGGATCGTCTTCAGCCGCGCCCGCTCGGTGTCGGGCAGCTTGCGGCTGATGCCGGTCATGGAGCCCTCGGGCACGTACACGAGGTAGCGCCCGGGGAGGGAGACCTGGCTGG
>KE353998.1 GCA_000415505.1 Streptomyces afghaniensis 772
GCAGCCCCTCGGATGACGTAGGTGACGAGCACGGTCAGCGCGAGCGCCTCGACGGACACCCGGGTCCGCACCCGCAGGGCGAGCAGCAACAGCACCGCCATGTGTCCGATGATCCCCGCCGACGTCCAGGGCCAGGTGAAGTCGGGGGCGCCACCGGCCAGCAGCTGACGACGCACCTCCAGGGCGCACAGCACCATGGCCGTCGTCGAGAGCCACCACGCCGGGATGGGCCGCCACAGCGAGAGCACCACGGCACCGCCCTGCGCCAGCCCGAGCAGGAAGGCGATCTGCGGGCCCACCCCTCCGTTGTCGCCGAGCTGCGCCATCCCGCCGAGGGCGACCCCGAACGCGACCAGGCACAGCACGCCATGGGGAAACCAGCGCAACCACACGGAGGGCGGCAGCGGATCCGCCCGGACCGTCCACAGGTCCTCGCGCAGCACCCGCCGCCAGCTCTCCACGCGCGCCCGCAGCGCGCGGCCCACCCCCGTGTCCGTCACGCGCCCCAGCCTAGACATGGCGTGCTTCCACCGCTGTCCCCCGGTCGGACGGACGGTGCGCCCGCACCACCCGCGACCTGCGGCCCCGGCCGCCCGCGCCCTGCTCGAAGGACCGGAAGGCGGCCCAGCAGACCGCGAGGGCCAGGGCGAACACGGGCAGCCAGAGCAGCCGGGCCCCGACCCAGCCGAGGCTGTCCGGCACCGTGTGCAGGCCCGGGAGGTGCCCCGCGAGGAGGCCGGTGGCCGTCGTGGCCATCAGAGCCGTCTGGTGCCACAGGAAGACGGTCATCGCGGCGAGGTTGACGAGGGCCACCGCCGCCCACGCCACGGGCCGGCGCATCGCCCGCCGCAGCCGCTCGCGCAGCAGCAGGGCGAGACCGCACTGGGCCAGCCCGAAGGTGACGACGGCCAGCGTCGGCGGGTCCAGGTTGGACATGCCCTCGCCCGGGACGCCGACCATCGACGCCGGATAACCCGCCCACGCGACGAGCCCCGCGGTCGCCGCCGCACCGCCGGCCAGCAGGACCCAGCCCGCGTGGCGGCGCTCCAGCTCGCCCCGGGTCCAGGCCGCGCCCAGCGTGTAGGGCACCAGCCAGCCCGCCGCCACGTTCACCCAGCCCAGCCAGGAAGGGCCGCCGAGGCCGAAGCGCAGCAGGTCCACATGCAGGACGACGGCCAGCGGCCAGAGCGGGTGGAGCCGGGTCAGCAGCGGGGTCGCCGCCGTCAGGGCCGCGAACACCACGAGGAACCACAGCGGGGACAGGGCCAGCTTCACCAGCGTCCGCACCGTCCCGAACTCCGCGCCCGACAGCAGCAGGGCGAGCGCGGCGATTGTCCACAGGGTGAGGACGGCGGCGACCGGTGCGAACAGCCGGGTCAGCCGGGCCGTCAGCCAGTGGTGGTAGGGGATGCCACGGGCCCGGGCCGAGGCCAGGCCGCGGGTCGCGACATGCCCGCCGACCAGGAAGAACACGGCGAGCGTCTGGAACATCCAGGAGACGGGCGTCAGCCAGGGCATGCGCTGGAGGGGGCTCGCCGTGCGCAGGGTGCCGCTGTCGGCGACCAGGGCCGTGACCAGCCAGTGCCCGAGGACGACGCCGAGGACCGCGGCGGCGCGCAGGGCGTCCACGGCCCGGTCACGGTCGGCCGGGGTGGCCGCGGCGACGCGTTCGGCGCCGCGGCGCACCGCATGCCGGACACCTCGCACTCCGAGTACTTCGCGTACTCCGACGTCAGTCATGGGTCACCGCCTTGGTCTCGCCCAGGACGATCCGGGTCAGGTTGGTCAGGGAGGTCGAGCCGGGTCTGAAGTAGTCGCTGTGGCCGCCGTCGCCGGCCGCGAAGACCCGGGCGCCGAAGGCCGGGGAGACGGGATCGGTGCCGAAGCCGACGGTGGTGCCGAACAGGTCCGCGCTGAGGTGCGGGATGTTCTCCACCCAGTCGTCGCCACCGCGGGCCGCCCAGACGCGGGCGCGGGTGTGCAGGGCGGCCACGGAGTCCGCGCCGGTGCCGGGGCTGCCGACGAACACGATGTCGTCGACGGCGAGCCCGGCGGCGGCCCGGCCGCAGACGACCGAGCCGTACGAGTGGCACAGCAACGAGATACGCGGTCCGCCGCCCGCTATGGCACGCAGGTCGGCGACGAGCGCGCGCAGCCGCGGCGCCGCCTGCTCCGCCCTGCCGGTCGTGG
>KE353999.1 GCA_000415505.1 Streptomyces afghaniensis 772
ACGAGCTGCCCGTACAGGGCGGCGGCTGCCGCGTGGAACCGGCCGTAGGTGTCGAGGCTCGTGTCGGAGCCGGGGACCAGGACGGCGATGCGGTCGGCGCGGGCGAGGTCGCCCAGGACCTCCGCCACCCGGCCGGAGCCGCGGCCGTCGAAACGGAGGAGGTGGCGGGCCGGGGCGGCCAGCTGACGGTCCGTCGCGGCCCGGTCCCGGTCGTGGTGGGCGGCGGCCATGCGGGCCGCTTCGGCGGCGTTGGCACGGTTGGCCGCGTACGCCTCGTCGAGCGTCGACGCGCTGAGGGGTGCGAGGGACGCGGGGGCCGGAGCGGGGATCTCGGGGCGTCCCGCCGCGGAGAGGGGGAACACCACCGCACCCGCGATGAGGGCGGCGAGTGCGGCACGACGCCATCGGTGGGCGCGGCGCCGAGCACCTTCATCCAAGCGGTACTCGGCCGCGAACCCCATGGTCGTCCCCCTCCGCGCACCCGGCCATCGGGTCCGTACGGAAGGGAAGTTACGGATCGGGACTCGTCGTTCGCGTCACACCGGGGAGCTCACTTGCGGCCTGGCTCTCAGGTACTACGGGTATGACCTAAGGGGGAGGCTCGCTCACCACGCCAGTTGCGCGATCTCCTCTACCACCACCGCGCACGCGTCCGCCGCCGGGTCGATGAGCGGGAAGTGCCCCACGTCCTCCAGCAGCGTCACTCCCACCATCTCCCCGGCCTTCGCCGCCGCGTCCGCGTACGACTCGGCGACCGCCTGCGGCACGGTGAGATCCGTGCGGCCCTGGACGAGGGTGGTGGCGATGCCGGTGGGCAGCAACAGCGCCGGGTCCGCGTACGGCTGCCGCTCGGCGAAGTGCTCGTCCCCGCCCAGGAGTTGCCGTACGGCCCCGCCGCACACGTCCAGCTTGTCGGCGACCGCGAGGTTCGCGATCGGAGCGAGGGCGACCACGCCGCGCAGGGCCGTCGGGCTGTCGCTGCGCCAGGGCGAGCCGGCCGGCAGGACGTGCCGGGACGCGGCCCACAGCGCGAGGTGCCCGCCCGCCGAGTGACCGGTGAGGACCGTACGGCGCGGGTCGGCCTGCGGCAGCAGCTCCCGGACGAGCCCGGGAAGGGCGTCCAGCGCCGCCGCGACGTCGTCGAACGTGTCGGGCCAGCGCCCCGCGACGGAGTCGTCGTCACCACCGCGCCGGTACTCGGCGCTGGCCACGGCGAACCCGCGCCGGGCGAGGAAGTCCGCGAACGGGCTGATGTGACGCCGGTCGTAGGGCGCCCGCCAGGCACCGCCGTGCAGCACGAGGACGACCGGGGCGGGCCCGCCCGGGCCGCCCTGCGCGCGCGGGGCGTAGAAGTCGATCACCTGGTCGGGGTGGTCGCCGTAGGCGGCGGTGGCGTCGGGGGCGACGGGCGCGTGGGAGAACGCCGACTTCTCCTCGGCGGCGGCCCGTGCTGCTGCGACGTCGTCCGTCATGCTCCAACCTCTCAGCGATCAAACGTAGATGGCGGACCAGGCGGGGGTCCGGCCGTTGGCCGGGACGGTATCAGGCGCGTGACATGCGCGGACACGGGGATGTCACGCTGGGTGAAGACCGAAACGGCCCCCGCGGCGGCAGGGGCCGTTCGTCACGGGGAACTCATCCCAGCGTCTGAGCCAGCACCCGCGCCGCCCGCTCCACGTCGGCGAAGCCCACGTACAGCGGTGTGAAGCCGAAGCGCAGTACGTCCGGCGCCCGGAAGTCGCCGACCACCCCCTGCTCGACGAGCCGTTTCATCACGTCACCGGCGTCGTCACAGCGCAGGGCGATCTGGCTGCCCCGCTCCGCGTGCGGCACCGGCGTCAGGCACTCGACCCTGCCCTCGGGCACGTACTCCGCCACGCACTCCAGGAAGAAGTCCGTCAGCGCGAGCGACTTGGCCCGCACCGCCTCGACCGGCACCCCGTCCCACACCTCCAGGGCCGCCTCCAGGGCGAGCATGGAGAGGATGTCCGGCGTGCCGACCCGGCCGCGCAGGGCGCCGGGGGCCGGCTCGTACCCGCTGCGCATCCCGAACGGCTCGGCGTGGGAGTTCCAGCCGGGCAGCGGGGAGTCGAAGCGGTCCTGAAGCTCCCGGCGCACGTACAGGTACGCCGGTGAACCCGGACCGCCGTTCAGGTACTTGTAGGTGCAGCCGACCGCGAGGTCCACGCCGTGCTCGTCCAGCCCCACCGGCAGCGCGCCCGCGCTGTGGCACAGGTCCCAGACGGCGTACGCCCCCGCCCCGTGCGCGGCGGCCGTCAGCGCCGGCAGGTCGTGCAGCCGGCCGGTGCGGTAGTCGACGTGGTTGAGGAGCACGGCGGCGGTACGGTCGCCCAGCGCGCCCGGCACGTCCGCCGGTGCCACCGGCCGCAGCGTGCAGCCGGTCATCCGGGCGGCGGACTCGGCGATGTACCCGTCGGTCGGGAAGGTCGTGGCGTCGACGAGGATCTCGTCGCGGCCCTCCCCGGCCATCCGCACCGCCCCCACAAGTGCCTTGAAGACATTGACACTCGTCGAGTCGCCCACCACGATCTGGCCCGGCGCCGCCCCGACCAGCGGGGCGATCCGGTCACCGATCCGCTCGGGCGCCGTCCACCAGCCGCTCTCCTCCCAGGACCGGATGCGCAGCTCGCCCCACTGGCGGCGCACGACGTCCTCGACCCGCCCGGGGACGACGGCCGGCAGCGCGCCGAGCGAGTTGCCGTCGAGGTACACCACGTCGTCGAGAACGAAGGCGTCCCGCTTGCCGCGCAACTCGTCGGCGGCGTCCAGCTTCTCCGCGCGCATCGCGAGTTCAGACATAGGACCGCGCCGTCCACAGCTCGGGGAACACGTGCTTCTGCGCCCGCTTCTCCAGCCAGGCCACTCCGGCGGAGCCTCCCGTGCCGGTCTTGGCGCCCATCGCGCGGCGGGTGGCGACGAGGTGGTCGTTGCGCCAGCGCCACACCAGCTCGGCGACATCCGTCAGCGCCTCGCCGAGCCGGGCGAGGTCGCCGCTCTCGTCACCCGAGTAGACGGCCGTCCAGGCGGCCTCCACCTCCTGGGACGGCTCGTAGCGGAGCGACACGTCACGCCCCAGCACGGCCTGGGGGATGTCGTACCCGCGCCGCGCGAGCAGCCGCACCACCTCGTCGTACAGGCTCGGCTCGTGCAGCGCCTTCTCCAGCTCGGCGTGCACACGCGGCGCGCCCCGGTGCGGGACGAGCATCGAAGCGGACTTGTCGCCGAGCAGGAACTCCATCCGCCGGTACATCGCCGACTGGAATCCGGAGCCCTCGCCGAGGGCGGACCGGTACGAGTTGAACTGGGCCGGCGTGAGCTGGCCGAGCGGCTTCCAGGAGGCGTTGAGCGCCTCCAGCTCGCGCACGGACCTCTTCAGCGCGGCGGTCGCGGTGGGGACGTCGTCGCGGCGCAGCGCGTGTGCCGCCGTCTCCCACTCGTGGACGATGACGGTGAACCACAGCTCCATCACCTGGGTCGTGACCAGGAAGACCATCTCTCCGGGGTCGTCGGAGAGGGTGTGCTGGAGGTGGGTGAGCACGTCCGCCTTGACGTAGTCCTCGTAGGGCGTCGTGCCGTGGAAATCGAGATGCGGGGTCTCGGGCTCGTGAGCCTCGTGGGACATCGCTGTCTCCTGCTTTGTAACTCCGGGTAGCGGTCCGCCCCTGCCGATGCCGGCACGGGGGCCCCGGTCCCCACGGGCATACTCCGCAATCGTCCCCCGAAACCGCAAGGCCCGCCCGCTCGGCGGACGGACCTTACGCACACGGACCGCCGTCAGCCCAGGACCTGCGCCGCCTCCGGCGAGGAGTCCTTGAGGAACTGGGAGCAGCGCTCGTACTCCTCCTGCTCGCCGATCGCCTGTGCGGCACGGGCGAGGGCGTGCAGGGCACGCAGGAAGCCGCGGTTCGGCTCGTGCTCCCACGGGACGGGGCCGTGGCCCTTCCAGCCGTTGCGGCGCAGCGCGTCGAGGCCGCGGTGGTAGCCCGTACGGGCGTACGCGTACGACTCGACGGTCGCGCCCCGCTCGAACGCCTCGTCGGCCAGCTGCGCCCAGGCGAGCGAGGAGGTGGGGTGCGCGGCGGCGACGTCGACCGGCGCGGTACCCGACGCGAGCATTTCCCGTGGCCCGGGGTCGTCGGGGAGGTGGGTCGGGGGCGGGCCCCCGAGGAGGTTCTCGTGAATGGACATGGGTCAAGTCTGCCGCAGCCGTGAGCTGCGGGCAGTCGTGCCTCCCTCAGTGCTTTGAAGGCCTGGGAGGTACCCCCAGGGCGGCACGGGTGGGCGCAGCGGCAGCCCGCCCCGCCGGCTGCGCAACGCCCCCGGCCTCAGCACCAACCTCCCGGGCCCCTACGACAACCGCTTCCGCACCGGCTCCCCCTCCAGCGGCGGTGCCGTCACGCCCCCGTGCCTCAGACACTCCGGCCGCTTGCAGCCCGGCGGCGGCCTCCGTACGACCGCCGCCGCGACGACCGCCCCCACCACCAACGCCCCGCACACCACGCCATCGCCTTTCCGAAGGCGACGTCGAACGCCTCCGGCTCCCGGTACGCCTCCTCCCCCATCCCCGCCAGCAACGGCAGCGCCGCCACCGCCACCAGCCCCGCCGCCCTGGCCGCCGCGTTGTTGATCCCGCTGGCCAGCCCCGCCCGGGCCACGTCCACCGACCCCAGCACGGTCGCCGTCAGCGGCGCCACCAGCGTGACCATGCCCAGCCCGAGCACCATCAGCGCCGGCAGCACATCGGCCACGTACGACGCCCCGGGCCCGACCCGCAGCATCAGCAGCATCCCGGCCGCGCACACCAGCGGCCCCACCGTCAGCGGGATCCGCGGTCCGATCCGGTCAGCCAGTTCCCCGGACCGCGCGGACAGCAGCAGCATCAGCACGGTCGTGGGCAGCAGCGCCGTACCGGCGGCGAGGGCCGAGTAGCCCACGACCACCTGGAGCTGGAGCGCGGCGAGGAAGAAGAAACCGCCGAGGGCCGCGTACACGCACAGCGTGACGAGGTTGACGGCCGTGAACTGGCGGGACGCGAAGATGTCGGTCGGCATCATCGGATCGGGCCGGCGCCGCTCGACGACCACGAACGCGACGGCCGCGGTCAGCCCGGCCACCGCCGAGACCGCCACCACCGCACCGTCCCCGCCGGCCTCGATCAGCGCGTAGGTCACCAGCGCGAGCGCCAGCGCCCCCAGCACGGCTCCGAGCACGTCGAACCGCCCGTGCACCCGCTGGTCCCCCGACTCGGGCACGTGCCGCAAGGCGACCGGCACGCACAGCAGCGCCAGCGGAACGTTCAGCAGGAACACCCACCGCCAGCCCGGCCCGTCCACCAGCCAGCCGCCGACGAAGGGCCCGACCGCCGCCCCGACCCCGCCGAAGCCGGACCACAGGCCCACCGCGCGGCCCCGGTCGTCGGGGTGGAAGGACGCCTGGATCAGCGCCAGCGACCCCGGTGTGAGCAGGGCGCCGCCCACCCCCTGCAGGGCACGCGCGGCGATCAGAACCCCGGCGTTCGGCGCGATCCCGCACAGCAGGGACGCCACCGCGAACCACACCACGCCGACGACGAACACCTTCCGGCGCCCGAAACGGTCGCCCAGCGCACCGCCCAGCAGGATCAGCCCGGCCAGCGTGACCATGTACGCGTTGACGGTCCACTGCAGGGCGGCCAGGTCCGCGTCGAGGTCACGGCCGATGCGGGGCAGCGCGATGTTGACCACGGTCGAGTCCAGCAGGGCCATGCTGGAGCCGAGGACGGTGGTGAGCAGGATCCACCGGCCCTGGGGCGAGGCGATCCGCACATCGGGCATGCAGGGAGCATACGGAAGAGCCCGGCACCAGGAGAGGTGCCGGGCTCGAACGCGTGGACCGAACCGGACTTACTTGATCTTGGTGCCGGTCGAGCGGAGGTGGCCGCAGGCCTCGACGACGCGCTGGGACATGGAGGCCTCGGCCAGCTTGCCCCAGGTGCGCGGGTCGTAGGTCTTCTTGGAGCCGACCTCGCCGTCGACCTTCAGGACACCGTCGTAGTTGCGGAACATGTGGTCCGCGACCGGACGCGTGAAGGCGTACTGCGTGTCCGTGTCGATGTTCATCTTGACCACGCCGTTCTCCAGCGCGGTGCGGATCTCCTCCTCCGAGGAGCCCGAGCCGCCGTGGAAGACGAAGTCGAACGGGGAGGCCTTGCCGAACTTCGCGGCGACGCCCTCGTTCAGCTCCTTCAGCAGGTCGGGACGGAGGACGACGTTGCCCGGCTTGTACACGCCGTGCACGTTGCCGAAGGACGCGGCGAGCAGGTAGCGGCCCTTCTCGCCCAGGCCCAGGGCCTCGGCGGTGCGGATCGCGTCGTCGACCGTGGTGTAGAGGGAGTCGTTGATCTCGTGGGAGACACCGTCCTCCTCGCCACCGGTCGGGGTGATCTCCACCTCGAGGATGATCTTCGCGGCGCGAGCCTGCTCCAGCAGCTCCTGCGCGATGGAGAGGTTGTCGGCGAGGGTCTCGGCGGAGCCGTCCCACATGTGCGACTGGAACAGCGGGGCCAGGCCGGCCTCGACGCGCTTCTTGGAGAGCGCCAGCAGCGGGCGTACGTACCCGTCGAGCTTGTCCTTCGGGCAGTGGTCCGTGTGCAGCGCGATGTTCACCGGGTACTTCTCGGCGACGATGTGCGCGAACTCGGCCAGGGCGACCGCGCCGGTCACCATGTCCTTGCTGTACTGGCCGCCCAGGAACTCGGCGCCACCCGTGGAGATCTGGACGATGCCGTCGCTCTCCGCCTCGGCGAAACCGCGCAGTGCCGCGTGCAGGGTCTGGGTGGAGGTCACGTTGATGGCCGGGTAGGCGAACTTTCCTGCCTTCGCCCGGTCCAGCATCTCGTTGTAGACCTCGGGAGTTGCGATGGGCATGCGTCCGCTCCTTGTATCTGCGGGTTGGCGTACTGCGTTGTCGGCCCTGACCTAGACCTTGGGGTGCGACGTCATCGTCGGCCCCATCTTTCCAGACTTGGCCGGAAGGTCCAGGCCACCGTCCACGCCCTGGTCAGTCGAGGCCCAGCTCGTCCTTCGAGAAGGCGAAGAGGTACGGCACCCCGGCGCCCTCCTGGATCTTCTCCGCGGCGCCGGTCGCCCGGTCGACGATGGTCGCGACGGCGACGACCTCGGCCCCGGCCTCACGCACGGCCTCGACGGCGGTGAGCGGGGAGCCGCCGGTGGTGGAGGTGTCCTCGACGACCAGCACCCGGCGGCCCGCGATGTCCGGGCCCTCGACACGCCGCTGCAGGCCGTGCGCCTTGGCGGCCTTCCGTACGACGAAGGCGTCCAGGCGCTGCCCGCGCGCGGCGGCGGCGTGCAGCATCGCGGCGGCGACCGGATCGGCGCCCATGGTGAGCCCGCCCACCGCGTCGAACTCCAGCTCGGCGGTCAGGTCGAGCAGCACCTGCCCGACCAGCGGCGCGGCCTCGCCGTCGAGGGTGATGCGCCGGAGATCGACGTAGTAGTCGGCCTCCAGACCCGACGACAGGGTCACCTTGCCGTGCACCACGGCCTTGTCCTTGATCTGCTGCAGCAGCGCGCCGCGTACATCCGTCATGCCGCCCAGCTTAGAGGCGGCGCCAGCTCCAGGTCGTGCTGGCCTCCAGCGGCTCCAGGGGCGTGACCAGGCGCGGCGCGGTGTTGAGCCCGTTGGGCGGGCCGGTCTGCGGCTCCACGCACACGGCCGCGTCCTGCTCGTCGTAGACGACGACCCACTCCTGGCGGCTGGTCACCTTCAGCTCCAGCTGCCCGGGCCAGGTGAGGGTCACGTCGACGCCGCCGGGCATCCCGAAGCAGTCGTCCCAGGGGCCGGGCTTCGGCTCGACGCGGTTGCCGGTGGGCAGGTGGTCGTCGCCGCGCTCCTCCTGCCACGCCGGGGCGAAGTCGAGTGTCACGTCCTCGCCGCCGAGGTTCCGGTTGAACCACGGGTGCCAGCCGATCTGCGCCGGGAACGACGACTCGTACGTCTCCACGGACATGGTCAGCGTCAGCGCGTCCTCGGTGAGGGCGACGACCTGGGTGACGCGGCCCGGGTGGGGCCAGGGGTCGACGAGCTCGTAGGTGATGACGGCCTCGGCCGTGCTCGTGCGGGCGGTGCGCCAGGCGCCGTCGCGGGCGGTGCCGTGGATGGCGTGGGGCGGGGCGTTGAGGGGCATCTGCCGCACGGCGGCGCCGTCCAGGAACCGCCCGTCCCGGATCCGTCCGCACCAGGGCACCATCGGGAAGCAGCCGAACCGCTGCCCCTGCCGGAGCAGCTCCACGCCGCCGATCCGCAGCCCTCCGACCCGGCCGCCGTTGCCCGGCTGCACGGTCACCTCCGCGTCGCCCGCGGTCAGCGTGATGTCTTCGTCACTCACGGGTCGACCCTACTGGGGTGATCAAGAGGGCCTCACGTGGTGCGGGGCGTTTTCAACGGCGTCGGCGCAGGGCCCGGACCGCCACGACGGCCGACGCCAGCGCGAGTGCCGCGGCGGGGGCCGCCCAGCGCAGCGGGGCCGAGGGCATCACGGTCTGCGGCGCGGGCACCGGCGCGTACCGCCCGCGCGGCGGCGCGTGATCGACCTCCTCGGCACTCCGCCCGATCATCGTCCGCCGCGCATGCGCCGCCTCGGCGATGTCCTCGTCGTCTTCGTCGTCCATGTCGTCCTCGTCCGTGGGCCCGAGCGAAGACGGCGGAACATCGGCGCCGAAGGTGGTGGGGGGCTCGGGGGCAGGGGCGGGGGGTTCGTCGGCGGGGGCGGAGGCGGAAGCGTCGTCGCCGGGGGCGGGGGCAGGGGGCGCGTCGTCCGCGTCCGGGGTCGTTTCGTAGTCGGTCGT
This sequence comes from Streptomyces afghaniensis 772, assembly GCA_000415505.1. GTDB lineage: Bacteria > Actinomycetota > Actinomycetes > Streptomycetales > Streptomycetaceae > Streptomyces > Streptomyces afghaniensis. The sequence continues at coordinate 8,868 of KE353999.1, forward strand.
GGCGCGGGGTTCGAAGTCCTGGGTGGCGATGGGCGCGGTCGGGTCCGGGGCTGCCGCGGCCAGGTGTTCCGCGAAACGGTTCAGCAGGCGGGTGACGGCGCCCTCGACCGCATCGGCCGGGAGGTCCTTGATCCGTCCGTCCCCGGCGGCCGTACCGTCGAACACGACCGTCGTGCCGTCCTCCGCGTCCCGCAGGGCGATCCGCAGGGCCAGCTTCACCGAGCCGGTGCCGCGGGCCTCGATGGCGTCGCCCTCGACGGCGTACGCCCCGTCGTCCCCCAGGGACACCCGTACGGCACCCCGGTACGTGACCGAGTGGCTGCCCACCCGGATCTTCAGCCGCCCGGCGACTGGCTCGGCGCCGGCGTCCTGCTGGAGCCCCGGAACCGCCCGGGCGACCCGCGCGGGGTCGTCCAGCACCTCCCTGAGCCGCTCGGCCGGAACCGGAACGAACACCTCGTGCTCCATGTGGACGGACTCTACCCAGCACGCGCCGAAACGCACCCCCGCCTTCGGGATTCCCCCTGATCCGCCCCCCGCCAGGCGTATCCTCCGCGCCCGCATCCGCCTCACCAGGCCGTCCCGGCCCGCTCAGTAGCGCGGATGCACCAGCGTCGACGCGGGCAGCCCCGCGATCCGCGTGGCCCGTGCCGCCCGCTCCCCCGCCGCGAGGGACGCGTCGTCGACGACGTACGGGCGCGGGCCGTCCGGGTCGAGGCGCGGCCGCGCCTCCGTACGGGCGGCCAGGACGAAACCCCAGTCCCGGGGTGCCCGGGAGCGGTCGGTGGGTGTGCGGTCGGGGCCGACGGCGAAACCGGCGTGTCGGCCGCCCGTGCCGTACGGGGCGGTGCGGAAACCGGCCGCGCGCAGGGTCGCGTCCACCGTCCAGAACACCCGCGGGCTGGACGCGACGGGCCCGGCGTGCACCACGAGCCGGCCGCCGGGGGCGAGCACCCGCCGCGCGAGGCCGTAGAACTCCTGCGAGTACAGCTTCGTACTCGCCGTGATGCCCGGGTCCGGCAGATCCGAGAGGACCACGTCGTACGCCCCCGGGGGCGCTCCGCGCAGCCAGCCGAAGGCGTCCTGCGTGGTCACGCGCACGCGCGGGTCGCCGAACGCGTGCCTGTTCAGCGCCGACAGGGCCGGGTCGGTGCGGGCCAGCCGCACCACCTCCTCGTCGAGTTCGACGACGTCGACCCGTTCCACCCGGGGATGCCGCAGCACCTCGCGTGCCGCCAGTCCGTCACCGCCGCCGAGGATCAGCACGCGCGCGTGCGGCCCGGTCATGGCCGGGTGGACGAGGGCCTCGTGGTAGCGCAGTTCGTCGCGTCCGCTGACCCGCAGCCGGCCGTCGAGGAACAGGTCGAGGGGCCGGCCGTCCGTACCGCCGGCGAGGACCACCTCCTGCACGCCGGTCTGGAGCGCCACGCGTACGTCGCCGCCGTACACCGCCTGCCGCGCGGCCCGTTCGAAGTCGTCGACGAGGACGGCGGCCGAGGCGAGGACCGCCAGCACGAGCGCGTTGGCGGCCAGCAGCAGCCAGCGGGCGCGCCGGGTCAGGTCCCGGCGGAACAGGCCGAGGACCAGCGCGCCCCCGACGACCGCGTTGACGGCGCCGGTGAGCAGCGCGCCGGTCAGCTGGCCGAGGAACGGCAGCAGCAGGAAGGGGAAGGCGAGTCCGCCGACGAGCGCACCGACGTAGTCCGCGGCGAACAGGTCGGCCACCGCGCCGCCCGCGTCCTGACGGCGGATGCGCTGGATCAGCTCCATCAGCAGCGGGACCTCGGCGCCGATGAGCAGCCCGGTCGCGAGGGAGAAGGCGACCAGGAGGCAGCGCGGCCCGCTGGCCCACATCCCGCCCCAGTCGCCGGTCCAGGCGAAGACCGCGTACAGGGCCATCGCGCTGCACCCGCCGACGAGGGCGAGGGTCGCCTCGACCGCGCCGAAGCCGGCCGCGGCGAGCCCGCGCAGCCGCTTCGCGGCGAGGGAGCCGATGCCCATCGCGAAGACCATGACGGACAGCACGACGGACGCCTGGGTGACGGAGTTGCCCATCAAGTACGAGGCGAGCGCGACGAGTTCCAGCTCGTACACCAGTCCGCAGGCCGCGCAGACGAACACGCCCGCGAGGACCAGGAACCGTCCGGTGCCGGGCCGGACGGGCAGCCGCGCCGGGCCGCCGGGGCCGGC
>KE354000.1 GCA_000415505.1 Streptomyces afghaniensis 772
CGGGCCGCCGGGGCCGGCCGGGGCGCTCCAGGGCGGCGGGGAACCGGGCGGGGCGGGCGCGTGCGGCTCGATCACGCTGCGACGTTACGTCACGCCTCGACTGCGGTTCGTCACCCACACGTGTGGTGCTGGTTTACAGAGGGCCGATCACGGTACGAGGTCGGGTTCGCCGCGTGCGTGCCATGTGGGCGGAGATTCAGTTGGCGGTGGCCGCCGCCGGCATCCGTACGCCCACCTTCGTGCGGGTCGCGACCAACTGGCCGTCCTGCGGGTACGCGTGCCAGGTCCGCCAGTGCACCTGGCCCTCGTGGTACTGGGCCAGCAGTGCCGTGAAGGCGTGCGGGCTGCCGGGGAAGACGCCGGCCAGACCCTGCGGGTGGTCGGAGACGAGGGCCAGCAACTCCTGGGCGCGGCCGGCGAAGGAGCCTGGCGAGAGGACCTCGACCCGGGCCGCGAACTCGTACTCCCAGTCGCCCACCCGCTTGGCGACGCCGAGCGGGAGCGGAGTGCTGCTGCCCGGGATGCACGCCACCGTCTCCGAGCAGATGCCCCGCTCCTCCTCCAGCAGGACCTGGTGGGACGCGCCGAGAAGTCGCAACTGAAGTTTGACGCCCGCCAGTTCGAGGTCCAGCGTGGCCAGTGCGGGAAGCGGCTCGCGCCCCAGGGCCCAGGCGAGATCGGCCGCGCGCGTGTCGGTGTAGGCGGTGTTCAGGGTCGTGAGCATGGATCGGCTCCGCAAGCACACAAGGAGAGGGAGATGGGTCCGCTGCACCCCGGTCGCACCGGGGGATTCGGCCCGGGGCAAACCGGTCGGCCGGTTTTGGGAAGGTGTCCGCAGAACGTCCGAGAGGCTGCGTTGGTGATTGAGAGGGAATCATGAACTGTCGCGCCGCAACAGCGTTTTTACCCAAGTTCGTAGGGTTTCCATCCCTCAGAGGGCTCCACAGCTCAACTGTTCAACTACGGCGTGCGCCGGTTGCGGGGAGGCGTGCGCCGGTGCGCCGTGACTCCCGCCTGGAGCGGGGACGGACGGGCGCCCGGGCCACGGACGGGCCCGTGAAGTGCCCGCTTGACGGGCGCAGTTGCCGCAGTCACGCCTCGCCGCGGCGCTCCATGGCAACAGTTGTCCTACAGGCATGCGAAGTTGCCAGAACGCACTCCGAGTCACCCGACAGATGTTCGACTCTTCCACCGGACGGGAACCTCGGACTCCGTCCGCACGGGATCCCTGGTCCTGGGGCCGGCACGAGCCCCAGCGCCGGGCTCGGCGTGCTGCCCCCCGGCCGCACGACCCCGGACATTCGGGCCCGCACAGGCCCCCGGCCCTCCGCCGACACGAAGACTCGGGGCCTCAAGCGCGCACACGCCCCCAGACCTCCCGCCGACACGGAAACCCCGGACACCCCGCCGGCACTGAGACCCCGGACCTCAAGCCGCACACGCCCCGGGCTTCCGGCCCGCACGGGCCCCGGGCCTCCGACCCGCGCGGGATCCAGGCCTCGGTCCCGCACCCGCCCCCGGCCCTCGGGCCCACACACCCTCGGCCCCCGGCCGGCACAGAAACGCAACGCGGGGCCCGCCCCAGGTGCGGACCCCGCGTTCGGTGGTTGCGGCTTCCCCGTCGGGAGCGCGGCCGACGTGTGTCAGCTGCCTCCGCCGCCGCAGCCACCTCCTCCACCACCCCCACCGCAGGACGAGCCGCCGCCGCAGGAGTGTCCCCCGTGGTGTCCGCCGGACGAGCCGGAGTCTCCGCCCCCGGCCCACCAGCTGCCGCCGCTGTCGTGGCGCGACGACCCGGTGGACGCCCACCCCCCGCGACGGGCCGTCCGTCCGGATCCGCCGCTGCGGGCCTTCGATACCAGCGCCCCGACCAAAAGGACTCCGATCACCGCCAGGATGATGCCGACGACCATGGCGTCACCCTCCTTCCGTTTCCCCCGAAGCGGCCCCCCGTGGGCGCCTCGCTCTTGCGTGAACTGGGGATGCCCGCCCCTCGCACGCCCCAAAGCAGAGTTGAGGAACTCCAGAGCTTCGGCGGAGGATGGCCCGCATGACCTCCAGCGCGCGCCCCCTCCTCAACCGCCGGCTCGCCGAGTTCGGGACGACGATCTTCGCCGAGATGTCCGCCCTGGCCCTGAGCACCGGCGCCATCAACCTCGGGCAGGGCTTCCCCGACACCGACGGCCCCGAGGAGGTCAGGGAGGCCGCCGTGCGGGCGCTGCGGGACGGCCTCGGCAACCAGTACCCGCCGGGCCCCGGCGTCCCCGAGCTGCGTACCGCGATCGCCGCCCACCAGCAGCGGCGCTACGGACTGTCCTGCGACCCGGACAGGGAGGTGCTCGTCACCGCGGGCGCCACGGAGGCCATCGCCGCCTCGCTGCTCGCCCTGCTGGAGCCGGGTGACGAGGTGATCGCCCTCGAGCCGTACTACGACTCGTACGCGGCGTGCATCGCGATGGCGGGCGGGCGCCGGGTGCCGGTCACGCTCCACCCGGACGACGACGGCTTCTGCCTGGACCTCGACGAGCTGCGGGACGCCGTCACCGACCGCACCCGGCTGCTGCTGATCAACACCCCGCACAACCCGACCGGCACGGTCCTCACCCGCGCGGAGCTGGCCGCGATCGCCGAGCTCGCGGTGGAGCGGGACCTGCTCGTGGTGACGGACGAGGTCTACGAGCACCTGGTCTTCGACGACGCCGAGCACGTGCCGCTGGCGACGTTCCCGGGGATGCGGGAGCGTACGGTCACCATTTCCAGCAGCGGCAAGACGTTCTCGTTCACCGGCTGGAAGGTCGGCTGGGTGACCGGCACCCAGGAACTCGTGACCGCCGTCCGGACGGCCAAGCAGTACCTGACCTATGTCAGCGCGGGCCCGTTCCAGTACGCGGTCGCCGAGGCGCTGCGCCTGCCGGACTCGTACTTCGACGGCTTCCGCGCCGACCTCCGCCGCAAGCGCGACCTGCTCGGCGACGGCCTGCGCACGGCCGGCTTCGAGGTCTACCAACCCAAGGGCACCTACTTCATCACCACCGACATCACCCCCTTCGGTGAGAAGGACGCCCACCGCTTCTGCCGCGCACTGCCCGAACGCTGCGGCGTCGTCGCCATCCCCAACTCCGTCTTCTACGACGACCCGGCCGCCGGCCGCAGCCAGGTCCGCTTCGCCTTCTGCAAGAGGGACGACGTTCTCCACGAGGCCGCCGTTCGGCTGCGGCGCCTGGCTTCGTGACATCACCTTCCCCTGCCGGCACGACCCGCCCAACGTCCGGCCCGAAGCGCGCCCGCATGATCGGGTAACAGGTTCTTCAAAGGTTCTTCATCACCTCCGGCCTACGGTCGGGCTGCCCGCCGCGCCCGCGGTCGGGCCCGACAGGAGGCGGGAGAACCGATGAGGACGAACCGGGTGCTGATGGCCGTGGTGACGGCGTCGGTCATGGCGATCACCCTGGCCGGCTGCGGCGGCGAGGGCGACGCTCCGAAGGTCCCCACGGCCGGCGGCGACAACGCGTCCGCGGGGTCCGGCAAGACGGCCGCCCCGGGCGGCGGCGGCGACGACGTGGCCGCGTACGTGAGCGCCCAGCGCGAGTGGGTGAAGTGCCTGCGGGAGAACGGGGTCGACGCCCCCGACCCGGACGCCAAGGGGCAGGTCGACTTCGGCGACAACGCGGCGCTGAAGAAGGACACGAAGTTCCTGAACGCCTCCGAGAAGTGCGCCTCGCTCGTGGCGGCCGTCCCCGAGAGCCTGGAGAACGCCAACCAGCCCAAGCTCACCCCCCAGCAGATCAAGGTCAAGCGGGACTACGCCGACTGCATGCAGAAGAACGGCGCCCCCGACTTCCCCGATCCCGGCCCCGACGGGACCGCGCAGGGCTCCGAGTGGGACCAGACGTCGGCGGGGGCCAAGCGTGCCACCCGTGTCTGCGCTCCGATCATCGGCGACCCGGTGGACCAGCCCGAGGGCAAGGGCTGACGATGACGGAGACGGTCATGCAGACCGATCACGAGCGCGGGGCGGCTCCCGCGCCGCCGCCGCGCGGGCGGCGCGGCCGGCGTACGGTCCTGGTGGCCTCGGCTCTGGTCGTCGTGACGGCAGTCGCCGTGGTCGGTGCGCTGGGCCTCGGCGGAGGCGGGGCGGAGGACGGCTCCTCCGCCCCGCCCCGCTCGGGCTCCACCGTCCCGGTCACCCGGGCAACGCTGACCGAACGCACCACGGTGGACGGCCAGTTGGGCTACGGCACCGAGATACCGCTGCCGATCAAGTCGACGGGCACCGTGACCTGGCTGCCCACGGAGGGCAGGACGGTGAAGCGCGGCGGCACTCTGCTGCGCGTCGACGACCGGCCGGTGGTGCTGCTGTACGGGACGCTGCCGATGTACCGGGATCTGGGCCTGACCGCGGGCACCGGACAGGGCGCCCGGCAGGACGCCGGGAACGCCGGGAACGCCGGGAACAAGGGGGACGCCCAGGGCGCCGGTGACCAGGGCCTCACGGACGACACCTCCAGGGCCCCGGCTCCCTCCGGATCGCCGACGCCGGGTGGCGCCGGGGCAGGAGGGACACGGAGCACTCTGCGCGGGATGGACGTCCTGCAGTTCGAGAGCAATCTCGCCGCTCTCGGCTACACGGGCTTCACGATCGACGAGGAGTTCACCGACGCCACCGCCCGCGCGGTCAAGCGCTGGCAGAAATCCCTCGGGCTTCCCCAGACCGGCACGGTCGGCGTCGGGGACGTCGTCTACTCCGCCGGCAAGGTGCGGATCGGCCACGCGGGTGTCCGGCTCGGCTCGGCGGTCACCGAGGAGGTCCTCACGTACACCGGTACGTCTCGGAAGGTCGTCGTCAACGCCTCTGCGGCGGAGGACTCCTGGGCCGTGCGCGGCGCCGCCGTCACGATCGGGCTGCCCGACGGGAAATCGGTGAAGGGCGAGGTGGCCTCGGTGGGGAAGAAGGCGACCGACCCCGAGGAGGGAGGCGGGGAGGGCGGCTCCGGGGCACCGACGGTTCCGGTGACCATCACCATCAAGGACCAGAAATCCGTGGGAAGGCTGGAGAGCGCGCCGGTCACCGTCGAGTACGTGGGGCGGGAACGGGCGGACGTCCTCACCGTCCCGGTCGCCGCGCTGGTCGCCCTTGCCGAGGGCGGCCACGGCCTGGAGACCGCGGACGGCCGGTTCGTCGCGGTGACGACCGGGCTCTTCGCGGACGGCCGGGTGGAAGTGAGCGGAAGCGCGGTTCGCGAGGGCATGAAGGTGAGGATCCCCGAGTGAGCGGAGCGTCGGCGGTCGTGGAGTTCGACGGGGTCTCCAAGACGTACCCCGGTGGTGTGGCGGCGGTACGGGACGTGAGCCTGAGCATCGGGCGCGGCGAACTCGTCGCGGTCGTCGGCCCGTCGGGTTCGGGCAAGTCCAGCATGCTGAACCTCATGGGCAGCCTCGACCGGCCATCCGCCGGGCGGGTGCTGGTCGACGGCCACGACGTGGCGAAGCTGACGGACCGTGAGGTGTCGGCACTGCGGGCCACCCGGATCGGCTTCGTCTTCCAGCAGTTCCATCTGGCGGTGGGGTTCCGGTCCTGGACTCCGTGGCCGACGGGCTGCTGTACGCCGGGGTACCGCTGCGCCGCCGCCGGTCCAGGGCGGCGGTGGCGCTGGAACGAGTCGGCCTCAGCCACCGCGTCCACCACCTCCCGCACCAGCTGTCCGGCGGCGAGCGCCAGCGGGTGGCGGTGGCCCGGGCGGTGATCGGCGAACCGGCGGTCCTGCTGGCGGATGAACCGACCGGCAACCTGGACTCCGCTTCCGGGGAGGCCGTACTCGGTCTGCTGCGCGAGCTGCACGCCGCCGGGACCACGGTCGTGATCATCACCCACGACCGGGAGATCGCGGCCGGGCTGCCCCGCCGTATCGAGATGCGCGACGGCCGCGTGGTGGCGGACACCGCGACCACGGCCGCGCCTAGCGAGGCGGTCCGATGACCGACGGCACGACGAACGGCCTCCCCATGGACGACGCCCCACCCACCCTGCCGTCCGGCCCCGCAGGGGCGCCGGGCGTGGCCGCGGACGAGCGCGCGGTGCCGTCGGCGGCACGGACGGCGGGCTGCGGGCCGCCCGGCTCGGTCCCCAGGACATCGTGCGACTCGGCGGGACCGGGCTGCGGACTCGTCCCCTGCGGGTCTTCCTCTCCGCGCTCGGGATCGCCATCGGCGTCGCCGCCATGATCGCGGTGGTCGGAATCTCCGGCTCCGGCCGGTCGGAGGTGGACCGCCGGCTCGACGCGCTCGGCACCAACCTGCTGCGGGTCGCCCCCGGCGACGCGCTCGACGGCACCGAGGCCAAACTGCCCCACGAGGCCGTCGCGATGATCGGCCGCGTCCCGCCCGTGCAGCAGGTCGCCGCCACCGGCGCGACCGCCGCACACATCTACCGCAATGAGCACATCGCCATCGGCCGCACCGGCTCCCTCGAGGTCCTCGCGGCCGGCAGGGACCTGCTGCCGGCGGTCGGCGGCCACGTTCGCCGAGGCCGCTGGCTGGATTCCGCGACCGAGAAGTACCCGGCGGTCGTGCTCGGTTCCACGGCCGCGGGGCGGCTCGACGTGTACACGCCGGGGACCCGGGTCTGGCTCGGCGGCCGCTGGTTCTCCCTCGTCGGCGTCCTCGATCCCGTACCGCTCGCGCCGGAGCTCGACAGCGCGGCGCTGGTGGGCTGGCCGGCGGCCCGGACGTACCTGCGCTTCGACGGCCATCCGTCCACGGTCTATGTCCGCGCCGAGGACAGCCAGGTCGCGGAGGTACGGGCCGTGCTGCCGGCCACGGCGTACCCGGAGAAACCGGGCCAGGTCCGCATCTCCCGGCCCTCGGACGCGCTCGCCGCCCGCGAGGCCACCGAGTCGGCGCTGACCGGGCTGCTGCTCGGCCTCGGTGGCGTGGCCCTGCTCGTCGGTGGCGTGGGGGTCGCAACACGATGGTCATCTCGGTCCTGGAGCGGCGCCCGGAGATCGGCCTGCGCCGGGCGCTGGGGGCGACCCGCGGCCAGATCAGGACCCAGTTCGTCACGGAGTCGCTGCTGCTGTCGCTCATCGGCGGCCTCGGGGGGACGGTGCTGGGGACCGCGATCACGGCGGCCTACGCCCTCAGCCGCGACTGGCCGACGGTCGTCCCGGTGTGGGCGAGTGCGGCGGGGATCGGCTGCACGCTCGTCATCGGCATGATCGCCGGACTGTATCCGGCGGTACGGGCGAGCCGGCTGTCCCCTACGGAGGCCCTGTCCGGCTCCTGAGCGGCCCGCCCGTCGTACGGGTCAGGGGCGGCCTCGGTGAGACCGCCCCTGACCCACTGTCAGTCCAGCCTGCTCAGCACTCCCGCGGGAGTGCCGGCGGGGTGCTAGAAGCCGCAGTAAGTGAGGCTGCCGCCGTCGTTCAGCAGGTCGTCGCGGACCCAGCCGGTCGTACCGGTGGTGTCGTTCCGGAGGTACGTCCAGGTCTCACTGGTGTTCCCGATGCGCGTGTAGCAGTGGTAGTCGAGGTTGTGCGTGTTGTAGGCGATGCCGAGGATGGCACAGCCGGTGCTGGAACCGCTTCTCTGGTTGGCGCCGTTGGCCGTCCTGTCCCAAGAGCTGCTGTCCATGTCGGAGGCGGTCCTGCCGCAGGACGCGGCCGCGGAGGCCGGGGTGGAGAGGGCGAGCGGGACGGCCATGGCCACCGCCGCAAGGGCAGGTACGACAGCCGCAAGTCGACGCTTCATTTCTGTACCCCCACGAATCCATTTTCTGTTGGCACTGCTTCCCCGGGCACCGTTTGATACCTGAGCAAAACAGCCACCACTGCATCAATCGGTGTGCAAGTGGCGTCAGTACAATCGCAGTCACAAAAATCCTGAAGAAAGAATTCCGCCCACAACTGTCCGGATCCCGTCGACGGGGGACCGAAAATGTCAGGAGCGAAAATGCGCCGCTCTCCAGCCTTTTTGGCCCATGGCGCCCCCTTGACGGGCATCCGACGCCAGCACCTCACCACTCCCAGTGGTGGCACGCGATGAGCTTCCGGCTCCGGGTACTCGGCCTGCTGATGCTGGTCGCGATGGCCGCGACCGCCGCCACCGCCTGGCTGACCCTGCGTCAGGCGAACCGCCAGGTCCAGGAGAGTGTCACCGCGGGACGGCAGGAGGTCTCCCGGATCACCGGCGAGCTCCGCGCGTACGGGGTCGCGCACGGCACCTGGGAGGGCCTCTCACCGACGGTGAGCCGCCTGGCCGAGGACACCGGCCAGCGCATCCGGGTCGCCACCGAGAACGACGTCCTGCTCGCCGATTCCGACGCGCTCCAGGGCCGTGCCCCCCGCCCGGTGAGCAGCCAGCCGCCGGTGCTGGTCGACCCGCGTCCCCTCCTGCGGATCCCCGCGGGACAGATACCGCGGACCTCGATGAAGCGGACGGCGACAGCGATCGCCCAGTACCGCGCCGAAGCGGCGTACGCGGCCTGTCTGACCCGGGCGGGGGCCAAGGTGACGGCCCGGCCGGACGACACCGGCGTGCCGCGGATCCGCACGGAGCGCCGGCCGAAACAGTGCGAGGAGCCGACAGGCGAACCCGACCCGCGGACTTCGCAGGACCTCGAGGCGATCAGGACATGCGAGTCCGAGCAGCAGTTCATCGCCTGCCTGCAGCGGGTGTTCAACGAGCGGGTGGGCTCCGCCGCCCCGCCACGCCTGGAGATCCGTCTCGGCGTCCGGGACGAGTCCCCGCCCACCCTGGCCGCAGCACCCACGGTGGCCGTCGCGGGGGGCGTCGCCCTCGCCGCCGTGGTCGGCGCCCTGCTCCTGAGCCGGGCGGTGCTGCGCCCGGTCCGTGCCATGACCCTGGCCGCCGGGGGGCTGGGCGAGGGAGACCTGGGGCGGCGGGTGCCCGTCTCCGGCCGGGACGAGATCGCCCAACTCGGCCGTGCCTTCAACCGGATGGCCGACTCCATACAGGCCGGCGAGGAACGCCAGCGCCGCCTCACCGGGGACATCGCCCACGAGCTGCGCACCCCGCTGGCCAATCTGCGCGGCTATCTGGAGGCCCTGCGGGACGGGATCGTCGAACCGACCCCCGAGCTGCTCGATTCCCTCCACGAGGAGGCACTGCTGCAGCAGCGGATCGTGGACGACCTGCAGGTTCTCGCGCTGGCCGAGGCCGGTGCGCTCACCTACCACCGCGCGCGCGTCGACCTGCGCGAGCTCCTCGAAGCCGCCGGCACGGCCCACCGCGCCCAGGCCGACGCGGCGGGTGTCGCGCTGCGACTGGAGGCGCCGCAGCCTGTGTACGTCATCGCCGACGCCGACCGTCTGCGCCAGGTCGTCGGCAATCTGGTCGGCAACGCCCTGAGGGCCACGGCACCGGGCGGCACGGTGACACTCGCCCTGGTCCACAGCGGCGATCTCGCGATCGTTCAGGTGCGGGACACCGGCAAGGGCATACCCGCCGAGGACCTGCCGCATCTCTTCAACCGCTTCTGGCGGGCGGACGCGGCACGGGGCCGCGCCACCGGAGGGAGTGGCCTGGGGCTGTCCATCGCCCGCCAGATCGTGACCGATCACCAGGGGACGATCGACGTGGAGAGCGCCGTCGGCGTCGGCACGACCTTCACCGTCGCGCTCTCCACGGCCCGGCCGCAGGCCCACGCCGACTGATCAACCCCGGTCAGGATCCCGGGAGCACTCGGGTGGGGGCCGAGCCGTCCAGCAGGCGGTACCCCCGGCCGTAGACGGTCTCCAGGTGGCGTGGCCGGGCCGGGTCGTCCCCCAGCTTCCGGCGCAGGTTGCGCACATGGGCGTCCACCGTGCGCTCGAGTACATCGCTGTCGAAGCCGAAGGCGCACTCGATGATCTGGGCCCGGGTGAACACCCGTCCCGGCTTGCGGGCCAGAGCCTCCAGGATGGAGAACTCCTTGGAGGTCAGCGCCACCGGACGGCCCGCCACCCGGACCTCGAAGCGGGCGGTGTCCACTTCGATCGCGCCGACTCGCAGCACCTCGCTCCCGGCCGAGCCGCCTTTCCTGGAGCGCCGCAGCAGCGCCCGTACCCGCGCGGTGAGTTCGCGGGGACTGTAGGGCTTGGTGAGGTAGTCGTCGGCCCCCAGATCGAGGCCGAGAAGCATGTCCTCCTCGGTGCTGCGGGCGGTCAGCAGCAGAATCGGCACCTCGGAGGCCTCGGCACGCAGAATGCGGCATACGTCGAGGCCGTCGACGAGCGGCAGCATCACATCGAGAACGATGAGATCCAGCCCCGTCGAACGCGCCCGTTCCAGCGCTGCCCTGCCGTCGGCCACGACCTGCACGGCGTTGCCTTCCCGTTCCAGATAAATCCGGATGAGACGAGATTGTTTCTCGTCGTCTTCGGCGACCAGGATGCGCGCGCTCAACGATTCTCCTCAGCGAGGCCCAGCACGATTCCATCACCGTTGATACCAACGCACCCCCGGAATTCCCACCTCCGGGAAACTCCCGGTTCCCGCGCCGGTCGGCGATCTCGTGGCAGATGCGCTCCTGTGGGCCACAACGGAGGACGTGAGCCTCGGCGACTGCGATGAAGGGCACCGAGGGCTGCCCCGTGCGCAACGGCTCGACCTGGTGCACCAAGGGCGCCCCCGCAGCCCTGCCCTTGAGCCACGAGTGGAGCGTCGACTGCGGAATTTCCAGGTAGGAGGCTGTTTCCGTGGGAGTCAGGAGTCCGTCCCTGAACCTGTCGACCATACCCACCGGCTCAGCCGGCCGCACGCAGGCGTTCCTCGCCAAAGCGCTCCCGGCAGCTCCGGCAGTGTCCGGGCACAGGGGCGCGGAAGGCACGCTCGCAGCCGTCACAGGTCTGGAAGGGCAGTGCGGCCGGGCGCTCGACGTTCGGGGGCAGTGGAAACGGAGGAGGCGCCGGCAGCGGTGTCTCCCGGAGCCGGAAGGCGAGGACGCTTGCCGGTCGGGCGCGGAAACGGTCGGGGAGCCGTACGGTCAGCAACTCCGTGATCTCCCGTGGTCCGACACCGGCCGCCAGCCACTCCGCGACGGCCGGCGCCAGTCGGGCGGCCTCCTGGGCGGACAGGACGAGACGAGGGTCGACCCGGCGCAGGGCGGTCAGTACGGCGACCGCCTTCGGGTCGGCGTCGGCGAGTGTGGGTGCCCGGCTCTCGGTCTCCTCAGGACCGTAAGCGGGCGCCGCCTCCCGTCGGGGCGTGGCCTCCCGGACAGCGGGCCGGGGGCGGGGCGGCTCGGGCGGGTCGTCAGGGCCTTCGCCGCGGGGGACGTCGTAGAAGTACGTCCTGGTACGCACCTGTCCGGTGGGCATCCGTTCGCGACGGCGCTCCAGGTATCCGGCTGCTTCGAGCTCCCTGAGCGCCCGCGAGACGAGGATCTCGCCCTCGCTGAAGTGCTCGCACAGAGCGGTGATGGTCACCGGGGAGCCGTCGGGCAGAGAGGCGATATACGCCGCGACACCGACCGTGACCGCGCTGCCGCGTCGCTGGGCGAGGGCGTTGGAGATCACGGTGAAGTCGGCCGTCAGCCGGGTTCGTACGTGGATCACGCCGGAGGTCGGAGCTCCGGCGTCAGCGCGCAGGCGCGCGTTAGACTGCGGTTCAGCCATCGGGAAGTGCACTCTTCCTGATCGGTCAGGCCCTCGATCGGGATTGCCGTCCCGGCCGGGGGCCGTATCTGTTTGCGGTTGTCGCGGCGAACGTAATGGTCCGTGTCCCGCCCCTGCAAGCCGGTCACTCGCACGGGTGACGCCCGCCCGCCGGCGCGGGGAGGGTGGGTGGGCGGGTAGTTCTTTCCCCGGTTCTTTGAGGAGGTCAGCGGCCGACCGGACCCTCGCCGACAAGGGCCCGGTGAGTCCGGGAGCCGCCTCAGGGACGGTGGTGCCCGGCCTTCAACTCGCCGGTGCCGTGTCACCGGGCCTGCCGGCACCGGCCCCGAAAAAGGCATACGGCGCGTACAGCACGTACCTGCTCGTACGCGCCGACGCGCCGCTGGGGCGGAGGCCTGCCGGCCTACTCCTCGTCCTCGGGCTTCTCCGCCTCGTTGATCTCCTCCTCGAGACCGAGCTGCTCGATGAGCCACTTGTCGAACTCGATCGCGGCCCGCACCCAGCTGACCGTCGAGGAGACGAAGTGCTCCAGGCTCACGCCCATGCCGATCAGCATCTGGGCCTCGCCGATGAGGCGGACCGTGCCGTCGTCGTGGGTGTGGCTGTAGACCTTGGGCCACAGGGTGCGGCGGTTCCAGTCGTCGATGGACTCCAGGATCTGCGGCTTGGCCTCGATCTCGTGGGGCCTGTCGTAGAACGTCCGCACGGAGAAGACCTGCTGGTCTCCCTCACCCCGGAACATGAAGTAGGTGCGGAACTGCTCCCACGGCGCCGCGAGGTCTCCCTCGTCGTCGACGACGTACTTGAGCTCCATCTGGTCGAGGAGCTGCTTCACGAGGTCCTGATCCGGGACGACGGGGCCCGCCGGTCCTTGCGGCTGCGGCTCGGGCTGGCCCCCGAAGTTCGGAATCGAGGACGGGTCGATGGTCACCGTGAATTTCCCTTCGTACGGATTCCGCCATCCTCCCCATGCGGGGAGGGGGTGCAAGCCCAGACAGACCCTCTAAGCCCATGGCTGACACGATCCGGTCAACCGCAACCTCCAGGTGCCGCACACCGTCCTCCTGAATGAGGGGACGGAGGGGGTCACGGTGGCGGAACCGGGCAGGGGTCACACGCGGTGGCGGCTGATCCTGCCCGTCCTGGCCGTGCCGGTGCTCGTCCTCGGGTTCCTGACCGCCGGCCTCTTCACCTGGGCCCTGTCGGACGAGGGGGATCCACGCGAGGGGGCCCTGCAGGAGGTGCCCTGCGCGGAGGCGCTGGCCTTCGGCGGTGCCTCGTCCCCGGCCCACGCCCAGGTCGGGAACTGCACGGTGCAGCAGGGCATCGACACCGCGTACACGGCGGTGCTGCGGATGCCGCGCGAGGACGTGCGCGGCTGGCTGCGCGAGACGTACCCGAACGCGCCCGAGGCCCGCTCGGACGCCTCCTGCGGGGCGCTCTGTCTCGACGTGAGCCACGAGGACGGCCTGCCCGCCGCGGCCGGGGCGCACGTGGTGCAGGTGCGGGTGGAGTACGAGAACGCCGAGACAGCGCGGGTGCGCTTCTCGGCGTTCACGATGTGATCGACGGTCCTACAACGTCTTGCCCGTCGCCGGGCCCACCAGCAGTTCGTCGCCGACACGGTCCACCCGGACCGTGTCGCCGTCCTTGATCTCGCCGGAGAGGATCTCCTTGGCGAGGCGGTCACCGATGGCGGACTGGACGAGGCGGCGCAGCGGGCGGGCGCCGTACGCCGGGTCCATGCCCTCCTCCGCGAGCCAGGCCAGGGCCTCGGGCGTGATGTCCAGGGTGAGGCGCCGCTCGGCGAGCCGCTTGGCCAGGCGTTCGATCTGGAGCTTCGCGATGCGCTCCAGCTCGGGCTTGGTCAGGGCGGCGAAGACGACCAGGTCGTCCAGGCGGTTGAGGAACTCCGGCTTGAAGGAGGTCCGCACCACCTCCAGGACCTGCTCCTTCTTCTCCTCCTCGCTGGTGATCGGATCGACCAGGAACTGGCTGCCCAGGTTCGACGTCAGCACCAGGATGGTGTTGCGGAAGTCGACCGTGCGGCCCTGGCCGTCCGTGAGACGCCCGTCGTCGAGCACCTGGAGCAGGATGTCGAAGACCTCGGGGTGGGCCTTCTCCACCTCGTCCAGCAGGACGACGGAGTACGGACGGCGGCGCACCGCCTCCGTGAGCTGGCCGCCCTCCTCGTAGCCGACGTATCCGGGCGGGGCGCCGACCAGCCGGGCCACGCTGTGCTTCTCGCTGTACTCCGACATGTCGATGCGGACCATCGCCCGCTCGTCGTCGAAGAGGAAGTCGGCGAGGGCCTTGGCCAGCTCGGTCTTGCCGACGCCGGTCGGACCGAGGAAGAGGAAGGAGCCGGTCGGGCGGTCGGGGTCGGAGATCCCGGCCCGCGAGCGCCGCACGGCGTCGCTGACCGCCCGCACGGCCTCGGTCTGGCCGATGAGCCGCTTGCCCAGCTCGTCCTCCATGCGGAGCAGCTTCTGGGTCTCGCCCTCCAGCAGGCGCCCGGCGGGGATGCCGGTCCAGGAGGCGACGACGTCGGCGATGTCGTCGGCGCCGACCTCCTCCTTGACCATGGTGTCCCTGGCGACCTCTTCCTCGGCCTCGGAGGCGGCCTCCAGTTCCTTCTCCAGGGCGGGGATCTCGCCGTAGAGCAGCTTGGAGGCGGTGTCGAAGTCGCCGTCGCGCTGGGCGCGCTCGGCCTGGCCGCGCAGTTCGTCGAGGCGTTCCTTCAGCTCGCCGACCCGGTTGAGGGACTGCTTCTCCTTCTCCCAGCGGGCGGTCAGGCCGCGCAGCTCCTCCTCCTTGTCGGCGAGGTCGCGGCGCAGCTTCTCCAGGCGCTCGCGGGAGGCCGGGTCGGACTCCTTGCCGATCGCGAGCTCCTCCATCTTCAGCCGGTCGACGGCGCGCTGGAGTTCGTCGATCTCGACGGGGGACGAGTCGATCTCCATCCGCAGCCGCGAGGCCGCCTCGTCGACGAGGTCGATGGCCTTGTCGGGCAGGAAGCGGGAGGTGATGTACCGGTCGGAGAGGGCGGCGGCGGCGACCAGCGCGCTGTCGGCGATCTGCACCTTGTGGTGAGCCTCGTACCGTCCCTTGAGGCCGCGCAGGATCGCGATGGAGTCCTCGACGCTCGGCTCGGCGACCAGCACCTGCTGGAAGCGCCGCTCCAGGGCGGCGTCCTTCTCGATCCGCTCCCGGTACTCGTCCAGCGTGGTGGCACCCACCATGCGCAGCTCACCGCGGGCGAGCATGGGCTTGAGCATGTTGCCCGCGTCCATGGCGGAGTCGCCGCCGGCACCGGCCCCCACGACGGTGTGCAGCTCGTCGATGAAGGTGATGATCTGCCCGTCGGAGTCCTTGATCTCGGCGAGGACGGTCTTCAGCCGCTCCTCGAACTCGCCGCGGTACTTCGCGCCCGCGACCATGGCGCCCAGATCGAGCGCGACGAGCCGCTTGTCCTTGAGGGACTCCGGCACGTCCCCCTTGACGATCCGCTGGGCGAGCCCTTCGACGACGGCGGTCTTGCCGACGCCGGGCTCGCCGATGAGCACGGGGTTGTTCTTGGTGCGGCGGGACAGCACCTGCACCACGCGCCGGATCTCCTGGTCCCGTCCGATGACGGGGTCGAGCTTCCCTTCCCGCGCGGCGGCGGTGAAGTCGGTCCCGAACTTCTCCAGGGCCTTGTACTGCCCCTCGGGGTCTGCCGTGGTCACGCGCCGCTGTCCCCGCGTCTTCTGGAAGGCGTCCTGCAGCTTCCTGGCGTCGGCGCCCTGCTGGGACAACACCTCGCCGGCCGCGCCGCCCTTCGCGGCGATGCCGATGAGCAGGTGCTCCGTGGAGAGGTACTCGTCCCCGAGGTCCTTGGCGCGGGCCTGCGCGTCGGCGACGACGGCGAGCATCTCGCGGTTGGGCTGGGGCGGCGCCACGGTGGAACCGGTCACGCTGGGCAGCCCGGCGAGCACGCGCTCGGCTCCGGCGCGTACGGCCGCCTGGTCGGCGTCGACCGCGGCGAGCAGGTCGGTGATGTTCTCGTTGTCCTGCCCCTGGAGCAGCGCGAGAAGCAGATGGGCTGGGGTGAGGTCGGGGTGCCCCTCGGTCACGGCCCGGTTGCTGGCCGCGTTGATGGCGTCCCGGCTCCGGTTGGTCAGCTCGGCGTCCACGTTCGCGTTCTCCTCCTTGCACTGACCCGAACGACTTGCACAAAGTTGAGTCTAGTGCACTCAAGGAAGGTTCGGGGCGGAGACAGGGGCTAAGTTCCGGGGCATGGCGACCAAGTACTCCGTCGATCCGGGTGCCCCGGACCCGCCGTATCTCGCCTTCTGGCGGGAGCGGCACGTGTGCACCCTGACGACTCCCCGCCCGGACGGCACTCCGCACGTGGTACCCGTCGGGGTCACATACGATCCCGAGGCCCGGCTCGCTCGGGTGATCACGAACAAGGCGAGCGCCAAGGTGCGGCACGTGCTGGCCGCCGGGGAGCAGGGAGCGGCGGTCGCCGTCTGCCAGATGGAGGGCCGGCGCTGGGCGACCCTGGAGGGCCGGGCCTTCGTCCGCACGGAACCGGAGCGGGTGGCGGAGGCGGAGCGCCGCTACGCGGAACGCTACGGACGGACCCCCTCACCGAACCCCGCGCGCGTGGTGATCGAGATCCAGCTGACGCGAGCGATGGGGCGAGGGTGAGGGCGATGGCGGTGGCGATGGCGCGGCCGACGGTGAAGTTGATCGAAGTGAAAATCCACACCGATGATCGATTGGATCCGGCCACTGCGCGACTCGGGTGATACCCGGAAATGTCCCCAGAAACTGCAGCGGCGTCACCGTGTTCAGGTCACGGTGACGCCGCTGCGGGGGGAAGCACCTGAGCGATCTGTTACGACGGGGGAATCGCGTCAGGCACTGCGGGGGGTGGCAGAGATGGTCCTCGGGACAGGAGAGTCGGCTTCCACCTGCTCGTGGTCCCTCTGGTCCAGGTTCACAAAGATCATTCCGTACCGTACGGCACACCGCACGGGCTGCGGCGCCCCCCGAGGCCGCCGCAGACACCGGTAAGCCCGTACGTCCTCGTCCTCGTCCCGCGTGACGACCACCGGCTCGCCGAAAACGGTCACCATCAACGAGTCGCCGCTGTGGGGGATGGCGGTGACCAGGTCGATGAAGTGCCAGCCGGAGCGGTAGGCGGTGGCCATTTCGCGGCGGAAGGAGCGGTCGTCGGGTGGAGTGGTCACGGTCAGCTCCCGGCTTCGTCAGCACCGGAAGCCGTGGGGTTTCCACTGCTGACGGTGTCGGCGTTCACCGCCACCGAAGGCCAGGTACTGTTCGCCCGCACCTCGTCCTTCGCGTCGGAGAAGCCCCCGAGCACACCCAGGGCCACGGCGGCGGAGAAGGCGGCGACAAGCACCGAGCGAAGCATTCTGCTGCACATAGTCGGCTTCGTCCTCACTTGAAGGTCCCCTTTTCCCCCGTCAGATACGACGATGGCTCATTCGGGCACGTCATGGCCACAGAATCAATGCATCATGTTCCTGCATGTTCAGGACCCTGGGGGGTGGAGATTTGGGATCGAATCAGACTAATGCGACACATCCCCATCCGATTACGGAGTTGTGCGAGGAAGGCGGCCGTCTATACACCATCGCGCTGCGCGCCGGACGCCTGGCGCGCGAGGACGCCGACCCCGCTCCCTGCCTGATCGAGCTGGCCCTGCTCCACCCCGATCCCGACGACCCGACCTGGCTTCGGCCGGTTCCCCCTGTGGTGGCCCTCTCCCGGCAGCTCAACCCCTTGGAACAGGAGATAGCGGCGCGCAGGCGGCGGGCGGTCGAACTCGCAGAGACCTTTCAGCCGTTCATGACGCTCGGCGCCCAGATGGCCACGACCAGCGACTCCATCACCGTCCTGGAGGGCGGCGAGCGGATCAACGCCGCGCTGAACATGGCCACGTCCCAGTGCCAGAGCGAGATGCTCACGCTGCAACCGAGCGACCGCGTGTCCGAACACAGCCTCCTCCAGGGGATGAAGCGCGACCGGCCGTTGATAGAACGCGGTGTGCGGATACGCACGGTGTACCAGCACACCGCCCGGTACAACCCGGAACAACTGGCCTACTCCGCCCGGCTCGCCGACGGCAAGGCGGAGTACCGCACGATCGACGAGCTGGTGGAACGCCTGATCATCTGCGACGAGACCGTCGCTTTCATCCCCACCCGCGACGACCAGCAGGTCGCGCTGGAGCTGCGGCACCCGGGGATCATCCGCTACCTGATCAAGGTGTTCGAGTTCATGTGGAACCGTGCGGTCCCGCTGAGCGAGAGCACTCCCTACGAGATCGCGCCGGACGGCATCACAGAGATCCAGTACTCCATCGCCAAGCTCCTCGTCGAGGGCCACGTCGACGAGGCCATCGCCCGCCGTCTGGGCATGAACGTGCGTACCTGCCGAGCCCACATAGCCAAGCTGGCCTCGCTCCTGGGCAGCGGCAGCAGGGCCCAACTCGGCTATCTCATCGCACAGTCGGGGATCCTGGAACGGGAGGGAGTGCCCGAGTGAGCGCGCCGCACCGCGAGCACGGCATGGAGGACCTGTGCTCCGCGGGCACGGAGTTGTACGAACGGGCCCTGCGGCTGGGGCAGTTGCCGACGGAGGACGCCCAGGCCGCCCCCTGCCTCGTCGACCTGGGGTTGCTGCACCCTGCCGTCGACGAACCGATCCGGCTGGAGCCCGTCGCCCCGGTCGTCGCGTTGCACCGGCTGCTGCGGACCTCCGAGGAGCGGATCGCGAGCGAGCGGCGGCGTGAGGCTCGGCTGGCCGAGACATTCGGCTCCCTCATGAGGCTCGCCGGCCCGCACCCCGCGGTCACCGACACCCCGACGATCCGGCTGCTCACCGGCACGGAGCGGATCAACCAGGCCATCACCGAAGCCATGGCCGAAGCCTCTGAGGAAACCGTCACCGTCCAGCCCCGCGCCGGACTCACCGGCGAACGCGGCCAGGTGGCCGACGCCACGGCGTTCGACCGCGATCAGGCCGCGCTGGACCGCGGCTGCCGCCTGCGCACCCTGTACCCGCACACGATGCGCCACTTCCCGACGATCACCGCCCGTCACGAACGTCTGAAGGGCGATGTCGAAGCGCGCTCGCTGGACGAAGTCCCCGACCGTCTCATCCTCGTCGACCGCACCGTGGCCTTCGTCCCGGCCGACAAGGACGGCGGACTCGCCCTGGAGATCCGGCAACCGGCCATCGTCGACCACCTGGCCACCACCTTCGACCGCCTCTGGCGCCTGGCCACCCCGATGTTCCCCGAAGCCGCACCCGAGCCCTCCCCGAAGGGCATCACCGCACGCCAGCGCGCCATCGCAGCCCTCCTCACCGAAGGCCACACCGACGCCGTCATAGCCGACCGCCTCGGCATGAACATCCGCACCGCCCGCGTCCACATCGCCAAGCTCGCGGCGACGCTGGGCAGTCAGAGCAGAGCCCAACTGGGCTATCTCATCGGGCAGTCCGGGATTCTTGACCAGGAACGCTGAGGGGCGGGGAGACGGTCGGCCGCGGCGCACCGTCGAGTCCCGCCTGGGCGATCCGCACACCCAACTGCGTCCGGCTCGCCGCCCCCAGCGTCTCCGACAGCCGGGCGATGTGCGCCCGGCACGTCCGCACGCTTATGCCCAGCCGCTCCGCGATCACCGCGTCCTGGTGTCCCTCCGCCAGCAGCGCCGCGATCGACTGCTCCCGGTGGGAGATGCCCTCGATGCCGGTGTCGGGCAGCGGCGCGGTCAGCGGGATGGCCAGGCGCCAGAGCCGCTCGAACACCGTGACCAGGTACTCGACGATCGCCGGGTGCCGTAGCTCCAGGGCCATCGTGCGGTCGGTGTTGGCGGGGATGAAGGCCACCGTCCGGTCGAAGAGGATCAGCCGGTCGATCACCTCGTCCAGCGTGCGGGCCTCCACGGCGTCGCCCATCAGCTCCAGATAGTTCAGCAGCCCCTGCCCGTGCCGGGCGACATGCGTGTACAGATCCCGCATCCGCACGCCCCGGCTGCGCAGCGCCAGCGCCCGGTGCAGCCCCTCGGAGAGTTCCGCCTCGCGCCGGATGCCGCCCGGCTGCACCGTGAGCACCTCGGTCGTGCACGCCTGGGTCGCCTCGTCCATCGCGGCCTGGATCCGGGCGAGCCCGTCCAGCACCCGGATCGCCGAGCGCTCGGCCGCGGGCGGAGCCGGCTGCACCTGACGCCCCAGCCCGGCGTACCACTCGAACGCCGCCACGGCCGAACCCACCCGCCGCTGGCTCGCGCTGACCTCGTCGTACATCCCGCGCAGCAGCCGGGTCATGACCTCCTGAGGGGAGGTCGGCACCAGCCAGTCCATGTCGTCGGGGTCCGGATGCAGCAGGGCGAGTTCCAGCAGGCAGGGCACCGGATCAGCGTCCCGGCGCGGCACGCGGCCCCGCCGTACGGCCCGGGAATACACGCGATCCCCGGCCTCGCACAGTCGGTCGGCACCATGTGGATGCTCTTCCGCCCCGTGCCCGGCCATCGCCGATCCCACCCCCGGTTTCGCCGTCCTTCGCAGCGCAACTATGCGCGGACCGGACCTGCTCCGCAACACGGCTTCACGACACCGGCACCGCTCTTCGCCCCACTTACTTCCTGTATGTGCAGCCCCCTCATGGGCTGTTACAGCAAGATGGGGTGGTGCGAATGCAGCCGATCTGCAACCGGGCAGGTCTACCGGCGGCGGGAGGCCCCGTGAGCATGCGGACACGAGTCGGCCTTCGGCGTCTTCCCGCCGTCGACGCGTTACGCGGTTTCGCCCTGCTGGGCATCCTGACGGTCAACAGCGCACAGATCATGAGTCCCTATGTGTCGGAAGGGATCCGCGAGCCCGGGGCGCCCCTCGGGGACCAGGTCGCCATGTGGCTGGTGACGGCGTTCGCGGCCAGCAAGTTCTACCTCTTGTTCTCGTTCCTGTTCGGCTACAGCTTCACCCTGCAGACGCTCTCCGCCGAACGGGACGGAGCAAACGTCACCGCACGCTTCCTGCGCCGGTCCCTGGGCCTGGTGCTGCTCGGTGTGGTGCACGCCGTCCTGCTGTACGACGGCGACATCCTCATGGCGTACGGCGTCCTGGGACTGGCCCTGTTGTGCGCGCGGCGGATCAGGCCGGCCACCGCCGTGAAGGCCGCCGCCTGGATCTACGGGGTCTTCGGTGTCCTCCTCACCGGGCTGGGGGCGCTGGCCGGGTGGGCGGACGACGAGGAGTCCGCCCCTCAGCAGGAGATCGAGAGGGCCGTGGCCGCCTACCACGGCAGCGTCGGCACGGTCCTGCGGGAGAACCTGGACCGGCTGCCCCTCGCGCTCCTCGGCGTTCTCCTCATGGCTCCGGGCGTGCTCGCCGCGTTCTTCCTCGGCCTGGCCGCGGGAAAGCGGCGCCTGCTCGCACCGGGCGGAGCGGAGCGCTCTCAGCTGCTCCGGATCACGGCCGTCGGACTGGTCGTCGGAGTCCCGGGGGCCGTCTTCTTCGCCTCCGCCGCACAGGGGCCGCTGGACGACCGATGGCACTTCCTGGGCATCGGCATCGGCATGCTGACGGCACCCGCCCTGTCGGCCGCGTACGCCGGCCTGGTGCTGCTCCTCCTGGAGTCGTCGTGGGGAGACCGGCTCCAGCGGCTGTTCGTCCCGGCGGGCCGCCTCGCCCTCACGAACTACCTCGGGCAGTCCCTCATCATGATGTTCGTGGCCACGGCGTACGGCCTGTCCCTCTACGGGCAGGTGGGAGCGGCTGCCGTGCTGGTGCTCGCGGGCGCCGTGTACGCGCTCCAGCTCGCTCTCAGCACGGCGTGGACACGACGCTTCCGGCACGGGCCCGCCGAGTGGCTGCTCCGGGCGATCACGCTGGCCGGACGCCCGGGACGGGCCGGCCCGGCGCGAGCGTCCGAACCCGATCCGGCCCTGCCTACTTGAGGCCGATCGCCTCGCAAGCCGACTCGTACTTCGCCGTGCAGATGTCCGACAGCTTGTAGATGTCGTCGGCGACGACCGTGTCCTTGATGTTGGACTTGGTCAGGGCGACCACCGGCACGAGATGGGCGGGGATGCCCTTGTGGGTGGGGCTGTCGACCTTGTCGCGGGCGAGGGCGGCGAACTGGATGTCCCGGCCCTGGACCTTGGCCACGGCCATCTCCGCGGCGTTCTCGGCCTCCTGCGGGTACGACTTGTACACGCTCATGTACTGGTCACCGGTGATGATCCGCTGCACCGCCGGGAGCTCCGCGTCCTGCCCGGTGATCGGCGGCAGGTCGGTCACGCCCGCGGCCTGAAGCGCCTTGACGATGCCGCCCGCCATGCCGTCGTTGGCGGAGTACACCGCGGCGATGTCGTCCTTGCCGATCTTCCCGATCGCCTCGGCCATGTTGGCCTCGGCGTTCTCCGGCTTCCAGTCCTTGGTGTCGAAGGACTGCGCGATCGTCACCTGGCCGTTCAGCTCGGACATCGCACCGGCCTTGAACTGCTTGGCGTTCGGGTCCGTCGGCGAGCCGTTCATCATCACGATCTTGTCGGAGAGGCTCGCCTTCTCGCCGATCGCCTCCAGCAGGGTGCGCCCCTGGACCTCGCCGACCAGTTCGTTGTCGAAGGAGATGTACGCGTCGATCGGGCCCTCGGCCAGCCGGTCGTAGGCGATGACCGGGATGCCGGCGTCCTTGGCCTTCTGCACGCCGCCGGCGATGGCGTGCGAGTCGACGGCGTCCAGCAGGATCACGTCGACCCGGTCGTCGATCATCTGCTGCAGCTGGGCCGCCTGCGTGTCGGCGCTCGCCTCGGCGTTGGCGTACTCGACGCGGCCCCGGTCGTTGGTGAGGGACTCGACCTTCCTCTTGATGATGGGGTAGTCGAAGTTCTCGTACCGGGTGTTCGCCTTCTCCGGGAGCAGCAGGCCCACCGTGATGTCGTTGCCCTTGGTCGGGCTCGCCTCGTCGCTGCTCCCGGTCGCGTTGAGCACGCCGCAGCCGGCGAGCGTGACGGACATCGCGGCCGCGGCCACGGATATGGAGATACGACGGCGCATGCGGGAGCTCACTTCGCGTGTGATTCGGACGTGGGCGCACTTTGTGGCCCATGTGACTGAAAAGCCAACGCGGGTGCGCCCCCCAGCGTCAAGCGGAACCACTTAACGAGATGACAACACCACGCTCCGCAGCAGTTGTGAAGACTCTGCGGAATCACCGCCAAGTGACTTGCACCATCCGGTCATCCACAGGAGGCCCGGCGAAAGCGCCCCAAGACAGCCCAAGACATAGGAAAGGGGCCGGGAGTCTCCTCCCGGCCCCTTTCACAGGCGTACGCGCGTCAGTCGCGTCAGTCCGACTGCTGCTGCCGTTTCGGCCGCCACACCACCAGCGCGCTGGTCTGCTGGACCTCCTGGTACGGCACCAGGTCCCGGCGGTACGACGCGTGCACCGCCGCCTCGCGCTGCCGCATGGCCGCCGCCGCGCCGTCGAGCGCGTCCTCCAGCTCGGCCACCCGGGCCTGGAGCGCGGCGACCTGGTTCTCCAGTTCGATGATGCGCTTGATGCCCGCCAGGTTGATGCCCTCGTCCTGCGACAACTGCTGGACGGTGCGCAGCAGTTCGATGTCGCGGGCCGAGTAGCGACGGCCCCGGCCCGGAGTGCGGTCCGGAGACACCAGGCCCAGACGGTCGTACTGGCGCAGGGTCTGCGGGTGCAGGCCGGACAGCTGGGCCGCCACCGAGATGACGTAGACCGGGGTCTCCTCGGTCAGTTCATACGGGTTGCGTCGACGACCGTCCATCTGACTCATGCTCCCTTCGCGGCCTGGAACAGCTCCGCCCGCGGATCCTCACCCGCGGTCGCCTCGCGATACGCCTCGAGCGCGTCACGAGCCTTCCCCGTCAGGTCCTTCGGAACACTCACCTCGACGGTGACCAGGAGGTCGCCGCGGGTGCCGTCCTTGCGGACCGCGCCCTTGCCCCGGGCGCGCATCGTACGGCCGTTCGGCGTGCCCGGCGGCAGCTTCAGCGTGACGGGCGGGCCGCCCAGCGTCGGCACCCGGACCTCGCCGCCGAGGGCCGCCTCGGCGAAGGTCACCGGGACGGTGACGGTGAGGTTGTCGTCCTTGCGGCCGAACACCGGGTGGGAGTCCACGTGCACGACCACGTACAGATCGCCCGCCGGGCCGCCGCGCTCGCCCGGCGCTCCCTTGCCGCGCAGCCGGATCCGCTGGCCGTCGCTGACGCCCGCGGGGATGCGCACCTGCATGGTCCGCGAGGACTTGGCCCGGCCGCTGCCCTTGCAGACCTCGCAGGCGTTCTCCGCGATCAGGCCGCGGCCCTTGCAGTCCGGGCAGGGGTCGGTGAGGGAGAAACCGCCGCCGCTGCCCCGGGCGACCTGCCCGGTGCCGACGCAGGTCGGGCACACCCGCGGTGTGCCGTTCTTGTCGCCGGTGCCCGAGCAGGCCTTGCAGGGCGACTGCGAGGACATCCGCAGCGGGACGGTCGCGCCCTCGATCGCCTCGGTGAAGCTGAGCGTGACCTCGGACTCGATGTCCTGGCCGCGCCGCGGGTGCGTACGCGTCCCCGGTCCGCCCGCGCCGCCGCGGTTGAACAGGCCCCCGAAAACGTCACCGAGTCCGCCGCCGAAGCCGCCGGCTCCCTGGCCGCCGCCCTGGGCGCCGCCTCCGAAGAGGTCGCCCAGGTCGAAGTTGAAGGAGCCGCCCGCGCCGCCCGGCCCCGGGCGGAAACCGCCGTTGCCGAAGAGGGCGCGCGCGTCGTCGTACTCCTTGCGCTTCTTGGGGTCGCCGAGGATGTCGTTGGCCTCGGAGATCTCCTTGAAGCGCTCCTCCGCCTTGACGTTGCCCTTGTTGGCGTCCGGGTGGTACTCGCGGGCGAGCTTCCGGTACGCCTTCTTGATCTCGGCCTCGGTGGCGTCCTTGGGGACGCCGAGGACCTTGTAGTAGTCCTTCTCGATGAAGTCCTTGGTGCTCATCCTCGACGCCCCTCCTTCCCTTCGTCCGCTATGACGTCAGCCCTCTTCCGGGCCACCGCTCTCCTTGTCGTCGGCTTCGGCGGACTCGTCCGCCTTGACCGTCTGCGCCCCCGGCTGGGGCTCGGCCACGGCCACCCGCGCGGGGCGGATGGTGCGCTCGCCGATCCGGTACCCGGGCTGCAGGATCGCGACGCACGTCGTCTCGGTGACGTCCGGTGCGTAGCTGTGCATCAGGGCTTCGTGGATCGTCGGGTCGAAGGGCTCGCCCTCCTTGCCGAACTGCTGGAGGCCCATCTTGGCCGCCGTGCTCTCCAGCGACTCGGCGACGGACTTGAAGCCGCCGACCAGTTCGCCGTGTTCACGCGCGCGGCCGATGTCGTCGAGCACGGGCAGGAGCTCGGTCAGGAGGTTCGCGATGGCGATCTCCTTGACCGCGATCCGGTCGCGCTCGACCCGGCGGCGGTAGTTCTGGAACTCGGCCTGGAGGCGCTGGAGGTCCGCCGTGCGCTCGCTGAGCGCCGTGCGGGCCTGGTCCAGCTGGGCCACCAGAGCCACGTCCTGGCCCGTGTCCCCGGCCGGGGCCGCCTGCTCCTCCGTCGAGGGGGAGTCGGCGGCCTTCGGCTCGGCGTCATCGGAGGTGGCGCCGGAAGGGACGTCGGGCTGCTGCTCGTCGAAGCCCGGGGTCTCCTCCGTCACGCGGCACCGTCCTTCCGCTCGTCGTCCACGATCTCGGCGTCCACGACGTCGTCGTCGGCCTTGGCGTCACCGGCACCGGCACCCGCGCCGGCTCCGGCGGAGTCGCCGCCGGCGGCCTGCGCGGCGTTCGCGTCGGCGTACATGGCCTGGCCGAGCTTCTGCGAGACGGCCGCGACCTTCTCCGTGGCGGTGCGGATCTCGGCCGTGTCCTCGCCCTTGAGCTTCTCCTTCAGCTCGGCGACGGCTTCCTCGACCTCGGTCTTGATCTCACCGGGGACCTTGTCCTCGTTGTCCTTGAGGAACTTCTCCGTCTGGTAGACGAGCTGCTCGCCCTGGTTGCGGGACTCGGCGGCCTCGCGGCGCTTGTGGTCCTCCTCCGCGTACTGCTCGGCCTCCTGGCGCATGCGGTCGACCTCGTCCTTCGGCAGCGAGGAGCCGCCGGTGACGGTCATCTTCTGCTCCTTGCCCGTGCCCAGGTCCTTCGCGGTCACGTGCATGATGCCGTTGGCGTCGATGTCGAAGGAGACCTCGATCTGCGGGACGCCGCGCGGCGCCGGGGGCAGACCGGTCAGCTCGAACATCCCGAGCTTCTTGTTGTACGCCGCGATCTCGCGCTCGCCCTGGTAGACCTGGATCTGCACGGACGGCTGGTTGTCCTCGGCCGTCGTGAAGATCTCGGACCGCTTGGTCGGGATCGTGGTGTTGCGCTCGATGAGCTTGGTCATGATGCCGCCCTTGGTCTCGATACCGAGGGACAGCGGGGTGACGTCGAGGAGCAGGACGTCCTTGACCTCGCCCTTGAGGACACCGGCCTGCAGGGCGGCGCCGATGGCGACGACCTCGTCCGGGTTGACGCCCTTGTTGGCGTCCTTGCCGCCGGTCAGCTCCTTGACGAGCTCGGCGACGGCGGGCATACGGGTCGAGCCGCCGACCAGGACGACGTGGTCGATCTCGCTGATGGAGATGCCGGCGTCCTTGATGACGTTGTGGAACGGCGTCTTGCAGCGCTCCAGGAGGTCCGCGGTCAGCTGCTGGAACTGGGCGCGGGTGAGCTTCTCGTCGAGGTGCAGGGGGCCCTCGGCGGAGGCGGTGATGTAGGGCAGGTTGATCGAGGTCTCGGTGGACGAGGACAGCTCGATCTTCGCCTTCTCGGCGGCCTCGCGCAGACGCTGCAGGGCCATCTTGTCCTTGCCCAGGTCCACGCCGTGGCCGGACTGGAACTGCTGGACCAGGTAGTCGACGATGCGCTGGTCCCAGTCGTCACCACCGAGGTGGTTGTCACCGTTGGTGGCCTTCACCTCGACGACACCGTCGCCGATCTCCAGCAGCGAGACGTCGAACGTACCGCCACCGAGGTCGAAGACCAGGATGGTCTGGTCGTCCTTGTCGAGGCCGTACGCCAGCGCGGCCGCGGTGGGCTCGTTGACGATGCGCAGCACGTTCAGACCGGCGATCTCGCCGGCCTCCTTCGTGGCCTGGCGCTCGGAGTCGTTGAAGTACGCCGGGACGGTGATGACCGCGTCGGTCACCTTCTCGCCCAGGTAGGACTCGGCGTCCCGCTTCAGCTTCTGGAGCACGAAGGCGCTGATCTGCTGCGGGTTGAAGGGCTTCCCGTCCAGCTCGATCTTCCAGTCGGTGCCCATGTGCCGCTTGACCGAGCGAATGGTCCGGTCCACGTTGGTGACCGCCTGACGCTTGGCCACCTCTCCGACGAGCACCTCACCGTTCTTGGCGAAGGCGACGACGGACGGCGTGGTCCTGGCGCCCTCGGCGTTGGTGATGACGGTGGGCTCGCCGCCCTCCAGAACGCTGACGACGGAGTTAGTCGTGCCCAGGTCGATGCCGACCGCACGTGCCATGGTTGATTCCTCCAGCTGACTTGAGTGGAACGGACTCAAGTGTGCACGACGGCTCCCAACCGGTCAACAGAGCTGAGTCGACCGGGCTCAACTCTTATCCGTTCCTTACGCGCAACGGCGCTCTGACCTGCGGCGATACGGTGTGTCGATCGGCGTACACGGGGACACACAAAAGGGCGAACACGACCAGGAGAGCCCCTCCCGCCACCCACCACAGGGCGTCACCCCCGACCCGGCCGATGTGCGCGAGTACCCCGACGAGCGCCGCGGAGAACGCGCCGGTCCCCAGCAGCAGAGCCGCTCCCGGCGCGGTCAGCCCGATCCGCCGCAGCCGGTGCGTGAGATGATCCGGCCCGCTGCGGACGACGGGCCGCCCGCCCAACCGCCGCGAGAGCAGGACGAGTACGGCATCGGCGCCCACCACCGCGGTCAGCGCGAACAGCACCCCGGCGCTCTCCCCGACGCCGAACCCGGCACGGACGTGCACGGCACTCACGGCGATCACGAACCCCGCGGACATGGACCCGCAACTTCCCAGCGCCACGCGCGCGGGGTGCCAGTTGTGCAGCAGGAACCCGGTCAGCGCGGCGGCCAGCACGCTCATCAGAACCGCGATCCCGTCCATCACGTCGACGGCGGCGCAGGCCGCCACCCCGAACGCCGCGACGACCCCGGCCGTCCCCGCGAGCCCGTCGGCATGGTCGAGCCCCCGGAACCCGAAGGTCACCCCCACGACCCATACGGCCCCCAGCAGCCCGGTCCCCACGCCCGCCTCCGCATACGGCACGACACACGCGGCCGCCACAGCCGTACCGGCGACCAGCACCCGCCGCCGCAGCCGCCACACGTCGTCGATCAGCCCGAGCAGGGCGACCACGCCGCCGGCGACGAGCAGCCCGCCGATCCCGCTTCCGGCCGACGCCCCGTCCTTCAGGGCGACGACCGACCCGGTGACGGCCACCACCGCCACGCCCCCGGACAACGGCACCTCCCGCTGCCGTCGCCGGTCGAGGACGCGCAGGCGCAGGGCGGGGACCCGGAGGAGGGCCGCGAGCAGGGCGGTGAGGAGAAGGGCGGTGGCGGCGGCGACGATCCCGTAGAGCACGGATATAAGTTAGGCGTCACTATGACAATTCGGTATGAATAACACGACGAGATCACGACCGGATCGGGGGCATTTTCTGAGGCAACCCTGAGCGATTCAGATCACTGCCCACCCGGCTACAGTGCGGCGGAAGATAGGGGTAGTCTCAGACGGACTGCATAAGTTACCGCTTAGTAATCTCGGGGAACCCTCGATAACGACAGGTTCCCCCGACAGACCCTCGCAGGCCCGAGGAGCCCCCATGCAACTCGCCGCGATCATCGTGTCGCTGGTCTTGACCGTGGTCGGCGTCGCGCTGCTCGCACGCGCGATCGGCCAGTTCGTCCGGTACTTCAAGCTGGGCCAGCCCGTGCCCGCCGGTACCCGGACCGACAACCCCTACCAGCGCAGCGTGACGCTGGTGAAGGAGTTCCTCGGCCACACGCGCATGAACCGGTGGGGCATCGTCGGTGTCGCCCACTGGTTCGTGGCGATCGGCTTCCTGACGCTGCCGCCGACGATCATCACCGCGTACGGCCAGCTGTTCCAGGCCGACTGGACGCTGCCGGTGCTCGGCGGCTTCCTCCCGTACGAGCTCTACATCGAGTTCATCGCCGCGATGACCACCCTCGGCATCGCGACCCTCATGGTCATCCGCCTGCTGAACCTGCCGTCGCGCCCGGGCCGCAAGTCCCGCTTCGCCGGCTCGAAGATGGGCCAGGCGTACTTCGTCGAGTACGTCATCCTCACGATCGGCCTGGCGATCTACGTACTGCGGGGCCTGGAGGGCGCACTGCACCACGTGGAGGGCTATGAGGCGGCGTACTTCGCCTCGTACCCGCTGGTCCTGGCCTTCAAGGGCCTGAGCGTGGCGGCGCTGCAGAACCTGGTCTACTTCTTCGCGATGATCAAGCTGGGCACGACCATGATCTGGATGATCACGGTCAGCCTGAACACCAACATGGGTGTCGCCTGGCACCGCTTCCTGGCGTTCCCGAACATCTGGTTCAAGCGCGAGGCGACGGGCGGGACGGCACTGGGCGCGCTCCAGCCCATGACCTCCGGCGGCGAGCCGATCGACTTCACCGACCCGGGTGAGGACGACGTCTTCGGCGTCTCCCAGGTCGAGCAGTTCTCCTGGAAGGGTCTGCTCGACTTCTCCACGTGCACCGAGTGCGGCCGCTGCCAGTCGCAGTGCCCGGCGTGGAACACGGGCAAGCCCCTCTCCCCCAAGCTGCTGATCATGTCGCTGCGCGACCACGCGCACGCCAAGGCGCCGTACCTGCTGGCCGGCGGCGGCAAGACGATGGAGGGCGAGGAGAAGGCGTCCGAGGAGCAGCTGAAGGACGTGCCCGCGGCGGCTCTCGCCGAGGCCGAGCGCCCGCTGATCGGCACGGCCGAGGACAACGGCGTCATCGACCCGGACGTCCTGTGGTCCTGCACCACCTGCGGTGCCTGTGTCGAGCAGTGCCCGGTGGACATCGAGCACGTCGACCACATCGTCGACATGCGCCGCTACCAGGTGATGATCGAGTCCGCGTTCCCGTCCGAGGCGGGCACGATGCTCAAGAACCTGGAGAAGAAGGGCAACCCCTGGGGCCTGGCGAAGAAGCAGCGCCTGGAGTGGCTCAAGGAGGTCGACTTCGAGGTCCCGGTCGTCGGCAAGGACATCGAGGACCTGTCCGAGGTCGAGTACCTGTACTGGGTCGGCTGCGCCGGCGCCCTGGAGGACCGCGCGAAGAAGACCACGAAGGCCTTCGCGGAGCTCCTGCACATCGCGGGCGTCAAGTTCGCCATCATGGGCGGCGACGAGAAGTGCACCGGCGACTCCGCCCGCCGCCTGGGTAACGAGCCCCTGTTCCAGGAGCTCGGCATGGAGAACGTCATGGCGCTGAACATGGCGTTCGGCGAGGAGATGGACGACGAGGGCAAGGTGACGCCCGAGTCCGCGAAGCCCAAGTCGGCGAAGAAGATCGTCGCGACCTGCCCGCACTGCCTCAACACGCTCGGCAACGAGTACCCGCAGCTCGGCGGCGACTACGAGGTCATCCACCACACGCAGCTGCTCCAGCACCTGGTGGACGAGGGCAAGCTCATTCCGGTGACCCCGGTCGAGGGCATCATCACGTACCACGACCCCTGCTACCTGGGCCGCCACAACAAGATCTACACGCCCCCGCGCGAGATCATCGCCAGCGTCCCCGGCATCCGCAACGAGGAGATGCACCGCCACAAGGAGCGGGGCTTCTGCTGTGGCGCGGGCGGTGCGCGGATGTGGATGGAAGAGCGCATCGGCAAGCGCATCAACAACGAGCGGGTGGACGAGGCGCTGTCCCTGAACCCCGACATCGTGTCGACGGCGTGCCCCTTCTGCCTCGTCATGCTGACCGACTCGGTCAACGGCAAGAAGAACGACGGCAAGGCGAAGGAGTCCATCACGGTCGTGGACGTCGCCCAGCTCCTGCTGGACTCGGTGAAGACGCCGGTCCCCGCGGAGGGCGGGGACGACGACGGCGGCGAGCCGCCGGCGGGGACGTCGGACTCGGAGAACGCGCCGGAGCCGGAGCCGGTGAAGTAGACGGTCACCGCGGGTTGTTCTCGACGCCCCCTGTCCGAGTTGTCGGGCGGGGGGCGTCGGTGCTTCCTACCGTTCACAGGCCCGTAGGACTCACGCTGTTGTACCTGTGTCAGGCGCATTCACAGTGTGGCTGGAGCAGGATGCCGAAGGCGAAGGGCAAGGGCAGGTCGCGGGTCTGGCGGCAGTCGGCGTGCAGGTCGTGGTAGCTGGGGCGGGTGGCGAGGGTGCACTCGGGGGACAAGGGCGCTTCTGACGCCGCGGCACTCATCGGCAGGACCGCTCCTTATTGCCGCATGGCCTCGCCCGCCGGCTCTCGGCGATGCGAAGTGAGTCACGAAGGGCTTCGGTCAGGCGCTCGGCCAGGCTAACTGGACCTCTTCTGCGATGTCGGCCAGGCGAGACACACGTCCACCGTCGCCGTCCGTGATCAGGAAGCACGGCTTGGCCTCCGGGCCCGTCCATGGCAAGAGACGGAGCCTGCGGCGTGGATGGGCGCTCTCGGGTTCTGCCGCATCGTCCTCTGTTGTCATAGGGCCCCCACCACCCTGTGGAGCCAGTAAGGCCTGCTGCTGGCGACCGCGTAGCGAGCCAAGCCGGTTCATGACGCCGTTGCCACTGCTCCTGAGCGACGAGGTAGGGACGCACGGCCACCGTGGAGGAGCCGTCGATACGCGTGTCCAAGCCGTACGGGCTGCGATGAGCGGGCAGAGGAGCGGGGGCAGGGGACGCCGGAACGGCATACGAAGGCAGCGAACGGGTGGGCATCCGGTCGACGCCCCGCCATCCGCCTCCTGGCGGCCGACATGGCCGCCCGTGACCACCGACGTACGCTGCCGGAACTGCACCGCTTCAGCCACCGACTGGGAGTCCCCGCGTGACCGAGTCCACCGTGCAGGGAAAAAAGGCCTTCCTGTACGTCGTCGTGTGCGCGGCCGGAGTCGCCGGCGGTGTCGGCGAACTGATTACGCAGGCACAGGAACGGCACCGAGACGTGGGCGTCATCGCTACTCCTCATGGCCTCGGCTTCCTGGACACCGAGGCGATCGAAACCCAGACCGGCTACCCGATCCGCTCCGCCTGGCGCACACCCGGCGAAACCCGCCCGCTGCCACCCGCCGACGCCATCGCGGTCGCCCCGGCGACCTTCAACACGATCAACAAGTGGGCGGCGGGCATCTCGGACACTCTCGCCCTGGGAATCCTGTGCGAGGCATACGGCATGGGCATCCCCACAGCCGCACTCCCCTACCTGAACAGGGCCCAGGCTGCGCACCCCGCCTACCACCGGAGCCTGGAACGACTGCGAGAGATGGGCGTCCTGATCGGCTCCTACGAGCCCGCCCCAAGGCCGGCGGAGGCGCAGATCGATTCCGTTGGAGGGAGGCAATCGACCTATTGGAGCCAAGGCCTACTGACCGTTTCAGAATGAGTTGAGCTGTGCGTCTTGTGTTCGACGATCTTGGTCGGCAGGGTGTCCGGGGTTCGTGTTGATCTTGTTCCTGACGACCTGTGGGAGCGGGGAGCTCGGCTGTTGCCCCCTGCTCCCGAGCGCTGGACTTGGACGACTGTGCCGTGGACGGCTCGCGCATCCGGGCCCTCAAAGGGGGGACCTCGTCGGTCCTTCACCGGTCGACCGGGCCTGACCCGGCTCCAAGCACCACCTGATCGTCGATCGGCACGGGACCCCGCTCGCCGTCACACTCACCGGCGGCAACCGGCACGACGTCACCCTGCTTCTGCCCCTGCTGAAGGCGGTTCCCCCGATTCAGGGCCTGCGGGGACGCCCTCGACGCAAGCCCCGGCGACTGTAAGCCGACCGGGGCTATGACTTCGACAAGCACCGCCGCCTCCTGTGGAAACGCGGCATCAAACCGCTCGAACTGGCATGCAGCCTCATATGCCTCCGCCGCCTGCGGACCTCGCTGTGAAACGATCAGTCAGTCGCCGAGGACCCGCTCCCACAGCAGCGCGTCCCGCCAGTTCTCGTCGAGGAAGATCGAGGAGTGCGCGACACCGTACGGGCTGAAGCCGTTGCGGCGCAGCACTCGCTGCGACGGCAGATTCTCCAGGTTGGTGGACGCCTCGGCGCGGTGCAACCCGAGTTCGTCCGTCATCACCCGGAGTACGAGCCCGACGCCACGCCCGGCGTGCCCTTGATTCTGGGCGACGCTGGCGATCCAGTATCCGACGGAGCCGCGGCGCAGGTGCGGCTGCGGCAGGATGCCTCCGACGGTGACCTGCCCGATCACCTGGTTGTCGGCGAGTACCACGCCTGGCCAGACCGTGCCGGCCCGGTATCGGGCCAGCAGCCCCTCGATCCGCTCCGCCTGGCCCTCCGGGGTGAAGAAGTCGGCCGGCTGGTCTGGTTCCCACGGCCGGAAAGCCTCGAAGTCCCGCACCCGGTGCGCGGCGATCGGGGCGGCATCGGTGGGCTCTATCAGGCGGATCCTGGTGCTGTTGTGCATGGGCCGATCCTCGTCGCGGTGCGTCGGATGAGACCGGCCAGCCTATGCAAGCCGAAGGAGCCGGCACCTCTGGCCAACCGGTTCCTTCTGAAACGATCAGTTACTCAGGGGCTTTGATGGATGGAGACTCGCGTCGGAGCAGGGCACAGCAGGCGACTCGGGCGAGGTCTCAGCGGTCTTGGCCACTTTCACCGTGGTGCCCCACTGTGCGCCCTGTGGTTGCTGGTGCGGGTGCCGGTGCGGGCGATGAGGCCACCGGCGATGCGAGGCGCCGAGGCTGATGACGTCGGGCGAGCCACAGCACGAGCGCGGCGTAGAGCAGGGTCGTTGCCACGTCCGCGAGGGCGAGTTGCCAGGGTGAGTCGGCGGCGGTCTCGTCGGACGACAGCCCGTCGACGACCGCGGCGGCGACGCCGAAGCCCAGCAGGTTGTTCAGGACGTGCAGGGCGACGGCCGCCTCCAGACCCCCGGTACGGATGGTCAGCCACCCGGCGACCACACCGAAGACCAGCAGGCCGAGGAAGCCCCACGTGGTGCCCCAGCCGTGGGCGGCGGCGAACAGCGGGGCCTGCGGGAGCACCGCGAACCACGGAGAACGGACGAAAGCGCCGACCGCCTGCGTCAGCCAGCCCCGGAAGACGTACTCCTCGGCCGCGGCCTGCACCGGGACGAGGACGGCCAGCACGGCCAGGGAGGTGAGGAACGACCGCCAGCCCACCCATGCGCCGAACTCCCCCGAGTCGCTCCCGCTGTCGGGCAGGAGGGCGGCGGTGACCGCCAGCACGGCCACGGGGAGCACCGCGGCGAGCAGACACCGGGCCAGCCAGCGCCACCGCAACCGTCCGTCGACCGACGACAGGGTGCCCGGCGGTCGCCGCCCCGGCCACCACACGGCAAGCAGAATCAGGGGCAGGGCGATCGCGATGGACGTCAGGTCCAGGGCCGTGTTGGCAAGCGGCCCGAAGTCATGGCCTCCGTCGGGCAGTTCACGGAGCCCGGCCGCTGCCCCGACGCCGTAGGAGAGGGCGAACAGCACGAGGCTGAGTACAAGGTAGGCACCGAGAAACAGCAGAGTGCCGAGCAGGGGCCGCCACCAGCGGTGACGGCCCGTGCAGTGGCCCATGCGGTGGTAGGCGAGGCCGGTGGGGTGCGGTAACGGCGCTGTCATGATCCCTACTATGCAGTGGATCACCTTGATCAGCACCGTAGTTGGGGCCGTGATCGCCACCGGGTCCGCCATGCTGCTCGAAGCGCGCCGGTGGCGACGGGAGAGTTCGGACCGTGAGACACAGATGCGGCGCGGCGCAACGCACGACCGCCCGTGAGGCGTTCGGCCCCTGCATCGGGATGCGGTACCAGATGACCATCACCGCGCCGTCCCCAGTCGTGGACAGCTCCGAGGACGCCTTCCGCCGGCTGCGGGCCCTCCGCGACCGCGTCATGGAGGGGGTGCTGGCCGATGATCCGGCGTACCTGGAGGGACGCCGGGACTACGACGACGCGCTGGCGAGGCTACGGGTCCAGATGCGGGAGGACCTGCGCGGCAGGGGAGGCGGGGGCGGCAGCGGCGGCAGCGGCGGCAGGGCTTAGACGCGAGTATCGACTGGAGCGGGCAGGCGCAGCCCCCACTTGTCAGTGCCACCGGCTACGTTTCGTACGCGCGGTCGGCTTCCGAGGTGTCCAGCTCTGTAGAGCAGCTGCATCCCCGGACCTGTCGGGGGCGGCCCGGTAACCAGCCCGGGACCCAACCGACGACCGGGCTTCGTCGATGGCCAAGAGGAGACCTGCCAGCGCCGACCGCGCGCCCATCGCTCGTTTCCCACTGGAAGGCGGCGGCAGAGGGCAAGAGGACCATGACGAAGGCCCCGACCCGACCGGCCGGGGCCTCCACCCGCTGTCGCGATACGTCAGCGGCGCACCTTCACGACCTCCGACGTCGCCCCGCGGAACGACTCCGTCGCCTCGAAGACCGCGCGGAAGTAACCCCGCCGCGCATCGGCGATGTCGGCCGAGAAGGCGTGACCGCCGCTGCCCGACCAGGTCGCCTCCGTCGTGAGCAGGTCCGTCCACTTCGCGCCGTCACGCGAGTACTGGATGTGCACCGGGATGGTGGCGGGCGTCCAGCCGTCGGGGAAGTCCATCAGACCCTCGACGTGCACGCCGCGGTCCTGCGTACGGGTCGCCGAGAACGAGGTGAAGACCGAGGCGCGCAGGACGGTGATCTCGGCGCTGTTCGAGGAGGCGGAGGCGATGAACGGGTCGTCGCTGTGCGACGTCACACGGAAGGTGCCCGTCTCCCACGGTGTGTGGGTGAAGCTGACCTTGCCGTCCTCGCCGGTGGTGAAGTAGCCGACGCTGGCCCAGTGGGTGCCGGAGGAGGCCTCGTAGAGCACGCCACCGCTCTGGCCCTCGAACGGAACCCAGCCCTGCGGGGTCTCGCGCTCCAGCGTCGCCGTGACGGTGACCTCTTGGCCGTAGTCGATCGTCCGGGCCTGAGCCGGGGCCTGGATGGTCCAGCGCGTGGCCACCTGCCGGATGCCGATCCGCGTCGACTCGGACTCGCCGTACAGGACGAACGGGTGAGCCGTGTCGTGCCGGTAGACGGCCTGGACCGGTACCGCGTCGTTCACGGTGACCGTGCCGGAGAAGTTTCCCTCGGCGTCGGTGCGGACGGTGTTCTCCGTCCAGTTGTCCACGTCGAGGTCCACCCGGTGGTCCGCCAAGGGCTTCAGCTCACGGGTCCCCGGCCAGCGTCCCTTCAGCGTGCCGTCGACGCGCACCTGGCGGTGATCGGTGTCGATCTCCGTGCGGTCGGGGCGCACGTCCTCGAACACCGCCGCCACGTAATAGGTGAGAGTGCCCGCGGAGTTGTCGACGGTGTGGTCACCGTCGGCGTCCGTGGTTTCGATGCGCACGGTGTAACTGCCCAGGTCCGGAAGGTCCAGGGGCTGCTTCGTGCGCCACACGCCGTTGTCCGGTGTGCCCGAGGCGAGGTCGAACGCGTCGTTCTCCACGACGGCGACTTCCTGTTGGGTGGCCGCGGAGACGATGTGCGCCTTGATCGCCGTGATGGCGCTGTCTGAGCTGATACCGACTTCCAGCGTGCCGAGGTCGTCCGAGACGCTGTGCGCCCACCGGACGTCAGGAGCCTGGCCCTCCGCGGCGTTCGCCGCCGGAGTGCCGGTCAACAGGAGTGCGACGGTCCCGATGGCGGCCCAGGCCGCCCGAGTTCTGAACAAGGTCCCCCCAGAGGGATTGTGTCGAAAGCCGCGCCTTGCGGTCCGTCCGCGTGTCTGCGCGACGGGCGGCGCGTTCGAAAGCCTTTTCTATCGCACGGCTGTGGAAGTGGTCCCATGAGTTTCACGGGGGGTGGTACAGGGGGCGTACGTGGTGGCGTACGGACTTCGCGAGTGCATCCGGCCGCGCCTCGCTTCCTGGAAGCGCGCCGTGCTGGAGATGTGAAGATCAATTTTTCGGACCTTGCTGCGTCGACGCTTCGCACCCCCCGCACTTGACCTCCGCAAACGCGTGCGTGCGGTCCACCGGAGCGGGTCGCGAACCACCTCGTCAGTAGCACTTGACCGGGCGTCATCCCGCAACGCGGCTCATCCCCACGGCGCTTCACAGATATCGAAACAGTAAACAGGGTTCCGTTCAGCGAATTTTTGTTGAACCATGAAGGTCCACAAATGAGGGGGGTTTGTGAAGGTCGCTGGTTGCGCTTCGCGCACGCTCGGGCAGGGGGCCCTGGCAGACCGGTGACGCGCGGTGGTGGTGCCGTTCCCACACCGCTTCTCACGCAGTACCACGCCACGGCCGCCTGCTTCAGGAACGGGCGGCCGTACTTCAGGGTTGAGGAAAACCACCATGCACGTTTGTGTGCTGGGGCAGGGCTATGTCGGCCTGCCCCTGGCCGTGAGGGCCGCCGAGGTCGGGCACACCGTCACCGGCTACGAGCCCGACCGAGCGCGTTGCGCCGCGCTGGCCGCCGGGTCGTCGTACGTCGAGGACATCGGTGACGACCGGCTTCAGGCGGTGCTCGGTTCGGATGCGTATTACGCGAGCTCCGACCCGCAGGACCTCAAAGGGTTCGACGTCGCGGTCATCACCGTCCCCACGCCGCTCACCGACCGCGCCCCGGACCTGAGTTGCGTACGGGACGCCGGTCGCGTGCTCGCCGAGTGGATCGAGCCGGGCGCCACCGTCGTCCTCGAGTCGACGACTCACCCCGGTACCACCCGTGACGTGCTCGTCCCGCTGCTGGAGGAGGGCTCCGGGCTCGTCGCCGGGCGGGACTTCCACGTCGGGTTCAGTCCCGAGCGCATCGACCCGGGCAACGCCGACTGGCGGCTGGAGAACACGCCGAAGATCGTCGCCGGGCTGACCGAGGGCTGTCTGGAGCGTGTGAAGGAGTTCTACGACAGCGTCACCGACGTCACCGTACCCGCCTCCGGGCTCGAAGAGGCCGAGCTGGCCAAGGTGTTCGAGAACACCTACCGGCACGTCAACATCGCCCTGGTCAACGAGCTGTCGCGGATGGCCCACACGTTGGGCGTGGACGTATGGCACACGCTGGAGCTGGCGGCGACCAAGCCGTTCGGGTTCACCAAGTTCCTGCCCGGGCCCGGCGTCGGCGGGCACTGTCTGCCCATCGAC
Organism: Streptomyces afghaniensis 772; assembly: GCA_000415505.1. GTDB lineage: Bacteria > Actinomycetota > Actinomycetes > Streptomycetales > Streptomycetaceae > Streptomyces > Streptomyces afghaniensis. The sequence goes on from KE354000.1 coordinate 37,963, forward strand.
CCGGTCTACCTCAGCCATCACGTCAAGGCACGGCACGGTCAGACCTTCCGGCTCATCGAGCTGGCCCAGGACATCAACGAGAGCCAGCCGGACTATGTGGTGCGCCGGCTTCAGGACGCCCTCAGCCGACGCTTCCGGCGGAGCATGCACGGGGCGCGCGTCCTCGCGCTCGGGGCCGCCTACAAGCCGGGCACCTCGGACGCCCGTCAGTCGCCGGCCGTCGAAGTCACCGACCGGCTGCGGGCGATGGGGGCGGACGTCACCGTCGTAGACCCCTATCTGCCGGAGGCGGACGGCGGTTGCCGCGACATCCCCTTCGGCGCGGGCACGGACACCGTCGGCGACTTCGACGCCGTCGTCCTGCTCACCCCGCACGGCGAGTTCGACCTCGACCGGCTCGCCGCCGAGGCCGCCTACGTGCTCGACACCCGCGGCGTCATGGCCGCCGCACCCCACATCGAACGGCTCTAGAGAGCCCTGGAAACCCCTGGAATCCCCGGGAAACCGGGAACCCCGGAAAGAAAGAGGAACAACATGTACGGACAGAACGGTGTGGGCGCCGCGATCGGGACCGCCACCGGCGGAGCCGCCCTGGCCGCCACCGGCGGAACCGCGCTCGGGTGGATCGTGCTGGGAGCCATGCTCCTCGTGATCGGCGGCGTCGCGGTGTTCCGCACGGCGACCCGCGGCAAGCGAGTGACCGCTTGAGCACGTTGCCGGGCCGCGCCTCACGCATGAGGTTCACGGTGGTGACGACCGTGGTGGTGGCGGCTCTGGCCGCTGCCACCGTGGTGGTGCACCTCCAGTCGAAGAGCCCGATCCTGACGTTCTACTGGTGGCTGGGCATGTCGGTGATCGTGCTTTGCCTGGTCTCGTTCCTGAAGGGCCGGTCCTTCACCCACCTCCCGGTCGCTCCGGGCCGGACGGTGGCGATCATCCCGGCCTTCGAGGAGCCCTCGGAGAACCTGCACCGCACGGTGCGGTCGCTGCTGGCGCAGACGCACCCGGTCGACGAGATCCATGTCATCGACGACGGCTCCCGGCAGCACCCCGTGGAACCCTTCGAACACCCCCGGGTCTTCTGGCACCGGCAGGAGAACAAGGGCAAGCGCGGGGCGCAGGTCACCGTGCTGCGGCACCTCCAGGAGCAGCAGAAGCACTTCGACTACGTCCTCACCATCGACTCCGACGGCGAGCCCTTCCCGGACGCGCTCGAACACCAGCTGCGGGCCATGAGCAACCCGCGGATCCAGGCCACCACCGGCATGATCTACATCCGCAACTTCGAGGAGACCTGGGTCTCCCGGGCCGCGGACATCGACATCGGCACCTCCTGCGTGATGATGCGCTCCTCGCGCTCCATGCTCGGAGCCCTGGAGACGACCTCGGGCGCGCTCGCGCTCTACCGGGCCGAGCTGCTCTACGACCACCTGGACGCCTACGAGGTGGAGTGCGGCACGGGCGACGACCGCTGGCTGGCGCTGAGGGCACTCATGCGCGGCGAGGTCGTGGCCGTCAACGAGGCCGGCGTCGTCACCGACATGCCGACGACGCTGAGGAAGACCTACCGGCAGCGGCTGCGCTGGGCCCGGTCCTGGTGGTGGATGCTGCCGTTCGTGTACGCGCGGCTGTCGCTGAAGCAGCTCATATCACCGACCTTCGGGCTGCTCCAGCTCGTCGTCACCCCGGTGATGCTGGCCTGGATCGTCGTCATGACGCTCATGACCCTGGGCGGGCGGTACCACAACCCGGGCATCGCCCTGGTGTACCTGGCCGTGTACCTGGTCGTCCGGTTCGGCCAGTCCGGGCTGTACGTGCTCATGCGGCCGGACATGACGGCTCGCCAGCGGTGGCGCTCCTGGCTCGTCGGCACCCCGACCGCCGTCTTCATGAACATCGTGCTGCTCTGTCCCACCCGCTACTGGGCCCTGTTCAAGCTCCGCGACAACGCCTGGCAGTCGCGCGGCCTGACGGCGAAGACGGCGCTGCCGAAGGGTGGCCGTCACCGTGCCGGTTCCGAGGACCTGCTGAACGCCTGACGGCCTCGTCCGGAAATGGTGGTGGTGTCGCACCGGCCCCGGCCCGAGGGGTGGCACCCGGACGCGCCGTTCCACTTGGTCGACGGTGTGGAGGCGGCCGTCGCCAAGGCCAAGGAGCTGACCGGGGAAGACCGTGACGTGGGTGTGGCGGCGGGCGACGTCGGCGGGCAGGCGTTCGCGCTCGGGCTGGTCGACGAGGTGGCGATGGACGTCGTGCCGGTGGTGTTCGGCTCGGGCAAGCGGTACTTCGGGTCGGTCGACGCCCGGCATCTGCTCGAGGACCCGCACATCGTCATCCAGGGCGACCGGGTGCTGCGCCTGCGCTACCGGGTCCGCAAGCAGCCGTGACCACGGGTTCCGGCTGTTCGGCACCCCTCGAGAATTAACCGAACTCACGTACAACCCTTACGTCCCCACACAGGTCTCCTGATCGCCGACCACCCGTGAACGCCCGGACAACTCCCGGCGAACGCGGACAGTCCGGCCCTCCATCGACTGTGGATGCCCGCCAGGCATCCCCGCATGCAGCAGGAGACCTCGCATGCATCAGCACGAGCGCCCCGCCGGGCGCCCGCACGCGCACCCGTTCCGCCGCCCCCGCCTGCGCCTCGCCCTGGCGACCGCCGCCGCGGCCGCCCTCACCGGCACGCTGCTCGCGGCCACGGCCGGTACGGCGACGGCCGCGGACCCGACGCAGGCCCCACGGGCCGACTTCAACCACGACGGCATCGGTGACGTGGCGTTCTCCGCCTCCGGCGCGTACGTGAACGGCAAGAAGGACGCCGGCCAGCTCGTCGTCCTCTATGGCACGAAGACCGGGGTGTCCTCAGCGAAGCGGTCCGCCATCAGCCAGAACACCGCCGGCAACCCGGGCACCGCCGAGAGCGGTGACGTGTTCGGCGCCGACAGCGCCTACGCCGACTTCAACGGCGACGGCTACGACGACCTCGCCGTCTCCTCCCCGCTGGAGGACGTCGGCAGCGACAAGGACGGCGGCGGTGTCGCGGTCCTGTGGGGCTCGGCCCAGGGCATCACCGGCAAGGGCGTCTCGATCGCGGACCCGGCCCCACCAAGCACGACCGGTGGGGCAGGAACCTCGCCGCCGGAGACTTCGACGGCGACGGCAAGGCGGACCTGGCCGTCGGCACCACCTCCAACGTCGTCTACGTCCACAAGGGCGGCATCAGCGCCTCCGGCACCGCGGTCAAGGGCCGGTACAGCGTCAAGGCACCGATCCAGGCGTCGGGCGACGGGTCCGGCCCGCTCAACCTCACCGCGGGCGACGTCAACGGCGACCACCGCACCGACCTGGTCGTCGACGGCTTCGAGACCGCCACCGGCCAGTACTGGAACGCCAACTACCTCCTCCTCGGCACGGGGTCGGGGCTGTCCGCCGCCGACGCCCGGCCGCTGAAGGCCGGTGTCATCACCGGCATCGGCGACATCAACGGCGACGGCTACGGCGACATCGTCACCGGCATGCACTGGAACCGGACCGACGACGGGGTGTCCTTCCCCGAGGCCTCCGACGGCGGCAAGGTGTGGGTCACCTACGGCGCGCCGGCCGGCGTCGGCTCCACCACCGGCATCACCCAGAACACCGGCAACGTCCCCGGCAGCTCGGAGCGCAACGACTACTTCGGCTACGAGCTGGACCTCGGTGACATCAACGGCGACGGCTACCAGGACCTCGTGGTCGGTGTCGCGGGCGAGAACATCGGCTCGGTCGCCGACGCCGGCCAGCTCGTCGTGCTGTACGGCTCGGCCTCGGGCATCGACACCTCCACCGGCACCCAGTCCTTCGCGCAGAGCACCGCGGGCGTCCCCGGCTCGGACGAGAAGGGCGACTTCCTCGGCACCGACGTGAAGCTCGACGACGTCACCGGCGACGGCCGCGCCGACCTGATGGCCGGCTCGTACGAGAACGACGGCAACGGCGCGGTCCTCTACCTGCCGTCCAGCGGCACGAAGATCACCGCGACCGGTTCCCGCACCGTCTCCCCCAGCTCCTCGGGCGTCTCGACGACGGGCTACCCGAACTTCGGCGCGAACTTCGCCGACTGAGCCACCCCGCACCCCGGGGCCGGGCCTCCCAGGTCCGGCCCCTTCCCACCCGGAGCCCCCTCTTGCGCAAGCGCACCCTCCTCCTGGCCGCCACGCTCACCACCGGCCTGGCTCACCGTCACCCCGGCCGCCGCCGCGCCCTCGGGCCTCGCCGGGGACTTCAACGGCGACGGGTACCGGGACGTCGCCGTCGGCGCCCCGTGCACCGACGTGGGCTCGATGTCCTGCGCCGGCGCCGTCGTCGTGCTCTACGGCTCGTCGTCCGGCGTCTCGGCCACCCGTAAGGCGATCATCACCCAGAACTCCCCCGGCGTCCCGGGCACCGCCGAGTCGACCGACCTGTTCGGCTCCGCCCTCGCCGCCGCCGACCTGGACCGCGACGGCTACTCCGACCTCGTCGTGGGCGCCACCGGCGAGAGCATCGGCGACCGGGACGGCGTCGGCTCCGGCACCGTCCTGTGGGGCGGCACGTCCGGCCTGTCCGGCGGCAAGGGCCTGCCGCAGCCGGCCGACCTCTCCGAGTGGGGCGGCTTCTCCCGGGGCATCGCGACAGGCGACTTCGACGGCGACGGCGACACGGACGTGACGCTCACCGGCCAGAGCCACATCCGCCTGTACCAGGGCCCCTTCACCCGCACCGGCGGCCCGCTGAGCCACTACCGCGCCGGCGAGCTCGGCGGCGGGTACGAGGTGATCGCGGGCGACATGTCCGGCGACGGCGCTGCCGAGCGCGTCCACCCGCACGCCGTGGACGGCGACTCCGGCGGCCAGATCTGGTACTACCGCTGGACCGGCACGAGCTACAAGTTCGCCGAGCTGCCGAACGCCGACGGCTTCCCCGGCTCGGTCGGCGACGTCAACGGCGACGGCTACGGCGACCTGGTCCTCGGTGACTCCACGGACCCGTCCAGCCACAAGCCCGGCGGCCACAAGGGCGGCCAGATCACCGTCTGGTACGGCGGCCCGAACGGCCCCGACCCGGCGCAGACGCCGACCGTCGTGCACCAGGACACCACCGGCGTGCCCGGCGCGGGCGAGACCGACGACGCCTTCGGCTCGGCCGTCAGCACCGGCGACATCAACGGCGACGGCTACGCCGACGTCGCGGTCGCCGCTCACGGCGAGGACCTCGGCACCGTGGCGGAGGCGGGCTCCGTGACCGTCCTGTTCGGCTCCGCTTCCGGCCTGAAGACCAGCGGCGCCAGGTCCTACACGCAGGACACCAGCGGCGTCCCCGGCACCGCCGAGGCCTGGGACCGCTTCGGCTCCGCCGTCGACCTGACCGACCTCACCAAGGACGGCAAGGCGGACCTGGTCATCGGCGTCGACGGCGAGAACGGCTCCGGCGGCGTCTGGACCCTGCGCGGCACCTCCACCGGCCCGACCACCACGGGCTCCACGGGCCTGACCGCCACCGGCGTCTCCCTGAAGGCCGGCAACGGCTTCGGCTCGGTGATCGCCCAGTGACATCCCGTCAGCTCACTCCCGGAGCCCTCATGCGCCCCCGTGTCACCGCCGCCGTCCTCGCGGCGGCCCTCACCCCGCTCGCCCTGACCCTGTCCGCACCCGGCGCCCACGCCGCCACCGCCGCCGCCCCGTACGACTTCAACGGCGACGGCCGCATCGACCTGGCCATCGGTGCGCCGGGGGCCACGGTCGCCGGGAAGGCGAAGGCGGGCGCCGTGTCCGTCGTCTACGGCAGCACCAGCGGGCCGAAGAGCTCGACGCGCACGCTCCTCACCCAGGACACGGCCGGAATGCCCGGTGCCGCCGAGGCCGACGACGCCTTCGGCTCCGCCCTCGCCTCGGCGGACCTCAACACCGACGGCTACGCCGACCTGCTGATCGGCACGCCCGGCGAGGACGGCAGCGACACCAACGACGGCACCGTCACCATCGTCTGGGGCTCCACGTCCGGACTGTCCGGCGCCCGTTCGCTGTTCAGCTTCTTCAGCACCGACTACGACCGCTACGGCCAGTCCCTGGCCGCGGGCGACTTCGACAACGACGGCGACCTCGACGTGGCGGTCGGTTCCACCGGCCCGGTCACCCTCTCCCTCGTCGCCGGACCGCTGACCAAGACCGGTCCGCACAACGGTGGTTCGGGCTCCCGCAACGACTCGTGGTCCACCTCGTACGGGATCACCCACGTCTCGTCCGGCGACATCACCGGCGACGGCCACCCCCGCGTGGTCCTGCACGGCCGCACCGCGGGCACCGACGACGCGACCACCGCCCTGGCCGACCTGGAGATCGGCAACTACAACGACTGGCTCCAGGACCTGCCCGCCGGCTACGTCTCGGCCGTGGGCGACATCGACAAGGACGGCTACGCCGACATCGCCGTCGGCAACGACCGCGACACCTCCGCCGACCCGGCGGGAGCCCTCGGCGGCAAGGTCACCGTCGTCCACGGCGGTCCCGGCGGCCGCGACACCAGCCGCACCCCCCTCGTCCTCACCCAGGACACCGCCGGGGTGCCCGGTGCCGCCGAGAAGGGCGACCGCTTCGGCAGCGACGTCTCCCTCGGTGACATCAACGGCGACGGGTTCGCCGACCTGGCCATCGGCACCGCGGGCGAGAACTCCGCCGCCGGTGCGGTCACCGTGCTGTACGGCTCGGCGTCCGGCCTCACCACCAAGGGCGCCACCTCGTACACCCAGAACACCGCGGGCGTGCCCGGCGGCTCGGAGAAGGGCGACCGCTTCGGCGAGCGCGTCACCCTCACCGACCACACCGGCGACCGCCGCGCCGACCTGTCCGTCTCCGCGCCGGGCGAGAACGCCGGCGACGGCGCGGTCTGGTCCCTGCGCTCCACCACCACCGGCCCGACGGCCACCGGCTCCGTCAGCTTCGGCCCGGGCACGACCGGTATCTCCACGGCCGGCACGCCGGGCTACGGCACGGCACTCAACTCCTGATCACGACACCTGGGACTCGACAATGCGCAAGCGCACCCTCTTCCTGGCCGCGACCCTCACCACCGGCCTCCTCACCACCCTGCCCGCGACACCGGCCACCGCCGCGCCCTCCGGCCTCTCCGGCGACTTCAACGGCGACGGCCACCGCGACCTCGCCATCGCCGCCCCGCTCGGCAAGATCGGCGGCAAGACCGCGGCCGGCTACGTCGCCGTCGTCTACGGCACGGCGAACGGCCTCGACAGCTCCAAGCACCAGATCATCAGCCAGGCCACCGACGGCATCCCGGGCGTCCCGGAGACGCAGGACTACTTCGGCGACCGTCTCACCACCGGCGACCTGGACGACGACGGCTACACGGACCTGATCGTGGGCGTGCACGCCGAGCACATCGGCTCCACCGACGATTCGGGCGTACTCACCGTCGTCTGGGGCGGCGCGAGCGGCCTGAAGACCGCGACCGACATGTCCGCCCCGCTCCCGGAGAACCGCAACGAGCTGGGCTGGTCCGTTGCCACCGGCGACTTCGACGGCGACGGCGACACCGACCTGGCCGCCGCCAACCTCGCCTACCCCGAGCTGAACATCTTCAAGGGCCCGATCAGCCGCACCGGCAAGGCCACCGAGCTCACCGGCATCGACACCTCCGCCCAGGCCGGCATCAACACCGACAACATCGTCGCGGGTGACGTCACCGGCGACGGCAAGGCGGACCTGCTGGTCATGGGCCAGGAGGAGGCCGGCGACGGCTACCGCACCCGTAGCGTGCTGTACAAGGGTTCGGCAACCGGCCTGACGGCGGGCGGCAAGCTCGCCGGGGGCTACGCGGCCGTCATCGCGGACGTGAACAAGGACGGCTTCGGCGACATCGTCACCGGCAACTTCATGGAGAAGTCGGCCACCGAGCCGAACGGCGGCCCCGGCGGCGCGATCACGGTGACGTACGGCGCGGCCGGCGGCCTCAGCACCCGCACTCCCGTCCGCATCACCCAGGACACCACGGGCGTGCCCGGCGCCGCCGAGCGGAACGACCGCTTCGGCTGGAGCCTGTCGGCCGGCGACACCAACGGTGACGGCTACGCCGACATCGCGGTCGGCGCCCCGTACGAGGTCATCGGCTCGCTGAAGCAGGCGGGCACGGTCACGGTGCTGCGCGGCTCGGCCTCCGGCCTGACCGGCAGCGGCGCCAAGTCCTTCTCCCAGGACACCGCGGGCGTCCCCGGCACCGCCGAGGCGTACGACTCCTTCGGCTACGCCGTGCGGCTCACCGACGCGAGCGGCGACGGCCGCGCGGAGCTGGTGGCGAGCGCCTCCGCCGAGAACACCGCTGACGGCGCGGTCTGGCTGCTGAAGTCCACCGCGTCCGGCGTCACGGCCACCGGGTCCAAGTCCTTCGGGGCCGCGACCGTGGGTGGTCCGGCGGGCGACGCGTACTTCGGTGACGTACTCGCGGGCTGACCCCCCGACGTACCTCACAGCCCCTACCAGGAGGAACACTCATGCGCAGGCACACCGCGGCGACCCTCACCGCCGCCGCCCTGCTGACCGCCGGTATCACCCCGCTCACCCTGGCGGCCCCGGCCTCCGCCGCCCCCGCCGAGCATGCCGACGACTTCAACGGCGACGGCTACCGCGATCTCGCCACCGCCGCCCCCTACGCCCCCGTCGGCGGCAAGACCGACGCGGGCGCCGTCGTCGTCACCTACGGCTCCGCGAGCGGCATCAGCGCCACCCGCCGCACCGTCCTCAGCCAGGACACCGCCGGCATCCCCGGCACCGCCGAGCAGGGCGACCGCTTCGGCAAGTCCCTCACCTCCGGCGACCTCAACGCCGACGGGTACGCCGACCTCGTGATCGGCAGCGTCGGCGAGGACGTCGGATCCGACGCCGACGGCGGCTCCGTCACGGTGGTCTGGGGCGGCAAGAGCGGCCTGTCCGGCGGCATCGGCGTCCCCGACCCGGCCGTGTCGGCCCACGACGAGTACGGCATGTCCCTCACCGTCGGCGACTTCGGCGGGGACGGCCGCCCCGACCTCGCCGTCGGCAGCACCGGCAGCGACATCTGGATCCACGAGGGCTTCACCAAATCCTCCGGCCCCGGCTCCCGCCACGAACTCGCCACCGGCCTCCAGACCGGCAGCAGCATCTACGGCGCCCAGGACCTCTCCGCCGGCGACCTCGACAACGACGGCGCCGACGACCTGGTCGTCACAGGCAGCGAGGCGTCGACGTACGACGACGGCAACATGATCTACCTCGGTTCCGACGGCGGCCTCACCTACCAGACGTTCCTCAAGAGCGGCGGCTGGGAGCTGGCCACCGTCGGCGACCTGAACGGCGACGGCTACGACGACGTCGTCTCGGCGGCGTACGGCGGCGACGGCAAGAGCCTCGGCGGCTCCGTCAGCGCGTACCTCGGCAGCGCGAACGGCGTCCGCACCCAGCCCCAGGCCACGATCGACCAGGACACCGCCGGGGTCCCGGGCGCCGACGAGGAGGGCGACTGGTTCGGCAACGCGCTCTCCATCGCCGACGTCAACGGCGACGGCTACGGCGACCTGGCCGTCGGCACGCTCCACGAGACCGTCGGCACCGCGGAGATCGCCGGCAGCGTCACCGTCCTGCGCGGCTCGGCCGCCGGCCTGACCGCCACCGGCGCCCAGTCGTTCACCCAGAACACCGCCGGCGTCCCCGGCACCGCCGAGTCCGCCGACCGTTTCGGCGCGTCCGTACGCCTGTCCGACCTCACCGGCGACGGCAAGGCGGACCTGTCCGTGGGCTCCGACGGCGAGAACCACCCCTCCGGCGCCGTCTACAGCCTGCGCGGCTCGGCCTCGGGCGTGACGACGAAGAACGCGATCAGCTTCGGCCCCGGCTCGCTGGGCATGTCGACGACCGGATACCTGAGGCTGGGCCAGGACATGCTGGGCTGACGCCCGGGCGAGGGCCGAGGCGAACCCCGTACGGTCGAACCCCTACAACCCACGGACACCCAAAGGCCCTTACCCCCTAGGGGATGTCACAGCTCGGCCGCAAAGCCGGGCCCGGAAGCCCGGGCCCGGCACGCCACCGCCCGGGACCAGGTACGTTCGAAGACGTGGCTGGATTCAGGATCGGACGCGGCCGGAACAACGGCGCTCCTCAGACGCGACCGCACAACCCTCCGAACGGGCAGCAGACGCCGCAGGGACCGTCGTACGGCTACCCGCCGGCGCCGCAGCCGTAC
>KE354001.1 GCA_000415505.1 Streptomyces afghaniensis 772
CACCCCGGTGTCCCCCCGCAGGCTCAGCCGCAGCCCGAAGGACAAGGGCAGCCTCCGCAGTCGCAGCCCGTGGATCCGCGGACCGGGGCCGCCTGGCCGCAGCCCATGCAGCACGACCAGCGGCAGCCGACCAACCCGGGTGCGGCGCCGCTCGGTTACACCGCTGCCGTGGAGCTGTCGTCCGACCGGCTGCTCAACAGCAAGAAGCAGAAGGCGAAGAGCAGCCGTCCGGTGGCCGGTGGCGGGCGGTTCAAGATCGGTGGGAAGAAGGAGGAGGCCGAGCGGCAGCGGAAGCTGGAGCTGATCCGCACGCCCGTGCTCTCCTGCTACCGGATCGCCGTGATCAGCCTCAAGGGCGGTGTCGGCAAGACGACCACGACCACCGCGCTCGGCTCCACGCTCGCCACCGAGCGGCAGGACAAGATCCTCGCGATCGACGCCAACCCGGACGCCGGAACCCTGGGGCGTCGCGTGCGCCGCGAGACCGGGGCCACCATCCGTGACCTCGTCCAGGCGATTCCGCACCTCAACTCGTACATGGACATCCGCCGGTTCACGTCCCAGGCGCCGTCGGGCCTGGAGATCATCGCCAACGACGTCGACCCGGCCGTGTCCACGACGTTCAACGACGAGGACTACCGGCGCGCGATCGACGTGCTGGGCAAGCAGTACCCGGTCATCCTCACCGACTCCGGTACCGGTCTGCTCTACAGCGCCATGCGCGGTGTGCTGGACCTCGCCGACCAGCTCATCATCATCTCGACGCCGTCGGTGGACGGTGCGAGCAGCGCGAGTACGACGCTGGACTGGCTGTCGGCGCACGGGTACGCCGACCTCGTCGCCCGGTCCATCACCGTCATCTCCGGTGTGCGCGAGACCGGCAAGATGATCAAGGTCGACGACATCGTGTCGCACTTCGAGACGCGCTGCCGCGGCGTCATCGTCGTGCCGTTCGACGAGCATCTCGCCGCCGGTGCCGAGGTCGACCTCGACATGATGCGGCCGAAGGTGCGGGAGGCGTACTTCAACCTCGCGGCGATGGTCGCCGAGGACTTCACCCGCCACCAGCAGGCGCACGGTCTGTGGACCTCCGACGGCAACCCGCCGCCGGTGGCCGCCCCGCCGCTGCCCGGCCAGCAGGTCCCGGGCCAGCCCGTCCCCGGCCAGCCTCCGTACCCCGGACAGCAGCAGCCGGGCCCGTACCCCCAGCAGCCGGGACAGCCGTACCCCCAGCCCGGTCAGCCCTACCCCAGCCGGGCAGCAGCCGTATCCGCAGGCGCAGGCCAGCC
>KE354002.1 GCA_000415505.1 Streptomyces afghaniensis 772
CCGGGGCAGCCCGGCACCCCGGGCAGCCCGACGGGCAGGGTCAGACGCCGCCGCCCCCGCCCCCGACGCAGTAATCGCCTCACCCGATCGGCCCCTTTCGAGGGGCCGATCGCCTTTCCGGCCCTCGCCGTTCCGACTCGGCGCGGGCCGGCGTGCGTTCCGGGGCCGTCAGGGGCGAAATCCATTGCCAGGCCCTGGCCAGGGGCGCGTCAGTGGTCTCGACCAATGGCCGTGAAAAGCTCGCCAATTCGTTATTTCCGCAGGCCACAAGGGGTGAACGCGCCGTTGACGGGTGGAGACGGCCGCTGATACACACTCAGCATCCACTGACAGCTGATCAACCCGTCCTTCCCGTCCGAGCGATGACGCGAGGTCCGACCATGGGCACGAAAGATCAGACACGCAGCCTCCCGCGCGGCCTCAGGCTCGTCGCCGCGGCCGGAGCGGCGGCGCTCACCCTCACCGCCGGTCTCGCGACCCCGCTCGACCCGGCGCCCCGGCAGGCCCGGGCGGCCGACGACGGCAAGAAGACGCTGACCGTCGCGGTGGCGCAGAGTGTGGACTCGCTCAGCCCGTTCCTGGCGGTCCGGCTGCTCAGTACGAGCATTCACCGGCTCACGTACGAGTACCTGACGAACTACGACCCCAAGGACAACCACGCCATCCCGGGCCTGGCCACCAAGTGGGAGCCGTCGCCGGACAAGCTGACCTGGACGTACACGATCCGCTCGAACTCCAAGTGGTCGGACGGCAGGCAGGCCACGGCCGAGGACGCGGCGTGGACGTTCAACAAGATGATGACCGACTCCGGCGCGGCGACGGCGAACGGCAGCTACGTCGGCAACTTCCGGAAGGTGTCGGCGCCCAGCCCGACCAAGCTGGTCATCGAGCTGAAGAAGCCGCAGGCCACGATGACCGCGCTCGATGTGCCGATCGTGCCGAAGCACGTGTGGGAGAAGGTCTCGGACTTCTCCGAGTTCAACAACGACAAGAGCTTCCCGGTGGTGGGCAACGGGCCGTTCGTGCTGACCGGGTACAAGGCCGACAGCTACGTCCGGCTCAAGGCCAACAAGAGCTTCTGGCGCGGGGCGCCGAAGTTCGACGAGCTGGTCTTCCGGTACTACAAGGACCAGGACGCGGCGGTGTCGGCGCTGCGCAAGGGCGAGGTGTCCTTCGTCGCCGGTTCGCCGTCCCTGACGCCCGCTCAGGCGGCGTCCCTGGAGGGTGCGGAGAACATCGAGGTCAACGACGCCCCCGGCCGCCGTTTCTACGCCCTCGCCACCAACCCGGGCGCGAAGGCGAAGAACGGCAAGAAGTTCGGCGACGGCCACCCGTCCCTGCTGGACCAGCGGGTGCGCAACGCGCTGTTCAAGGCCGTCGACCGCAAGGCCGTCATCGACAAGGTGTTCCAGGGGCACGCCGTCGAGGGCGAGGGCTACATCCCGCCGCGCTTCTCGCAGTACTTCTGGAAGCCGTCCGGCAGCCAGGAGCTGACGTACGACCCGGCCGAGGCGGCCCGGATGCTGGACCAGGCGGGTTACAAGAAGAACGGCGACGGCAAGCGCGTCGGCAAGGACGGCAAGCCCATCACCTACCGCGTCCTGTGCCACGCCACCGACCCGAACGACAAGGCGGTCGGCAAGTACCTCCAGGAGTGGTGGGGCGAGCTCGGCATCGGCGTCCAGCTCAACTGCCTGGACAACGTGACCGACCCCTGGCTCGCCGGGAAGTACGACCTGGCCTTCGACGGCTGGTCGGTCAACCCGGACCCGGACTTCGTGCTGTCCATCCACACCTGCGGCGCGCTCCCGGCGACCCCGGAGGAGACGGGCGCGACCGACAACTTCATCTGCGACAAGAAGTACGACGAGCTCTACGCCCGGCAGCTCGCCGAGTACGACCCCGCCAAACGGGCGGACATCGTCAAGCAGATGGAATCGCGGCTGTACGACCTCGGGTACATGAACGTCATGGCGTATCCGAACGCGGTCGAGGCCTACCGGACGGACCAGATCAAGTCCATCACGACCATGCCGGCGAAGGCGGGGAACATCTACGGCCAGGACGGCTACTGGAGCTGGTGGTCGGCGGTCCCGGCGGAGTCGAGCGGCTCGTCGGACAACGCGTCGTCGACGGGGGTCGTGGCCGGGGTCGTCGGAGGTGTCGTGGTCCTCGCCGGGCTCGGCGTCTTCGCGGCGATGCGGCGGCGCTCCACCGCCGAGGACCGCGAGTAGAGCGGGGATACGGACACTCATGACCGCTGACGCGACACCCGCGCTGGCCGAGGACAAGCACACGGCGGCCGGGCCGCGGGTACGCAAGGGCTCCGCGTACCCGCGGTACCTCGCGGGCAAGGTGGCGGGCGCGGCCGTCTCGCTGCTGGCCGTGCTCGTCACCAGCTTCTTCCTCTTCCGACTGATCCCCGGTGACCCGGTGAAGACCATGACGGGCGGTCGTCAGGTCTCGGCCGAGCAGCTGGCCGCCTACCGCGAGGAGTTCGGGCTCGACCTGCCGCTGTGGCGGCAGTTCACGGACTACTGCGGCAAGGCGCTCACCGGCGACTTCGGGACGTCGTACCAGTTCCGTGCCCCCGTCGTCGACAAGATCACCGAGGCGCTGCCGAACACCCTGCTGCTCACCGGGACCGCCTTCGTCCTCTACACCGCGCTGGGCATCTTCCTCGGCACTCGGTCGGCATGGCGGCACGGCAAGCTGGGCGACCGGGTCAACACCGGCCTCGCGCTGACGCTGTACTCCATCCCGTCCTTCTGGCTCGGGCTGCTGCTGATCATCGTGCTGTCGGTGGGCATCGGCCCGATCCCGGGCATGTTCCCCACCGGCGGCATGGAGTCGGGCGGCAAGGAGGGCTTCGCGTACGTCCTCGACGTGGCGCACCACCTGGTGCTGCCGGTGGTGACGCTGGTGGCCGTGGAGTACGGGCAGACGCTGCTGGTCACGCGGTCGGCGCTGCTGGACGAGATGGGCAGCGACTATCTGACGACCGCGCGGGCCAAGGGGCTGCGCGACGACCTCGTACGGCGCCGGCACGCCGTGCCGAACGCGCTGCTGCCGACCGTCACGCTGATCTTCATCAACCTCGGCCGGACGGTCGCGGGCGTGATCCTCGTGGAGACGGTGTTCTCCTGGCCGGGGCTCGGCGGGCTATTCTACCAGGCGCTGAGCGTGCCGGATCTGCCGCTGGTGCAGGGACTGTTCTTCGTGTTCGCCGCCGCGGTGATCGTGATGAACACCCTCGCCGACCTGGTCTATCCCCTGCTCGACCCCCGGGTGGCCCGATGACGACGACGACCGGCACGGGCACGAGCCCGCGCGCCCTCGCCCGGCAGCGGCGCCGGGCCTCCGTCGCGCGCTTCTGGCGGCAGTACCGCGCCGAGCGGGCGGGGCTGTACGGCCTGACCGCGCTCGCCCTGTGCGCGCTGCTGGCGTTGTTCGCGCCGCTGTTCGTGGGCTCCGACGTGAGCAGTGTGACCGACGCGCCGGGGCGTCCAATGCAGAGCCCGAGCGCCGAGTTCCCGCTCGGCACGGACCAGTTCGGGCGGGATCTGCTGGGCCTGGTGGTCTGGGGTTCGCGGGTGTCGCTGCTGGTCGGGCTGCTCGCGGCCGTGCTGTCGGTGGCGATCGGCACCCTGATCGGGGTCACGGCGGGCCACTTCAGGGGCTGGTACGCGACGGTGATGATGCGGATCACCGACTGGTTCCTGGTCATGCCGACGCTGGTGCTGGCGATCGCCCTGGCGACCGTCATGTCCCGCTCGCTGACCACGACCGTCGTCGCGATCGGCGTCACCACCTGGCCGACCACGGCCCGCCTGGTGCGCGCGCAGACCCTCGCCGTGGAGACCCGGCCGTACATCGAGCGGGCGAGGGCGCTCGGCGGCGGGCACTGGCACATCATGTCGAGGCACGTCCTGCCCAATGTGATGCCGCTGGTGCTGGCGCAGACGACCCTGATCATCTCCTCGGCCATCCTCGCCGAGGCGACCCTCGCCTTCCTCGGGCTCGGTGACCCCACCGTCGTGTCGTGGGGCGGGCTGCTCCAGGACGCGCGCGAGGCGGGCGCGGTCAGTGCCGGGGACTGGTGGTACCTGGTGCCGCCGGGCATCGCCATCGCCGTGGTGGCGCTGGCGTTCACGTTGTGCGGGCGGGCCGTGGAGTCCGTCCTCAACCCCAGGCTGGGGGTGTCGCGGTGACGCTGCTCGACGTCAGGGACCTGACGGTGACGTACCCCGGCGGGGCGGCCGCAGTGCGCGGGGTGGACCTGCGCCTGGACGCCGGGCAGAAGCTCGGCCTCGCCGGGGAGTCCGGCTGCGGCAAGTCCACGCTGGCGCTGGCCCTGCTGCGGCTGCTGCCCGCCGGGACCCGCATCACGGGCGAGGTCCTGCTCGACGGCGAGGACGTGCTGACGATGAAGTGGGGCCGGGTGCGGGCGGTCCGCTGGGCCGGGGCCTCGGTCGTGTTCCAGGGGGCGATGCACTCCCTGAACGCCGTGCACCGCATCGGCGACCAGATCGCCGAGCCGATCCTGCTGCACAGGAAGGCGACCCCGGCCGGGGCGAAGAAGAAGACCGGGGAGCTGCTGGAGCACGTCGGTCTGCCCGCCGCCCGCGCGGACGCCTATCCCCACGAGCTGTCAGGCGGACAGCGGCAGCGCGTCATGATCGCAATGGCGCTGGCCTGCGACCCGCGGCTGATCATCGCCGACGAGCCGACCACCGCGCTCGACGTGATGATCCAGGCGCAGATCCTCCGGCTCATCGAGCAGCTCGTCGCGGACCAGGACCTGGGCCTGATCATGATCAGCCACGATCTGGCGGTGCTCGCCGACACCTGCGACCGGCTCGCGGTGATGTACGCGGGCCGGGTGGTCGAGGAGGGCCCGGCCCAGCAGGTGTACGAGGACGCCCGGCACCCGTATGCCAGGGCCCTGTCGGCCGCGTTCCCGCGCATCGGCGACCCGTCCTCCCGGTTCGCGCCGCAAGGGCTGGCGGGCGACCCGCCCGATCCGGCGGCGCTGCCGTCCGGCTGTACGTTCCATCCGCGGTGCCCGGTGGCGCTGGAGTCCTGTCCGGAGGAGGACCCGCTGCTGCGCGAGGCGGGGCCGGAGCGCCGGGCGGCGTGCGTCCTGGTCGGGTCGCCGGCTCAGGAACCCCGTGAGGCCCGCGAGGATCCGGACGCCCTGGAAGAAGCGAGGCCCAGTTCGCCATGACCACGTCCCCCACGGCCCCCGAGGTCACCACGGCACCCCTGCTGAGCGCCCAGGACCTGCACGTCACCTTCCCCGGCCGGCACGGCGGCCCCCGGGCCCGCGCGGTGGACGGGGTCGACCTCGGCATCCGGCCCGGCGAGATCGTCGCGCTGGTCGGCGAATCCGGCTGCGGCAAGACGACCCTGGCCCGCTGTCTGCTGGGCCTGGTCGAACCGACCTCGGGCCGGGTCACCTTCGACGGCCGCCCACTGGAGTACTCCGGCCGGTCCCTCAAGGCCTACCGCAAGCGCGTCCAGCTGGTCCTCCAGGACCCGAGCGGCTCGCTCAACCCGCGGCACACGGTGTACGACGCGGTCGCCGAGGGCCTGCGCATCCACGGGTACGGCGGCGACGAGCGGACGGCGGTCGCCGAGGCCCTGTCCCGGGCCGGGCTGCGGCCCCCGGAGCGCTTCTTCCTGCGCTACCCGCATGAACTCTCCGGCGGGCAGCGCCAGCGGGTCGTCATCGCGGGCGCGCTCGTCCTGGAACCCGAACTCCTCGTCGCCGACGAGCCGGTGGCGTCCCTCGACGCCTCCGTGCGCGGCGAGATCCTCGCCCTGCTGCTGCGGCTGCGCACCGAGCTGGGCCTGTCCGCGCTGGTCGTCACGCACGACCTGGGGCTGGCCTGGAACATCGCCGACCGGGTCGCCGTGATGTATCTGGGCCGGATCGTGGAGACGGGCGCGGTGGAGCAGGTGCTGACCTCGCCCCGTCACCCGTACACGCAGGCCCTGCTGTCGGTGCTGCCGGAGGCCCCAGGGGATCCGGTGGTCCTCACCGGCGAGCCGCCGGACCCGTCGCGGGTGCCGTCCGGCTGCCGCTTCCACGCCCGCTGCCAGATTCTCGCGAGCGGCGAGGCGGAACGGACGGGCGTCGCGGACGCGTGCCGCAATCAGGACCCGGAGATCCTCGACGGCAGCGGCACGGCCCAGGTGGCATGCCACTGGGCCACGCGCTGACGGCGGAGCCGGGACCGTCCGCTCACCGCATCGCCCGGCTAGCTGCGGGACCCCTCGGCGTGGGCGAGGGCGCTGGGGGTCCGGCAGCCGACGATCGCCGGGGCCTCCTGGACGAGCGTGTCGTCGGTGAGCGCTTCCACCATGAACAGCGCGAAGTCCACGCGGCGCGTCAGGTTGCCGGCCAGTACCGGGTCGCCCACGTGCCGGCTCCACACGGGCAGGCCCTGGCTCTCGCCCTCCTCCAGGGAGCTGCCGCGCACCACGGTCCAACGGGTGTCGCTGGCGAACACCCGTCGGCACGCCTCGACCTGGTCGTCGAGTTCGACGGCGCGGACGAGCTTGGCCAGCACGGTGGCGATCCGGACGCCCAGGGTGAACAGCCGTGAGTACTTGTCCTTGCCGTCGCGGGTGATGTGCCAGCCGCAGGAGAAGACCAGGCGCGCGCCCGGCCGTGCGTGGTCGAGCACCGCCTGCGCCGTGCCCGACGCGTACTGCCGCACACCCCACGGCACCAGCACCGTCAGCACGCCGTCGCACCCGGCGACCGCCCGCCGGATCACCTCCGGGTCGTTCGTGTCTCCGGGGACGACGGTCATCCGGCCGTCGAACGCGGCCAGCTTCGGCACGCTGCGCTCCCGGCACACCCCGACCACCTCGTAGCCCCGCTCCAGGGCGTGCCCGACCATGTACTGCCCGAGCTTCCCCGAAGCCCCGATGATGCAGACCTTCTTCACGCGATCCGTGTCCATGGCGCGGCCCCTTTCACCGGGATGCCTACCTTATGTTGTAAGGCAAGCTAGCCTTATGCTGTAAGGCGGTCAAGGGAGCACACGAGGAAGTCAGAAGGAGGATGCGGGTGGGCACGGGAAACAAGGGCCGGCGGGGGGCGTCGGCGCGCACTCCGCTCAGTCGCGAGCGCGTGATCCGCACGGCGATGGCAGTGGCGGACGAGAAGGGGGCGGCCGCGCTCACCATGCGGGCCATCGCCGGACCACTGGGCGTCGAGGCGATGTCGCTGTACCACCACGTCGCGGGCCGGGAAGACATCCTCGACGGCATGGTGGACGCGGTGTTCGGCGAGATCGAGCTACCGCCGCCGGACACGGACTGGCGGAGTGCCCTGCGCCACCGCGCGGACTCCGCCCGTGCCGTCCTGCTGCGCCACCCCTGGGCCGTCGGGCTCATGGACTCCCGCTCCCAGCCCGGCCCGGCGACCCTGCGCCATCACGACGCCGTCATCGGAACGCTGCGCGCCGGAGGATTCTCCGTCCCCATGGCCGCGCACGCCGTCTCGCTGATCGACAGCTACCTGTACGGGTTCGTGCTCCAGGAGCTGAGCCTGCCGTTCAGGGGCGCGGCGGAGCTGGACGAGGTCGCGGGCGCCATCCTGCGCGACATGCCCGCCGACACCTACCCCCACCTCACCGAACTGGCCACCGAGCACGTCCTCAAGCCCGGCTACGACTACGCCGGCGAGTTCGCCTTCGGCCTCACCCTCATCCTCGACGCCCTCCACCCGGACGAGGCCGCGAGCGCATAGCGAGGGCCTGGATGTGCCAGGGCCGTCAGGCGGACCGCTCGGCCCCCGCCACCAGCTCCCGGCAGCGCTTGACGTCCTCGACGATCTGCTCCAGCAGCGCGTCCAGCGTGTCGAACCTGGCCTGTCCCCGCACGAACGCCAGGAAGTCGACGGCGACATGGAGGCCGTACAGGTCGAGACCCACCCGGTCGATGGCGTACGCCTCCACCGTGCGCTCGGTGCCGTCGAACTGCGGGTTCGTGCCGACGGAGATCGCGGCCGGCATCGCCTCGCCCTGGGCGTGCAGCCAGCCGGCGTAGACACCGTCGGCGGGGATGGCGGTGTGCGGCAGCGTCTCGACGTTGGCGGTCGGGAAGCCCATCTCGCGGCCGCGCTGGGCGCCCCGGACGACGACGCCCTCCACCCGGTGCGGACGGCCCAGGATCTCCGCCGCGCCCCGGAGGTCGCCCTCGGCGACCAGACGCCGGGTCAGTGTCGAGGAGAACGGCTCGCCGCCGCCCGCCTCGCCGGTCACGTACAGGTCGACGACCTCGACCTCGAAGTCGTAGGTCTTGCCCTGCTCGGCCAGGAACCCCACGTTGCCGGCGGCCTTGTGGCCGAAGCGGAAGTTGGGGCCCTCGACGACCGCCTTGGCGTGCAGCTTGTCGACGAGCACCTTGACGACGAAGTCGGCCGGGGACAGCTTCGAGAACTCGGTCGTGAAGGGGAGGATCAGGACGGCGTCCACACCGAGATCGGCCATGAGTTCGGCGCGGCGGTGGTGCGGGGCGAGCAGCGGCGGGTGGCTGCCGGGGCGGACGACCTCGCTGGGGTGCGGGTCGAAGGTGACGACGACGGCGGGCACGCCCAGCTCCCGGGCGCGGTTCACGGCATGCCGGATGATCAGCTGGTGTCCGCGGTGGACTCCGTCGTAGGAGCCGATGGTGACGACGCTGCGCCCCCAGTCCTGGGGGATGTCCTCCAAGCCACGCCAGCGCTGCACTGTGCCTGCTCCTTGTCGAAAGCTCGTCGAACCCGTGTCCGTGGTTGTTCCTGGTTGCCTCGTGCGCAGGTCTAAGGGTGCCATGCCGGGCGCCTGCGGCCCGCATCGGCATGGGGGTGTGACCGGGCGCACGAGGCCGCGTCCCCTCCGGCCTGCGCGGGATCCCGTCAGGCCGGGACGCCTACGCCCGCCAGGTTCTCGATCGTCCGGTGGGAGCTCGGCCCGACCAGCGCCGCCCACTCTTCGGGCGCGGCGGCCAGCCAGCGGGCCACGCGGGCGGCGAAGCCGGGCACGTGCCGGCCGAGGTCGACGAGGGCGCGGTCGAAGCGGGCGGCGCCCTCCGGGGTGCGCACGAGGAGCAGTCCGATGCGGCGGACGAGGTCGCGCAGGTCGTCGCCGCCGTTCCGGGCGGCGGCGTGCAGCAGCGCGTCGAGGACGTCGGTGTCGTGCTCGCGGGCCAGGAGCGCGTCGCGCAGCTCGCGGCGCAGCGGGCGGGAGGCGGGGATGCCGGGTGGGGTGAGGACCGCGGCGAGTGCGCAGCGCAGGCGGACCGGGCCGCCCTCCAGCAGGCCGGTGACCAGCGGCAGGAGCACGGCCCGGGCGGCGGGGCCCCGGTCGAGCCGCTGGTCCACGTACGCGGCCACGTGCCCGGCGAGTTCCGGCCGCCGCTCCGCAGCCCGCCCCACCAGCGCGGCGACCCGCCGGGCCAGGCCGGGCGGGGTGGCGTCGGCGAGCGCCCGCAGCGCGTCCTCCGCGTCCGGCCGCTCCAGCCGCACCGCGAAGGCGCCGAGGACCGGCTCGGGGTGGGGCGCGGAGGGCGGCGGCCGGCGCGTCCGGCGGGAGGTTCGGGTCGCCCGCCGCGAAGTGCTCCAGCGCCCGCGGGAGATACCGGTCCCGGGTGCGCGGATCCTGGACGAGGAGGGCGAGTGCTCCGCCGTGCAGGTCGCGGTCGGCGGGGCGGGTGAGGAGTGTGAGGGCCGCGTAGCGCAGGAGGGCGCGGTCGCCTCCGGCGCTCACGTGCGGCGCGACGCGCAGGCCGTGCGCCATCGCGGCACCCCGGCGCGCCGGGCGCTCGTCGCGCGCCCACCGGTCGACGGCCCGGCACACCGCCGAGGGTTCCTCCTCGGCCAGCACGGCGAGCAGTTCGTCGGCCCTGCGGTGGGCGCGGTCGACGAGCACGTCCGCCAAGTCGTCCAGGGCGCCGTGCCGGTGGGTGTGCAGCAGTGCCTGCGCGGCCGTGGCCACGGTCGCGTGCGGGGTGGCGGGCAGCGGCTGCTCGTCGTCGAACCAGCGAGCCAGCAGCGGCTGTACGGCGGTGGGGTCGGCGGCCAGCAGGTGCGCGACGGTGTCCAGGAACCGGGGACCGGCCTCGCACGGCGGGCCGTCGGCGTGCACCAGCCGCCTCAGCAGCGCGAAACGCTCGCCCTCCGGCAGCCGTACGCCGGCCCAGAAGGCGGGCCCGACCTCGTCCGGCACGGGCCTCCCCTGCCGCCGCCAGGCCACGATCCGGTCGGCGAGCAGCCGCAGCACCTCCGCGTAGGGCGTCGCCTCGGGCACGGCCGACAGGGTCCCGGCGAGCAGCCGGGCCGCCCACCAGGACCGCGGACCCGCGTCCAGGGCGTGCACCAGGTCCGCCAGCCGGGAGGCCAGCCGGCCGGTGCCGTGCTGGCGGGCGAGGAACAGCAGGGCCTGCACGACGGGCCCGATGCGGTGGTGCGGGACGGGGGCGGGCTGCGGCCGGTGGTGGACGAGGACGTGCAGGGCCTCGTCGAGGTCGAGGTGCATGCCCTGGAGCCAGTCGGCGAGCTCCTCGTGGGCGAAGCGGTAGCCGGATCCGGCGGGCACGAGCAGGCCCTCGGCGAGGACGGCCGACGCCCAGCCGGTGCCGCCGCCGAGCCGCGCCGGGGCGGGCCCCCACGGGAACACCGTCTCGAACGTCTCCCGGTCCAGACTCCCCCGGCCCGGTCCGAGGCTGCGCCGGGCGGCCTCGTGCACCTGTCCGGCGACCTTGGCGGCCAGTCGGCGCACGGCCGTGCCGCTGAGGCCGTTCCCGGCGGCCAGCCGCCGGGCGATGCGCAGGGACATCAGGTCCAGGTAGGCCGCGAAGACGTCGTCGCGGTCGACGGTGGCGCCGGGGCTGGTGGGCGCGCCGGCGCTTTCCGGGCCGGCGCAGGGCCCGAGGGCGTCCCGGATCTCGCCGAGCAGTCGCAGGGTGAGCGGGTGCCGCGCGTCGCTGTCGACGAGGACGCTCTCCGGGATGCCGTGGCGCAGGCGGGCCTCCCGGGCCTCGTCCTCGGTGAGATCGCCGAGGCGCACACACGCGGGCCCGTATTCGGCACCGGCCGCCCGGTGCAGGACCTCCCCCGGGAACCCCGCCTCCTCCCAGTACTCCGCCCGGCAGGCCACGACCAGCCGCACACCCGTCTCCCGCAGCCACCGCACCGTCCCCTCCGTCCAGTCGGCCAGACGGCGGGCCAGCGCCGGGGGCATCTCCTCCGGGCCGTCGAGGAGCAGCAGCAAGGGCCGGCCGAGGGCACCGGCGAGTCGGGCGAGACGCTCGGGGGTGGTGTCGCCCGGGCCGGTCGGCAGGCCACCCGGCCGGGACGCGGCCACGGCAGGGGCGGCCCGGGTCAGCGCCCGGCGTGCCGCGTCGGCCACGGAGGCGTCGTCGTCCCGCAGTTCGCAGCCGCGCAGCCACAGCGTGGGGTGCCCGCCGCGGGCGCGGCGCGCGGCGAGCGCGGCGAGTTCCGTCGTACGACCGCTGCCGGGCGCCCCGACAAGGCCGAGCACGGCCGCCGGGCCTGCGGCGAACGCGTTGAACTCGGCCGTCACGGCGGCCCGTTCGACCGGCTCCGGGAGACCCGTGCCGCCGGGCGGGCCGTCCAGGCCCACCGCCGTGCCGGTCAGCTCCAGCACCCCGGCCAGGTTGAGGTCGGCGCCGTACGCGGGGACCGTCGCCGCGTTCTCGTCGAGCAGCTCGGCGAGCGGGCCCGCCGCGCCGGGGACCCGGGGATGCAGTGGCACGGCGAATCCGACGTCGCTGTGGTCGGAGCTGAGTGCGGTGCCGAGGACCCCGACGACCGCGCCGGTCGCGGCGTCGAGCACCGGGCCGCCTGCCGCTCCCCCGCCCGTCGCAGCGCGTCCCGCCCTGCCGTGCCGACCGCCAGCTCCAGCGCGCCGTCGAGGCGGTGGAGGCGGTCGGCGGCCGGGTACGTCACGTCGGTCGAGCCCAGCACCCTGGCCTCCCGCCAGCCGCCGGCGGCGATCCGCACATAGGCGCCGGTCCCGGCCCCGCCCCGAACGGCCACGGGCAGCGGCGGCACTCCGAGGCCCTCGGTCCGTACGAGGGCCAGGTCGAACGCGGGCAGCGGTGTCACCGCGTCGGCGGACACGACATGGCGGCGGTCCCCGGCCCCGTACAGGACGAACCGGGGCAGGCCGTCGATCGCCTCGTGGCTGGTGACGAGCGTGCCGTGGTGGTCGGCGAGGAAGCCGGTGCCCCGTGGGCGGCCGGCCAGGTCCTGGATCCGGACGAGGGCGGGGCCGGATGCCCCGCCGCCGGTTTGCTCGGTCGTCTGCTCCGCTGCTCCGGGGCGGTCCTGGGATCCTGGTGCGCTGTCCTGTGTCTCCCCGGACCGGTTCCGCGACGTCATCGTCGAGCCTCCCCGCCGTACACCCGTGCCCTTGCGTTCGACGGTAGGGCGAGATGATCAGCGGGACAGATCGCTCGGCGAAAGCGCCCCCTTCCACTCCCCCGATTCACTCCGAGCGCCTGCACGGACGGGTGAACGAAGCGGGGCGGCTGGATACACCCTAGGGGTGGGGGAACCGAGGGGGGACCGTGGAGCGGCGGCAGTGGAGGTACCCCGTGGTCGCCGCTCCACGGACGGTCCCCGCGTGCTGTCAGCCGAAGACGGCCAGGCTCTTGGCCTTGCCCCGCTGCTCCTCGACGAGGGCGAGGAAGCGGCCCTCCGGATCGAAGACGGCGACGGGTCCGCAGCCCGCGTACTCCTCGGGCATGTCCAGCCGCACGCCGTTGGTGAGCAGCCGGGCGCGCCGGGCGTCGACGTCCCAGCGCCGGAAGGCGGCAGCGGCGGCCTCGGCGACCGGCATCACGGTCAGCTCCTGCTGGAGCTGGTCGAGCGTGCGGGCCGTGTCCAGCTTGTAGGGGCCGACGCGGGTGCGGCGCAGGGCGGTGAGATGCCCGCCGACGCCGAGGTCGGCGCCCAGGTCGCGGGCGAGGGCCCGGATGTACGTGCCGGAGGAGCAGACGACCGAGACGACCAGGTCGAGTACGGCCGTACCGTCTTCGGCGACGGCTTCCCGGACGTCGTACACGCCGAAGGAGGAGACCGTGACGGGCCGGGCCGGGATGTCGAACTCCTCGCCCTCCCTGGCCCGCTTGTAGGACCGCACGCCGTTGATCTTGATGGCGCTGACCTTGGACGGCACCTGCATGATGTCGCCGGTCAGCTTGGCGACGCCGGCGTCGATGGCCTCGCGGGTGACCTCGGAGGCGTCCGTGGAGGAAGTGATGTCCCCCTCGGCGTCGTCGGTGAGGGTGTTCTGCCCGAGCCGGATCGTGCCCAGGTATTCCTTCTCGGTCAGCGCGAGGTGGCCGAGGAGCTTGGTGGCCTTCTCTACGCCGAGGACGAGGACGCCCGTCGCCATCGGGTCGAGGGTACCGGCGTGCCCGACGCGTCGTGTCCTGGCGATGCCGCGCATCTTGGCCACGACGTCGTGCGAAGTGAAGCCCGACGGCTTGTCGACGATGACGAGGCCGTCGGGCGTGGTGTGCTTCTGGGTCATTCGGCGGTGTCGTCCGTCTCGTCGTCCTCGTCCGGCTTGCGGTACGGGTCGGCGTCGCCGGCGTACTTCGCGCCCGCGGACGCCTCGCGCACCTTCTCGTCGGACTGCCGCGCCTTGTCGAGGAGGTCCTCGATGGCACGGGCGGTGTCCGGGAGGGCGTCCATGACGAAGGTCAGGGTCGGCGTGAACTTCACGCCGGCGGCCCGGCCGACCTCGGAGCGCAGGATGCCCTTGGCGCTCTCCAGTCCGGCCGCGGCCGCGTTCCGCTCCTCGTCGTCCCCGTACACGGTGTAGAAGACGGTCGCCTCCCGCAGGTCACCCGTGACCCGCGTGTCCGTGATGGTGACGTGCGAGCCGAGCCGCGGGTCCTTGATCCCGCGTTGCAGCTTCTGGGCCACCACTTCCCGGATGAGGTCCGCCAGCCTCTTGGCCCGCGCGTTGTCGGCCACTGGTCCGTCTCCCGTTCTTTCCTGTCTGGGTCGTTCTCGGTTCGTCAGTCGTCTTCGCCGTGGAAGCGCCGCCTGACGGACAGCAGCTCCACCTCGGGGCGGGCGGCGACCAGCCGTTCGCACCGGTCGAGTATGTCGCTGAGGTGCCCCGCGTCGCCGGACACCAGCGCGAGGCCGATGACGGCCCTGCGGTGGAGGTCCATGTGATCCACCTCGGCCGCGCTCACCGCGTACTTGCGCTGGAGCTCGGCGACGATGGGGCGGACGACGGAGCGCTTCTCCTTCAGCGACCGTACGTCGCCGAGGAGCAGGTCGAAGGACAGCGTCCCCACGTACATGTGTGTGTCCGGATGACCCGCCGGTACGGGATCGATGGCCCTGCGGTCGGGGCAGGGACATCAAGAACGGTACCGCGTACCGTCCGGTGGCTCGACGGGGTTTTCCTTTGCCCACCCGCCCGACACGGTTGGACAGGATGTGCCGCCCCGGGGCTCCGCCCCGGACCCCGGCGGGGACTGCGTCCCCTGCACCCCTCACGCGGCTCCGCACGCACCCGCGGCGGGCGCGCGTCGATTCAGCTCCGCAGGAGGGGCAAACGGCCAGCCGGCCGACGCGGCGGTGCCGCGTCGGCCGACCAAGGCGCCGTGGGGTGTTACACCCGCGGCTTCTCGCGCATCTCGTACGTCGCGATGACGTCGTCGACCTTGATGTCGTTGAAGTTGCCGAGGTTGATACCGCCCTCGAACCCTTCGCGGATCTCGGTGACGTCGTCCTTGAAGCGACGCAGGCCCTCGATGTTGAGGTTCTCCGCGACCACCTTGCCGTCGCGGATGAGGCGGGCCTTGGTGTTGCGCTTGACCTCGCCGGAGCGGATGAGAACACCCGCGATGTTGCCCAGCTTGGACGACTTGAAGACCTCGCGGATCTCCGCCGTACCGAGCTCGACCTCTTCGTACTCCGGCTTGAGCATGCCCTTGAGGGCCGCCTCGATCTCCTCGATCGCCTGGTAGATGACCGAGTAGTACCGGACGTCCACGCCCTCGCGCTCGGCCATCTGCTGCGCACGCCCGGCGGCGCGCACGTTGAAGCCGATCACGATGGCGTCCGAGCCCATCGCCAGGTCGATGTCGGACTCCGTGACCGCACCGACGCCGCGGTGCAGGACGCGGATGTCGACCTCTTCGCCGACGTCCAGCTGGAGCAGGGAGGACTCGAGTGCCTCGACGGAACCGGAAGCGTCACCCTTGATGATCAGGTTCAGCTGCTGGACCTCGCCGGCCTTCAGCACCTTGTCCAGGTCCTCGAGCGACACACGGCGCGTGCGCTTCGCGAAGGCCGCGTTGCGCTCGCGCGCCGCACGCTTCTCCGCGATCTGACGGGCCGTACGGTCCTCGTCGACGACGAGGAAGTTGTCGCCCGCACCCGGGACGTTGGTCAGGCCCAGGACCTGCACCGGCGTCGACGGACCCGCCTCGGTGACGAGGTTGCCGTTGTCGTCGTGCATCGCCCGGACTCGGCCGTACGCGTCGCCGACCACCATGGTGTCGCCGACCCGCAGCGTGCCGCGCTGGACGAGGACCGTCGACACGGCACCGCGGCCGCGGTCGAGACGGGACTCGATCGCGATGCCCTGCGCGTCCTGGTTCGGGTTGGCCCGAAGGTCGAGCGAGGCATCGGCCGTGAGGACCACGGCCTCCAGCAGGGAGTCGATGTTCAGACCCTGCTTGGCGGAGATGTCGACGAACATGGTGTCGCCGCCGTACTCCTCGGCCACGAGGCCGTACTCGGTCAGCTGACCGCGCACCTTGGTCGGGTCCGCACCCTCGACGTCGATCTTGTTGACCGCGACGACGATCGGGACGTCGGCCGCCTTGGCGTGGTTGAGCGCCTCGACCGTCTGCGGCATGACGCCGTCGTTGGCCGCGACGACCAGGATCGCGATGTCCGTCGACCGCGCACCACGGGCACGCATGGCGGTGAACGCCTCGTGACCCGGGGTGTCGATGAAGGTGATCTTGCGCTCTTCGTCGTTGACCTCGGTCGCGACCTGGTAGGCACCGATGTGCTGGGTGATGCCGCCGGCCTCGCCCGCGATGACGTTCGTCTTGCGGATGGCGTCGAGGAGCCGGGTCTTACCGTGGTCGACGTGACCCATGACGGTGACGACCGGCGGGCGGACCATCAGGTCCTCCTCGTCGCCCTCGTCCTCGCCGAACTCGATGTCGAAGGACTCGAGGAGCTCGCGGTCCTCCTCCTCCGGGCTGACGATCTGAACCGTGTAGTTCATCTCGTCGGCGAGGAGCTGGAGCGTCTCGTCGGAGACGGACTGCGTGGCCGTGACCATCTCGCCGAGGTTCATCATGACCGCGACGAGCGACGCCGGGTTGGCGTTGATCTTCTCCGCGAAGTCGGTGAGCGAGGCACCGCGCGACAGGCGAACGGTCTCGCCGTTGCCGCGAGGCAGCATCACGCCGCCGACCGACGGGGCCTGCATGGCCTCGTACTCCTGACGGCGCTGCCGCTTCGACTTGCGGCCACGACGCGCGGGACCGCCGGGACGGCCGAAGGCGCCCTGCGTGCCACCACGGCCACCGGGACCGCCGGGACGACCGCCGAAGCCGGGACGGCCACCGCCGC
>KE354003.1 GCA_000415505.1 Streptomyces afghaniensis 772
CGGCCGGCGGCTTCGGGGCAGCCGGACGGGCCGACTGCGCCGGAGAGGGCGCGGCCGGACGGGGGGCGGCCTTCTTGGGGGCCGCGGGCTTCGCGGCGGACTTGCCGTTGCCGCCGCCCTGCTGGAATGCGTCGGTCAGCTTGCGTACAACAGGCGCTTCGATCGTCGAAGACGCCGAACGGACGAATTCACCGAGCTCCTGGAGCTTGGCCATGACGACCTTGCTCTCGACACCGAACTCCTTGGCGAGTTCGTAGACCCGGACCTTAGCCACTTCGCTCCTTTGAGGTCCGGGTGAAGCCGGACCGTCGCTAGTTCATGGGCGTACTCATCGCGTACTCATCGAGTGCTCATCGCAATCTCGACCTGCTTTCGACTCGCGAGGTACCTAGACCGCACGGGGTTCCGTGCGGCACGTTCTTACCGTGTTGCCTGATCGGCAACTGTTGTCTGCTCGACGTATTGGCGCAACGCCTTTGTGTCGAGCGCTCCCGGGGCGCGCAGTGCCCTCGTGAACGCCCGGCGGCGGACCGCCTGGTCAAGACAGACCGGTGTGGGATGCACATACGCACCCCGGCCGGGCAGCGTACCGCGTGGATCAGGGACGCATGCGCCCTCGATCAACACGATCCGCAAAAGATCGGCCTTGGCCACTCGCTCCCGACACCCCACACAGGTGCGTTCAGGGCATGCGCGGGTGCGCGTCCGGCCAGACACCGTTAAGTCTACCTCCCCGTAGGCGCCTCACCCCTTTGGGGCAGGATTCGAACAGTTGCCGCGCCCGAACCTGTCGTGATCTGAACGACCCGCGGCTTGGATCTATTCCCCGGTCCGGTCCGCGGCGGGTTCCGTGTCCGGCCGGATGTCGATCCGCCAGCCGGTCAGCCGGGCCGCGAGGCGGGCGTTCTGCCCTTCCTTGCCGATGGCCAGGGACAGCTGGTAGTCGGGCACCGTCACTCGGGCCGACCGGGTCGCCATGTCCACGATCTCCACCTTGGAGACACGGGCCGGGGACAGCGCGTTCGCCACCATCTCGGCCGGGTCCTCCGACCAGTCGACGATGTCGATCTTCTCGCCGTTCAGCTCGCCCATCACGTTGCGCACACGGCCGCCCATGGGGCCGATGCAGGCGCCCTTGGCGTTCAGGCCGGACCGGGTGGACCGTACGGCGATCTTCGTGCGGTGACCGGCCTCACGGGCGATCGCGGAGATCTCCACGGACCCGTCGGCGATCTCCGGCACCTCCAGGGCGAAGAGCTTCTTCACCAGATTGGGGTGCGTCCGGGACAGCGTCACGGACGGGCCGCGGACGCCCTTGGCCACCCGGACGACGTAACTGCGCAGCCGCATGCCGTGCGGGTAGGTCTCGCCCGGCACCTGCTCCTGCACCGGCAGGATGGCCTCCAGCTTGCCGATGTCCACGAGCACGTTCTTCGGGTCGCGGCCCTGCTGGACCACGCCGGTGACGATGTCGCCCTCGCGGCCGGCGTACTCGCCGAGCGTCGCGTCGTCCTCGGCGTCGCGCAGGCGCTGCAGGATGACCTGCTTGGCCGTGGTGGCGGCGATACGGCCGAAGCCGGACGGGGTGTCGTCGAACTCGCGGGGCTCCTGGCCCTCCTCGAGGTCGTCGGGGTCCTCCTTCGCCCACACGGTCACATGGCCGGTCTCCCGGTTGAGCTCCACGCGCGCGTGGCGGCGGCTTCCCTCGGTGCGGTGGTAGGCGATGAGGAGGGCCGACTCGATCGCCTCGACCAGCAGGGGGAAGGAGATCTCCTTCTCCCGAACCAAGCCCCGCAGGGCACTCATGTCGATGTCCACGGCTACGCCTCCTCTTCCTTCTTGTTGTCCTTGCGGCTGAACTCGACCTGGACGCGCGCCCGGACGATGTCGTCGAAGGCGAGTCTGCGCGCGGTGGCCTTGCGGCCCTTCACCCCGGGCACCTCGGTGTCGATTCCCTCGTCGTCGACCTTGAGGATCCTGGCGACCAGCTCGCCGCCCTCGGCCAGCTGGAACTTCACCAGCCGGTCCGTGGCGCGGACGTAGTGCCGGTGTTCCGTGAGGAGGCGCTCCGCGCCCGGGGTGCCGACCTCGAGGGTGTACTCCCCCTCGCCCATCGCGTCCGTCTCGTCGAGCTTCGCCGAGAGCGCGCGGCTCACATCGGCGATCTGGTCCAGGTCGGCGCCCGTGTCCGAGTCGACGACGACGCGCAGCACACGCTTGCGTCCGACGGAGTCCACTTCGATCTCTTCGAGGTCCAGACCCTGGGATGCGACGAGCGGTTCCAGCAGTTCTCGCAGCCTCTCGCTCTGGGTGGTGCTCATCCGGGTGACTCCTCGGCCGCGTGTGCTGTTGTGGGATGGGTCGCGTGTCTGGTCAAAGGGTATCCGGTCGCGGGGTGTGTTGCCGTCCACCCGGTGACGAACGGTGCCGCTGAGTGGTCCCGGGCGGGGGCCCGGGTACCGTGATCACGGGCGTTCAGCCCTTAGAGTCGCTTCTTTCTCTTACGAGCTCCCGAGGACGTCTGACGTGCCGTTCCCCTCATCTCCGCGCGCCCACTGGGGGCCGCGCAGAAGGACTCTGCTCGCCGTCGGCCCGGCGGCCCTCGCCCTGGCGGGCTGCACCGCCGGGGGCGAGGGTCCGGGTGCCTCCGAGAACGGCCCGTCGGCGGCCGAGCGCCGGGCACGCGCGCGTGCGGCGCGGGACAGCGAGGGGCTGGTGGAGCGGTACGACGCCGTGATCGCCGCCCACCCGGGGCTCGCGGAGCGGCTGGGGCCGCTGCGGGCGGAGACCGTACGGCATGCGCAGGCCTTCGGAGGGGGCCCGGGCCGGAAGCCGTCCCCCTCTCCCTCCTCCCCTTCCGCTTCCTCCTCGGCCGCCGCCGTGCCGGGCGACGACAAGGACGCGCTGGCGGCCCTCGCCGCCGCGGAGCGGGAGCTCGCCGACCGGCGGGCCAAGGCGCTGCTCGACGTGCCGGGCGAGCTGGCGCGGCTGCTGGCGTCGGTGGCGGCGGCCGGGGCGGCGCACGTGTATCTGCTGACGGAGGGTGGCGCGTGAGCGAGGCGAAGGACCGGGAGCTGCGGGCCCTCCAGGCGGCGCTGGCGGCCGAGCACGCGGCGGTGTACGGGTACGGCGTGGTCGGCGGGCGGATCGGCGACGGACGGCGCGCCGAGGCACGGACGGCGTACGACGCGCACCGGGCGCGCCGGGACGCGCTGGTGCGCGAGGTGAAGGACCTGGGGGGCAGGCCCGGGGCGGCGGCCGCCGGGTACGCGCTGCCGTTCCCGGTGCCGGACGCGGCGGCGGCCGTGCGGCTCGCCGCCGAGCTGGAGGACCGGGTGGCCGGGGTGTACTCGGACCTGGTGCGCGCGGCGAGCGGCGCGCGGCGGGCCCTGGCCGCCGAGGCGCTGCGGGAGGCGGCGGTGCGGGCGGTGCGCTGGCGCGGCGAGAGCGTAGCCTTCCCTGGGCTCGCCGAGCGGGCCGGCACGGCCCCGCCCCTGGCGGCGCCGACGGCGTGACCCCCGCGGGGCACGCACCGCGGACAGCACGAAGGGAACGACTCGCGCATGGTTTTCGAACCGCCGAAGCGTCTGGTCAGGGCGCTCGGTGAGACGGCACCGGACGGTGACGACTGGCTGGAGAAGCTGCCCGAGGCGGCGCAGCAGGCCGTCGCGCTACGCGAGTTGACCGTGGAGCGGGTGCAGGTGCCCGGGGGGCGCAGCAGCCTGGTCGTGCTGGTGCGGACGGCCGACGGGAAGCCCGCCGTGCTGAAGCTGGCGCCGGGCCGGGCCCGCCCGGAGGCGGAGCGGGCCGCGCTCACGCACTGGGCCGGGCGGGGTGCCGTACAGCTGCTCGAACCCTGTCGGACCGAGGGTGTGCTGCTGCTGGAGCGGCTGCATCCGGACGTGTCGGTGCGGTCGCTGCCGGAGGCGAAGGCGCTGCTGGAGGCCGCGGGGACGCTGCGGCGGCTGTGGGTGGAGCCGCCGGCCGACTTCCCCTTCGAGACCGTGGCCGAGCGGACCGGGCGGCAGGCCGAGGCGATGCGGGCACGTGCCCGGGTCGATGCCGAGGTGGCGCCGCTGGTCGACGTGGCACTCGCGGCGCGCGAGGAGTTGCTGGCCGCGCCGCCCGAACACCGTCTGCTGCACGGCACGTTCCGGCAGAGCAAGGTGCTCGCCGGGGAGCGGATGCCATGGCTGGCCGTGGGACCCGATCCGGTGGTGGGCGAGTGCGCCTTCGATCTGGCCCGGCTGGTCCGCGACCGGGTGGAGGACCTGATCGCCCAGCCGTCCGGCGCGGCGACGACCCGGCGCCGGGTGAAGCGGCTGGCCGAGTCCCTGGACGTGGACCAGGAGCGGCTGCGCGGCTGGACGCTGTTCCGGGCCGTGGAGTCGGGCGTGCGGGCGGGGCGGGTCGGACGCCCGCGGGACGCGGAGCTGCTGCTGGAGTTCGCGGGCTGGCTGTGAGCGCTCCGCAGGCCCGGAGCGCTCACAGGGCCAGGGCACTCAGGCCGTGAGCCGTGCGACGGCCTCCTCGACCGTCAGCTCCTCGCGCTCGCCGGTGCGGCGGTCCTTCAGCTCCACCACACCGTCGCCCGCGCGCCGCCCGGCCACCAGGATCTGCGGGACGCCGATCAGCTCGGAGTCGGTGAACTTGACGCCCGGGGAGACGCCGGCGCGGTCGTCGACCAGGACGCGGACACCGGCGGCGGCCAGCTTCTGGGAGATGTCGAGGGCCAGTTCGGTCTGGAGGGCCTTGCCGGCGGCGACCACGTGGACGTCGGCCGGGGCGACCTCCTTGGGCCAGCACAGGCCCTTGTCGTCGGCGCTCTGCTCGGCGATGGCGGCGACCGCGCGGGAGACGCCGATGCCGTAGGAGCCCATGGTGACGCGGACCGGCTTGCCGTTCTGGCCGAGGACGTCGAGCTTGAGGGCGTCGGTGTACTTGCGGCCCAGCTGGAAGATGTGGCCGATCTCGATGGCCCGGTCGAGGACGAGGCCCGTGCCGCACTTCGGGCAGGGGTCGCCCTCCTGTACGACCACGACGTCGACGTAGCTGTCGACCTCGAAGTCGCGGCCCGCGACGACGTTCTTGGTGTGCGTGCCGGCCTTGTTGGCGCCGGTGATCCACGACGTGCCCGGGGCGACCCGCGGGTCGGCGATGTACGTGACCTTGTCCAGGCCCTGCGGTCCGACGTAGCCGCGGACCAGGTCGGGGCGGGCCGCGAAGTCCGTCTCGGTGACCAGCTCGACGACGGCCGGGGCGAAGTGCGCCTCGACCTTGTCCATGTCGACCTCGCGGTCGCCGGGGACGCCGACGGCGACGATCTCGCCGTCGACCTTGACGAGGAGGTTCTTCAGCGTGGCCGAGGCCGGGACGCCGAGGGACGCGGCGAGGGTCTCGATGGTCGGGGTGTCGGGGGTCGGGATGTCCTCGGCGGCCGGGACGTCGGCGGCGTCGACGGGCTTCAGCTCGTACGTGATCGCCTCGGTGTTGGCGGCGAAGTCGCAGTTCGGGCAGTCGGCGAAGGTGTCCTCGCCGGCCTCGGCGGGGGCGAGGAACTCCTCGGACTTGGAGCCGCCCATCGCGCCGGCGGTGGCGGCGCAGATGCGGTAGTCGAGGCCGAGGCGCGCGAAGATCCTCTGGTAGGCCTCGCGGTGCAGGGCGTAGGAGCGGGCGAGGCCCTCGTCCTCGGTGTCGAAGGAGTAGGAGTCCTTCATGAGGAACTCGCGGCCGCGCAGGATGCCGGCGCGGGGCCGGGCCTCGTCGCGGTACTTGTTCTGGATCTGGTAGAGGATCACCGGCAGGTCCTTGTAGGAGGACGCCTGGTCCTTCACCAGCAGGGTGAAGATCTCCTCGTGCGTGGGGCCGAGGAGGTAGTCGCCACCCTTGCGGTCCTGGAGGCGGAACAGCTCGGGGCCGTACTCGTCCCAGCGGCCGGTGGCCTCGTAGGGCTCGCGCGGCAGGATGGCGGGGAGCAGCACCTCCTGGGCGCCGACGGCGTCCATCTCCTCACGGACGATGCGCTCCACGTTGGCCAGGACCCGCTTGCCGAGCGGCAGCCAGCTCCAGATTCCGGCGGCGGTGCGGCGCACGTAGCCGGCGCGGACGAGGAGCTTGTGGCTGAGGACCTCGGCGTCCGCCGGGTCGTCGCGCAACGTCTTCGCCATCAACTGGGACATGCGCTGGACCGGTACGTTCGCCATGGCTTTTCTGCTCCTGCTGCGTGTAGGTGATGCCAGGAGGTTATCCGGGGGGTGCCGGGCGGTGGAAATCGGTTAACGGCGCAGGAGCGGGAGCGGAGCGCCCATCACGGCGTACGGCTTGGGGGCGCTCGGGAAGAGGACCTGGCGGGCCAGGTCCCGGTAGCCGAGGGAGCGGTAGAGCGCGCGGGCGGGGCTCTCGGTGTCGATCGCGGAGAGGATCGACCGGGGTTCGGCGGCGCCGTCGGTGATCGTGGTGATCAGGGAGCGGCCGATGCCCCGGTTCTGGTGGGCGGGGTGGACGTGCAGTTCGGTGATCACGAAGGCGTCGTCGAGCCAGTGGTCGTGGTGGTTCGCCCTGAGGTACGGCTCCACGACGGTGGACCACCAGTGGGCGCGGTCGTTGGGCATGCCGTAGACGAAGCCGACGAGGTTGCCGCCGACTGTCGCGCCGAGGGCGCGGGCGCCCGGATAGGTCATGTGGCGCAGGACGATCTGGCGGCGG
The DNA here is from genome assembly GCA_000415505.1 of Streptomyces afghaniensis 772. Classification (GTDB taxonomy): domain Bacteria; phylum Actinomycetota; class Actinomycetes; order Streptomycetales; family Streptomycetaceae; genus Streptomyces; species Streptomyces afghaniensis. Next base: position 6,706 of record KE354003.1, read on the forward strand.
ACTGCGACTTCGTCGGGGCCCAGTCCGAATGCCACGGCTTGGACTTCCAGGGCCTCGTCGACGTGGCCGGAGAGGTCGAGGGGGCCGATCACCAGGTCCATGGCGGGGAGCCTACAGGGGGCTTCGAGTTGTCAGAACAGCACGCTCATGAAGGCGCCGACCTCTTGGAAGCCCACCCTCTGGTACGTCCTGCGCGCTGCCGTGTTGAAGTCGTTGACGTACAGGCTCGCCACCGGGGCCACGTCGGCCAGGGCGTAGCGCAGGACCGCTGCCATGCCCGGGGCCGCCAGGCCGGTGCCCCGGTACTCGGGGGCGACCCAGACGCCCTGGATCTGGCAGGCGCGGTCGGTCGCGGCGCCGATCTCGGCCTTGAAGACGACCTTGCCGTCCGCGTCGAAGCGGGCGAAGGCGCGGCCGGATCCGACGAGTTCGGCGACGCGGGCCTGGTAGAGGAGGCCGCCGTCGCCGGCCAGCGGGGAGACGCCGACCTCCTCGGTGAACATCGCCACGCACGCCGGCATGATCTTCTCCATCTCGTCCTTGCGGACGCGACGGACGTAGGGGTCCGGGCGATGCCGTCGGCAGGCGGTCCG
>KE354004.1 GCA_000415505.1 Streptomyces afghaniensis 772
CGGGGCGCGGTCGTCGTCCCACGGGTAGGGCAGACGAGCCACCTCACCGGCGGCGCCGTTCGCGCCGCGCAGCACCCGGCCGCCGATGACGACGGCGAGACCGATGCCGACGCCGATGCGCAGGTAGCCGAAGGTGTCCCGGCCGACGGCGGCGCCCTCGTGGAGCTCGGCGAGGGCGGCGCAGTTGACGTTGTTCTCCAGGTGGACGGGGACACCCTCGGGCAGGGCGACGGCCATGGCGTCGAAGACGGGGCCGGCCTTGGCGGTCGCGGGGCGCTCCCCGGCGCGGTCCCGGGTGGGGACGTCACCGACGGCGACGACGACGGCCCGCAGCGGGGCCCCGGCGGGCAGGGCGTCGAGGACCTTGCGGACGGTGTCGGCCGCGTCCCGGCGGGAGCCCGTGCCCTCGGCGAGCAGGGTGCCGTCCAGGGCGCAGCCGCGCACCCGGGTCACGGCGGGTCCCAGGTCGACCGCAAGCACGGCGCCGGCGGCCGGTCCGAGACGGTAGATCGCGGCGCTGCGGCCGGTGCCGCCGGAGGCCCTGCCGGAGTGGGCGGCGAGCTCGACGGCTTCGAGCTCGGCCACGGCGGAGGAGACGGTCGGCTTGGAAAGGCCCGCACCGGCCGCCAGCTGGGGGCGGGTGGCCGTGCCCGTCCCGGCCAGTACGTCGAACACCACACGGGCACTCTCGCTCAGGTGCATGGTCTCCCCAGGTCGTGCTGCGGCCGTGAAAGGCGGCGGCAGGGGTCGCGCGGCATCGGGATTCCGTGCCTCTTGACGCGCACCCTACTTCGTTAGTTAACTTCCTAACGAACTTCACGGTACTCGCCTGCCGTGTTCCGCAGAAGCCCGTCCCGGGGCTTCCCTACCTCTTCAACTGCCGTGGTCCGACGGGCGGTTCGCCTGCCGTCGTCGTGACCGCGCAACGACGAAAGAGGACCCGTGCAGGACTCCACGCCTTACGCGGTCGGTATCGACGTGGGCGGCACCAAGACACATCTGCGCGCCTTCGCGGGCGACGAGGACGTCGTCGACCATGTCCGCAGCAGTTCGGGATGGCGGCCGCACGACCCCGGGGCCGCCGCCGACTGGCTGGCCGCTCTGGTCGCCGGCGCCCTGCCTTCTCACGTACGACCGTCCGCTCTCGCCGTGGGCGGTCACGCCTGCGAGACCCCACGCCAGTGCGCGGGCATCCGCGCCGCCCTCCAGGGGCGGCTGGGGGTGCCCGCGCTCGTCGTGGGCGATGCCGAACTGCTCGTTCCCGCCGCGGGCTGGACAAGGGCGTCGGACTGGTCGCCGGTACCGGTTCGGTCGCGGTGGGGCGGCTGCCCGACGGCGCTGCGGTCCAGGTCGGCGGCTGGGCGCGGTGCGTCGGGGACGAGGGCGCGCGGCCGGCCTCGTCCGTGAGGCCGCGCG
>KE354005.1 GCA_000415505.1 Streptomyces afghaniensis 772
GTTCGACGCCGCCGAGGCGGGCTCGCCGCTCGCCCGGGCGGTGATCGCCGACGGCGGGCGGGCGCTCGCCGCGCTCGTCGTACGGCTCGCCGCGCGCGGGGTCCCGGTGGACGACGTGGTGGTGGCGGGCGGCACGGTCCTCGCCCAGCCCGCGCTGTACGAGGCGTTCACCTCCGCGCTCGCCGAGTCCCTGCCCGGGGCCCGGCCGCAGCCGCTGCGGGTGCCGCCGGTCGAGGGCGCGGTGGCGCTGGCCCGTTCGCTGCTGTGAGCCGGGCGGGCGCCGTTCACGTGCCGGACACCGGCTGGTGGCCGGACCCTCTCCGAAGGGTCACAGCACGGCAGTAGATCTTCGCTCGTAGGCACCAGGTGCCACAGAAGCCATCACAGGCACCAGAAGTCGCACACGCTGCATCACCTTTCCGGCCGCACACGGCCGAAGCACGTCGCACAACGGCACGACACCTTCTTCGCTGAACTCCAGAGAGGCGCACCCATGCCGTCATCAGCCGGGCACCGCTCCCCCGCCACCGTCGACCGGCGGGGCTTCCTCAGGACCTCCCTCGGTGCCTCGGCGGGTCTGCTCGCCGCACCGACCTTCGCCACGTGGCTCGCCGCCGCCGACGCGAAAGCCGCCACGGGCCCCGCCGCGTTCGTCGACGACTACAAGTCGAACGTCGTCGCGAACCAGACCCCGGAGACCAACGCCGTCGTCCGGATCCTGGGCGGCATGGCAAAGGTGTGGAAGACCGGCGGCGCCTGGGACACCGGCCGCGTCCTGGACCGCGAGGTGCTGCGCGCCAACATGCGCTACTGCGCCCGGATCACGACGTCCCGCACCGACGCGCAGGCGAAGGAGGCCTTCCTCTACGACCGCCAGCACCAGAGCTACGCCATGATCGGCGGCCTGGGCCCGCTCGCCGGCCTGTACAGGTCGGGTGCCAAGGCGGTCACGTCCATCACCACCGCTCCGGACGGCACGCCCGCAGGGAAGATCAACGACACCCTGCCCGCCGACGCCCCCGCCGGATCCGCGCTCGGCGCGGGCTCCTACGACTCGGACCTCGGCAAGGTGGCCAAGCTGGTCGACACCGTGCGCGGGCCGTTCGCCTCGGGCAACCCGGCCAAGTTCGCCTTCCAGTACCCGCGTCCGTGGCGGATGAACGAGGACAGCGGGGTCGTGGACACCGGGAAGAAGGACGCCCTCGGCTACCCGGTGTACGACTCGGACGTGGTGGTCGCCCCGCAGCTGCTGCGCCAGCGCTCCGAGACCCCGGAGGAGGACGGGGGGTTCCCGAGCGGCCACACCAACGCCTTCCATCTGGCCGGTCTGGCCTACGCGTACGCGGTGCCCGAGCGTTTCCAGGAGCTGGTGACGCGGGCGTTCGAGCTGAGCCACACCCGGATCATGTCGGGCATGCACTCCACCGTCGACGTCATCGGCGGCCGGATCATGGCGACCGCCCTGACCGCGGCGACGCTGGCCGACCCGGCGAACGCGGAGCTCAAGGCGGCGGCACGCGCCCAGGCCCTCGCCTACTTCACCGGGAAGACCGGCACGACGCCGGACACGCTGTACACCTACGCCCACTCGGACGCCGACGACGCGTACGCCGACCGCGAGGCCAACGCCCGGGCGGTCGGGCACCGGTTGACGTACGTCCTGCCCCGCCGCGGCCGCAAGGACCCGCTCACCGTGCCGAAGGGCGCGGAGGTCCTGCTGGAGACACGGCTGCCGTACCTGAGCGCGGCCCAGCGCCGCGAGGTGCTGCGCACGACCGCGCTGCCCTCCGGATACGTCCTGCTGGACGCCTTCGAGCAGTGGGGCCGGCTGAACCTGTTCGCGGCGGCGGACGGGTACGGCGCCTTCGACACCGACGTCACGGTGACGCTGGACGCGGCGGCCGGTGGCTTCCACGCGGCGGACAGCTGGCGCAACGACATCGAGGGCGACGGCGGGCTGACCAAGCGCGGCACGGGCACGCTCACGCTGACCGGCCACAACCGTTACCACGGCGGGACCGTCGTCGAGGACGGCACGCTGGTCGCCGCGTCCCCCAACGCCCTGGGGCAGGGCGACGTCCGGGTCACGGGCGGCACCCTGCGCGCGGACCAGGTCCTTCGGGTGCGCGGCTCGTACGTCCAGGAGGGCGAGTCGACGCTGGAGCTGGGGCTGCGCGGGAACCACGGCCCGGCGCTCACGGTGAGCCGGCGCGTGGTGCTCGGCCGGGGCAGCGTGCTGTCGCTGCGGCTCGACGCCGATCGGCCGCCGGTCGCGGGGACCACCGTCCCGGTCCTGTCGGCTCCGGCGCTGCGCGGCCGGTTCGACCGTGTCGAACTGGACTCGACGACGCTGCGGGCCGTGCCCGTGCACACCGCTGACGGTCTGTCGGTGCGACTCGTGAAGCGGTGACACCCCGAGCGGCGGGGGCTGGTGCAGAGTGGCTCCATGAGGGACCTCTGGACCGCTCCCGCCGTCCCGCGGCCGCTGTCGCTCCCCCGCCGGCGACGGCGGGGGCCACCCGGCGGCCCGGCGCACGGTGGCCGCTGCCGCTCCTGGTGTCCGTGCTGCTCGCGGCGACGGCCTTCGCGATGGTCACCACCGCCGTGCGGCAGACCCCGACGATCGACGAACCGGTGTACGTGGGCGCGGCCGCCGAGTACACGCACGAGCACCGGCTGCGCCACAACCCCGAGCACCCGCCCCTCGGCAAACTCCTCATCGGCGCCGGGGTGGCCCTCGCACATCCGCGCGTCGACCCGTCCTTCACCGGGGACCAGGGCGCGGTGGGGCGGCACTTGCTCTACGAGACGGGCAACGACCCCTGGCGGCTGATGCTGTGGGCCCGTCTCCCCGTGATCGCGCTGACGCTGCTCTTCGGGCTGGTCGTCTTCGCCTTCACCCGTGAACTGGCCGCGAGAGCGGGGGCGTTGGCCGCGCTCGCCCTGTACTGCTGCTCCCCCGACGTCATCGCGCACGGCTCGCTCGCCACGCTCGACGTGCCGGCCGCCGGGTTCGTGCTGACGTCGGCGTGGCTGCTGTGGCGGGCGCGCCGCAGGCCCCGGCTGTACGTGCCGCTCGCCGGCGTGGCGCTGGGGGCGGCCCTGGCCACGAAGATGAGCACGCTCCCGGCCGTACCGGTCCTCATGGCTCTGGCCGCCGTCTCGGTGTGGCACGCGTCCGGAGGAGGCCGGCGCCTCGTGCGTGCGGCCGTCGGGGCGGGTGTGGTGGCTCTGGTGGCGATCGCGGTCGTGTGGGTCACGTATCTGCTGGTCGATCCGCGGCTGCGCTGGACTCCGGAGCAGCATGTTCCCGTGGTGCGCGGGCTGCGCGGGCTGCTGGTCCGGTTCCTGCCGTTCCCGGAGGCGTACCGGGACGGGATGCGGGTCCAGTTCGGGCTGGAGAACCGGCCCTGGCAGGGTTTTCTGTTCGGCCGGCTGTACTCGGGCTCGCTCTGGTACTACCTGCCGGCCGCGCTGCTGGTGAAGACACCGCTCGGGACGCTGGCGCTGTGGGTCGCCGGGGCGGTCGTCGTGGTCGCGGTGCGCCGCCTGCGTCCGGCCGCACCCTATGTGCTGGCTCCTCCCCTGGTGCTGCTGGCGGCGGCCATGCAGGGGGCGCGGGACTTCGGCACGCGGTACGCCGTCTTCCTGCCGCTGTCTCTCGGGGTGGCGGCGGGGTGCGTCCTCGCGGTGCGGCGGCGGTGGGTCCCCGTCGGGGTGGGGGTGCTGGTGGCGTTCGTCGCGGTCAGTTCGCTGCGGACGTACCCCTACTACCTGCCGTACTCCAATGAGGCGTTCGGCGGGCCGGGCAGGACGCGGGAGTTCCTGCACGACTCCAACGTGGACTGGGGGCAGGATCTGGGGCGGCTCGCGCAGCGGCTGCGCGAGCGGTATCCGGGTGAGCGGGTGTGGCTGGTGTACAAGGGCAGCGGTGTGCCGTCCTTTTACGGCATCCGGGCCGGTGATCCTCGCAAGGTGCCGGCCGGTGACGTGCGGGGGGTGCTGGTGGTGTCGGACTCCGCGGCCGCGAAAGCGACCGGGCGGCTGGCCGAGTTGATCGGGAGCAGCCGCCCGGTCGACGATGTGGGGCACTCGATCACGATCTATCGCCGTTGAACGTCCGTTCCGGGTCGTCCGCGGGTGCATCGTGGTTGCTCGCGCAGTTCCCCGCGCCCCTTTGGGGCGCTTCAGTGGGCCGCGTGGAAGAAGCCGTCCGTGCTCACGTGCTGCATGACGCGACTCGCCACTCGGTAACGGCCGTTGGGCACGTCGGGGCACCTCGCGACGTGTACCGCGAGCGGGCCCGCGAACTCGTATCCCCTGCGTTCCGCGTGACGGGACAGGCTGTCGGTGAGGGCCTGGCCCACGCTGGTGCCGTGGCGCGTCAACTGGTCGTGCACCTCATCGGCGAGTTCCACGTCGTAGGCGTTGGGGACCATGATCCGGCCCGCCCGGCACACCACGGCGTTGTCGTCGCACTCGTGTCGCAGGGCGTCGAGAACCTCGACCGGCTCCTTGTCGAGGACCCGTGCCCACAGGGCCTCCCATCGGTTTTCCAGTGTCTCCTCCAGCGCACTCAGTGCGCCCATGCGGTCTCACCTGCCGGAAGCGTCGTCGGTTCGGTTGCGGCGGCCTGGAGCGTGCTAATGCTCGTCGTAGTCGTCGGGTCGCACCTCGGCCTCCTCCAGGGCCTCACGCATCGTGCGGCCGGTCGCGCCCGGCGGCCGAGGCTGGTTCTCGTCCTGCTGTTCCAGGACCTCGTCCGTGGTCTGCGTCTTCGGCCGGTTCTCCTCGGGGACGGTCATGACGTCGGCTCCTCGTCGGTCGTGTCGATCTTCTGCCGCGGCGGGTTCCCGCCCGGCGTCCGGGTATCCCCCTGCCGGGCACCTCATGTGCTGTACGGAGAAGCCCTGGTCACCACGGTGCGTGAGCTATGTTGAACGTCCCTGGGAGACGAAGGAGGCGAACCGGTGCCATCGCCGCAGCAGGCACGCGCACAGGCATCCGCGATCACCTCGGGGAAGGCCGCCCCGGAAGCGGAGGTCTCCCCGTCCGCCCAGCTCAGAGCGCTCTTCGACCGGCCCCGGCTGTCCCCGGGCCAGCGGCGCATCGCCCAGTACCTGATCGAGAACATCACCGAGGCGGCGTTCCTGTCCATCACGGATCTCGCCGACCGGGTCGGCGTGAGCCAGCCCTCGGTGACGCGTTTCGCCTCGGCGGTCGGCTTCAGCGGCTACCCGGCGCTGCGGGAGAAGCTCCAGTCCATCGCGCTCGGCACCCTCGCGGGCGGCGGCCCGGCCGAGGAGAACCGGGGCAACGAGCTGCAGGCGGCGGTCGACGCGGAGATCGAGAACCTGGAGAACCTGCGGCGGGACTTCGCCGACCCGAACCTGGTGATCGACATCGGCCGCAAGCTGTCGTCCTCGACCCCGCTGACGGTCCTCGGCCTGCGCATCTCCGTCTCGCTGGCCGAGTACTTCGCCTACGCCGCCCGCCGGATCCACCCGGACGTACGGCTCGTGACACGGGGCGGCAGCGTCGCCTACGACGCGCTGCTCCAGTCGCGCGAGGCGGGCGGCACCTGGGTGCTGGCGTTCTCCATGCCCCGGCACGCCCAGGAGACCCTGACGGCCGTCCGGGTCGCGCGGGGCGCCGGACTCAAGGTCGCTCTCATCACCGACCTGGCGCTCGGGCCGCTCGCGGACGAGGCCGACGTCGCCTTCGCCCTCGGGACCGGGTCGCGCCTGGTCTTCGACTCCTACGCCGCCCCGGGCGTGATGTGCTCGGCGCTGCTCCAGGCCATGACGGACGCGGACCCGGAACGGACGCAGGCCCGGCTTGAGGAGTACGAACAGGTCGCCGACCAGCACCATTTCTTCCTGCGGGACTGAGCGGCAGTCCACAACAAAGCGCGCATGAATGTTTTCATGCGGCTTGAAAACCGGATGGCATATATAAATACTGCACACGGATCGCGACCCGGCCTTCCGGTTCCGTTCCGCACCCGAGGGGCCGGCTCCTACCCGCCTCGGCGTCCCGGGTGTCCGTGGCGGCCCCGGTCATCCCCTAGGCCGGGGCCGCCCCGACCCGTCGTCCACCCTCACGACGCCGCACACCCGGAAGCGATGATCATGCCCCTGACGTCCACGCGCATCAGCCCGGACTGGCCCTGCCAGGTCAAAACCCCCGGCAGCTACGACTGGGAGCGCTCGGCGGCCAAGTGGCTGCGCGAGCTGGTGCCCGCGCGCTACGCCGGCTACCCCGTGTTCGTCCGCCACCCCGTCCTGCTCGCCCGGCATGCCCAGATCCAGGTCCAGCAGGAGCTCAGGGTGGCCCGCACCGCCCTCCAGACCGCCCGCGCCGACCTGCCGGGACTCGGTCTGCACGAGGGCGTCATCGAGCACACCATCAAGCTGTACGCGGCCGAGGTCATGCAGTTGCAGCACATCGCGCGCAGCGTCCGGGCGGTCACCACGGCGCTCGTGGAGGCCAATCGCCAGCCGTGAGCCTCGGGGCATGACGCGCGTCAGGCGTGGCACCCGCAGAGGGATGAGCACCACCGAAATCCGGCGCGCCGAGCCGGTGACAACGGTTCTGACCTGGCAGGTGCGTCCCGGCCGGGAGCGGCAGTTCGAGGAGTGGACGCGCGGCATCACCCGCTGCGCCAGACAGTTCCCGGGCAACGAGGGCGTCTCCTGGCTCACGCCCGAGGACGGCCACCGCTACCACGCGGTGCTGCGCTGGTCCGACCGGCACCGGCTGGCCGCCTGGCTGGAGTCCGAGGAGCGCGCGCACTGGCACCGGCGGATCGAGGACATCGCCACCGAGGTCAGCAGCGAACGCCAGTCGACCACCGGGATGGAGACGTGGTTCAGCCTGCCCGGCACCACCGTGCAGGCCCCGCCCCGGTGGAAGATGGTCCTCACGACGTTCCTCGGCGCCTATCCCTTCACGCTGCTCATCCAGTGGCTGGTGACGCCGCACACCACCGGGTGGCCGCTGCCGCTGCGGGCGGCCGTGTTCCCGCTGGTACTGCTGCCGGTGCTGACCTATCTGGTGATGCCGAGGCTCAGCCGGCTGCTGCGGCTGTGGCTGTATCCGCGCGACGGCGACTGAGGGCCCGGGGGCTGCTGTGACGGACGTGGCCCCTGGGAAGCGGGAGCTGCCCGTGCGTACAAGGCAGTCTTCGAACGGGCCCGCGTGTGCGATGCTCAACCCGTGACGAGCGAGCCCGTGACACCGGCGGAGCCCGGTGCCGCACCGGACCTGGTCGAACTGGCCAAAATCGTCGCCCGGCAGCGCGCGGAACTGGACCGGCTGCGCGACCAGGCGGCGACGTCGGCTGTCGTCGAACGAGCCAAGGGTGCCGTGATGGCGCTGACCGGGTGTTCCGCTGACGCGGCGGACGAGCGGTTGCTCCAGCGGGCCAAGGCGGCGCGTCACACCCTGCTGGAGGAGTGCTGGATCACGCTCGGGTCCCTGGCGCCCACGGCACCCGGACCCGGCGAGGCGACCGAGCCCCTCGATGCCGACACCCCCGGCTCCGGCACCGCCGCCCTGGTGGACACATCCGCGCCGGACGACGTCTCCGCCGCCCTGGCCCGCCTCGGACAGGCCCTCGTTCGGGTGATGACACCGCACGACCTCGCCCGGTGTCTGCTGGAGCATCTCGCGCCCGACATGGCGGCCGACGCGATCATGATGTACGCCCGCAGGCCCGACGGCGGACTCGAACTGATCGGGCACGCCGGCATCGACGACCAGCTGGCCGCCCAGTGGAGCCAGGTGCCGCCGCTGAGCGGGATCGCGGCGCTGGACGCGCTGCGGACGGGCGAACCGTGCTGGCTGGAGGACGTCGCCTCGCACGAGCGGCGGGAACTGCTGATCGGTGACCCGCCCGAGCGGTGGGGGTCGCGCGCCTGGCTGCCCGTGCTCACGGCGGGCTCGGCCCAGGTCTGCATCGGTGTGCTGCGCACCCGCGCCGGGGCGTTCACGCCCCGCGACCGCGCACATCTGCGGGGCGTCACCGGGCTGTGCGCCGGCCGGCTGCGCGCCTTCGACGCACCGCCCGAGCGGGCCGGCGACGCCGCCACGGACGCGGTGCAGACACTGTTCGACGCGCTGCCGATCGCCGCGATGCTGCTCAGCCCGCTGCGGGCCGCGTCGGGCGAGACCGAGGACTTCCGGGTGGAGGCGGCGACCGCGCGGGCGGGTGACCTGCTGGGCCGCCCCGGTGAGGAGCTGGCCGGCCGGCGGCTGCTGGAGTTCCGGCCCGCCCTGACGGAGGAGCCGCTGTGGCAGGGCTGCCTGCGCACCCTGACCACCCGGGAGCCGTACGAGAGTGAACCGTTCGCGCACGAGGAGGTCGTGGCCGGCATCGCGGCGCTGTCCACGTACTCGGCGCGGGTGGCGCGGCTGGACGACGCGCTGGTCGTCAGCTGGATCCGGCACGGCTCCTCCGACCGGCAGGAGCAGCGGCTGGCGGACCTCCAGCGGCTGGGCAACCTCGGCTGGGCGAACTGGAACCTGGCCACGCAGGAGGCCTCCTGGTCGACCCAGGTGTTCGCCATCTTCGGCCGGGACCCCGCGCTCGGTCCGGTCCGGCTCACCGGGATGCCGGAGCTCGCGCTGCCCGAGGACGCGCCCGCGCTGACCCGGGCCGTGCGCGAACTCGTCCGCCAGGGGCGAGCGTTCGACCTGCCGTTCCGGGTCAGGACGAGCGGCGGCATCCGGCATCTGCGGCTCGTGGCCGAGGCCGTGACCGACATGCACGGCACGCCCGTCGAGGTGCACGGTGTCGTCCAGGACATGACGGCCCGGCGGCGGGCGGAGCTGGCCCTGGTCGAGAGCGAGCAGGCGATCCTCACGCAGCACGACGTGCTCCAGGCCGAGCGGACCCTGGCCTCCCGGCTCCAGCACGCGTTGCTGCCACTGGCGAACCGGCCCGTGCACCTGGCGGGGCTGCGCGTCGAGGTCGCGTATCTGCCCGCCCAGTCGGGGGTGCACGTCGGCGGTGACTGGTTCAGCGCCGTGGAACTGCCCGACCGGGACGCGCTGCTGGTGGTCGGCGACGTCGCCGGGCACGGCGTCGACGCCGTCGCCACGATGGCCCAGCTCCGCTTCACGGCGAAGGGCATGGTCATCACGGGTTCGTCATTGACGGGCGCGCTGGCCCGGCTGAACACGCTGCTGCTGCACTCCCGCGATTCCCACGCGACGGCCACCATGGTGCTGGCCCGGTACGACCCCGGACCGCGCCGTCTGGTCTGGGCCCAGGCGGGGCACCCCCGCCCCTCGCTGCTGCGGAACGGCGAGGCGCGGTATCTGAGCCGACCCAGAGGCATGCTGCTCGGCGCGACCACGATGCCGGTCTTCGAGGAGGCGGAGTGCCGTCTCGAACCGGGTGACCGGCTCATCCTGTTCACCGACGGTCTGGTCGAGCACCCTCCGGAGAGCATCGACCGGGGTATGGACCGTCTCGCCGAGGCCGTGGCGGCCTCGCACGCGGACGGGCCCGGGGCACTGGGGCCGTTGCTGGCGCGGATGCTGCCGGACGAGCGGCGGGACGACGTGTGTGTCGTGGACGTCCGGGTGCCGAGAGTTCCGGAGGCTTAGGGCCTGTCCGGCGGATCATGCCGCAGAGGCGGGGCCTGGTGCGCCGATCTGCGGCGTGGACAAGGCACCGCCGATTCCCTGCGACCTGATCCGCCGGACAGACCCTGGCGGCTTCGGGAGGCGGGATGCGGCTCAGTCGACCGGGTGACCGGGCTTGATGGTGTGGGCGCCGGAAAGGCGCAGCAGCGGCCCGTCGTACGTCTCGTCCCCGCCCCACTCGACCGGGTCGAGGACGAAGCCGATGTGGTCACCGCCGCCCGCGCGCGTCACGATCCGGCCGACGAACCAGGCCGGCGCGTCCGCCAGCACGACGGCCCCGCCGTAGCCCTCCCGCAGCGGGATGCCCTCGAATTTGTCCGTCCGGTCGCCGGTCCGGCCGCCGAACCGCTCCGCGAGGCCGTGCTGGTCACGGGCGAGCAGGTGCACCGCGAGCACCTCGGCGTCCCGCGCCACCCGGAAGGTGTGGTTCACCTCGGACAGCCACACCACGAACCGCACGGGCTGTATCGAGCACTGCGAGGCGAATCCGACCAGGCACCCCGCCCGTTCACCGCCCGCGACGGCCGTGACGACGCACATGTCGGGGTCCAGCCGCCCGATGAACGCGTCCATGCCCGCCATGCCCACACCACTCCCTCGACCCGCGCGGCCACTGACTCCTCACCACCCATCACCTCACCATGCCGGGGGTGCGGTTGCCATCCCGGGTGCCGTCCCGAGGGGGCGGTCAGCCGGCGCCGGGTGCCGTGCGGGACTCCAGGGCGAGCCGGGTGTCGTTGCCGTAGACGCCGGTTTCGTCGCCGCGGATGCCGTACCAGAGCTGGAAGCGGGCGACCGCCGCGGTCAGTGTGGGGTCGTAGCTGCCACTGGTGGAGCCGTCCCGGTAGACGTCCGGGATGCGCAGGAGGCGTTCCTGGAGCTCGGTCACCTCGGGGCCGGTGGCTCCCTCGCGCAGAGTGCCGGGCCCGTCGGGATCGGCGGCGGGCGGGGTGGGCGTGGAGGTCGGGGCGGGGCGGACGCGGTGGGCTGGGGAGCGGGTGCCGCGTTGTCCTCGGTCTTCGCGCCGGGGAGCAGGAGGGCGGCGCCGCCGAAGCCGATCACCGCCGCCGCGGCGACGGCCACCGCGACGGCGGCGCGGCGCAGTCCCGGTCCGGGCCCGGCACGGCCGTCGCCGTTCGCGCGGGTGAGGGGCGGGAGTTCCTGGGTCAGGTCCTCGGAGCCGGCCGGCCGCCGGGGCAGTACGACGGACTCGTAACCGCCGGGCGTGTGACGGCCGGGCCTGTGACCGCTGGTTCCGTAACCGCCGGGTTCGTGGCCGCCGGGCTCGTCGCCGTCCCGTGCGTAGCCGATCTCCTCGCGGTACTCCCGCATCAGTTCCGCGAGTGCGTCGGTGCGGCGGGGCCGCAGGACGCGGATGGGCTCGAGGGCCGGGCCGTCGGGCGACTGCCGGGGCTCGGACGGTGTCGACACGCTGCTCTCCTTCCGTCCGGGCTCGGGGGTGCCCGTCTTCGGGGATCGTCCTGCCGCCGCATGCGCGGCTGCCGCTAGATACGCGGCTTGCGCGCCTCGGGTTCAGAGGGAACTCGGTTCCTCCCAAGGAGTGCACTGAGTGCCATGCGTACCCTTCCGGGTGCTACGTTCCCGCTCATGAGCTCCGAGAAAGCCGGCGCCGGGACCGGAAAGCCGCCCATGCGGGACGCCCTCGTGGCGGCTGCCTTCCAGCTGTTCCTCGAGCGGGGTTACGAGCAGACCACCATCGACGACATCGTGGCGCTGGCCGGGGTCGGACGGCGCTCGTTCTTCCGCTACTTCCCGTCCAAGGAGGACGTGGTCTTCCCGGACCACGAGCGGTGCCTGGCCGACATGACCGCCTTCCTGGCGGCGGGATCCGGCGACGAGGAACCCGTGCGGCGGGTCTGCGACGCGGCCCGGCTCGTGCTGCGGATGTACGCCGAGAACCCGACGTTCTCCGTGCAGCGCTACCGCCTCACCAAGCAGGTCCCGGGGCTGCGCGCCTACGAGCTGTCGGTGGTGTGGCGCTACGAGCGCGCCCTCGCCGAGTATCTGCGCCGGCGCTTCGCGGCCCGCCGGGACGGGACCCTCCAGGCCGATGTGATCGCGGCGGCTGTGGTCGCGGCGCACAACAACGCGCTGCGCTCCTGGCTGCGTTCGGACGGCCAGGACGACGCCGGCGCCACGGTGGACCACGCACTGGCGTACGTGCAGTCCGCGTTCGGCGGCACGCCGGTGCCCCCGGCCGGGGAGCAGCCCGAGGACGTGGTGGTCGTCGTGTCCCGGCGTGACGCGCCCTTGTGGCGGGTCGTGCAGGAGATCGAGGCGACGCTGGGGCGCGGCTGAAGGTCCACACATTGAGGGAACGGAGTGCCTTTACGAGTGGCACTGAGTGCCATACTCTGTGCTGCGTGCACGGTGGCACGGCGAACCGGGCACGCGTGTGCGCGGGTGACCTCGCACACGGGATTCCGGCCGAGTGCAGGGAGTTGACCAGCGTGTACCACCACTCAGGAACCGTCACTCAGCAGGCAGCCGGCTCCTCGACGGGTCTGCTCGACCCGAGGGGCCCGGACACCGAGGCCATCCTCTACCAGCGCTGCACCTGGTGCGGCACCGCCATGTACCACCGGGTGCTGTGTCCGGTCTGCCGCGGCAGCGAGCTGCGGACGGAGCGCAGCGAGGGCGTGGGCACCGTCCGCCACTCCACGGTGGTGCACCGCAACACCCCGGCGGCCCGCAACGTGTCCCTGGTCGAGATGGCCGAGGGCTTCGTCGTACGCGGCCGGGTCATGGGCCCGCCCATCGGCATCCACAGCGGGGACCGGGTGCGGCTGTCGACCGCCAAGGACCCGGTGCGGGGTGAGCCGGTCTTCCAGCTGATCGACGAGCCGTACCGGGCCTGGACCTGACGGGCGGTCCGGTCACCGGATCCCGGGGAGCAGTTCGCCGGTACGCACGGGCCGTCCCGTCTCGAAGCTGCGGTTGGCGGCGAGACCGACCGCCAGGGCGAGTGCCCCGTCGCGTTCGGTGGCCGTCGGGTGGGTCGCCGCCCCGGTGTGCGCCGGACGGGTGAGGTCGGCGGGGCCGAACAGCGCGTCGAGCATGCGCGGGTCGCCGCCTCCGTGGGCCTCGTGGGCGACCGCGAGCGGCACCTCCACCGGGGGCTGCCACAGCGGGCGCAGGGTGAGGCGGGCGCCGCCCGCGTGCTCCGCCGCCGTGTCCCCGTGCAGGGCACCCGCGGCCGAGGTGACCCGGGTCAGCGGCGGCTGCCAGCGGCTCTCCTCGACCTCCAGTTCCAGCCGGCCCGCGCTGCCGTTGAACATCACCCGGTAGCCCTCCCACGGGGAGTAGGCGGTCAGGTGGTACGTCATCGTCGCGCCGCGCGCGTAGCGCACGAGGACGGACATGTCGTCCTCGATGGTGATCGGCCCGTCGAAGACGTTCCGGTCGCGCAGGTAGCCGTCGTCGCGTTCGGCGTCCAGATAGAGGGCGCGCAGGGTGTCGTTGGCCGCGAGGTCCAGGGCGAAGGGGTCGTCGGCGGCCCGGTCGGCGCCGTGGGCGCGGTCGTACTCCCGGCGCAGTCCGTGCCGCTCCCCCGCCTCACGGCCGTAGAAGCCGAGCCGCCCGTAGCCGAAGACCTCCCGGGGCTCGTCGGCGAGCCACCAGTTCACCAGGTCGAAGTGGTGCGAGGACTTGTGCACCAT
>KE354006.1 GCA_000415505.1 Streptomyces afghaniensis 772
GCGCCCGCCGCTCCGGCGAAGACGATCAGCGAGATGCTGCGCCACGGGCTGGCGGGACAGTCGGCTACCCGTACAGCCGCTGCTGCCCCGCCGCGCCGTTCGCTCTGCCGCGGGCGACCTATGCGGAACTGTTCCGCGTCTCCGCCGCGCTGCTCGGCATGGTGCGCCGCACCGCCCTCGAGACCGCGCCCACCACGGAGGGCAGGCTCACGGCGTACAGCCATGCCGCGCAGTGAACGCCAGTTGTTCATGGCCGACCCGTTGTGGAGGAACGGTACGCGGACTGCGTGGCCCGTCGGACGTCGTCATCGGGCCCAACGGGCCGCAGTTCCTGGAGTTCAACGTCAGCGGCGCGCTCTGCGGCGCGGTGGAGGTGCACTGCCGCATGGACGTCTGGCACAAGCTCTACGCGAGCGCGGGCCGGGTGCCGTTCACTTCTCCCGATCCGTTCGCGGCCCGTACCCGGATGTTCGAAGACCTGTGCGCGGAGCTGGGGGCGGAGCCCCGGGTGGCCCTGCTGGGCAGCGCCCGCGACCAAGGAGGCTTCACCCGCTACTTCGACCTGCAGACGGACTACTTCAACCGCCATGGACTCACGGCGCGCTTCTTCGAGCCCGAGGACCTGCATGAGGCCTGGGACTGTCCGCCGCACCTGCGCTACCCACTGGGCCTGCGGGACTTCACCATCCCCGACTGGGAGGCTCTCGGTCTCGACACGGCGCCGGTGCAGGCCGCGGTGGACGCCGGCTGTCTGCTGGTGGGCACCCAGACCTCCACCTTCCTGTCCAGCAAGCTCACCATGGGCCTGCTGTCGGAGGGCGCCGTGGATGAGCGCGCCGAGCGGAATCTGGTCGACACGTACTGCCGTGGACGCGAGTCCTGTCCGACAGGGGGACGCACCGGGACGGCCGCAAGGTCGACCTCGTCCAGTACGCCGTGGCCCACCGCGAGTCCCTGGTGCTCAAGGCGAGCGTCGGAATGAGCGGCAAGCAGGTCGTCATCGGCCGTGAGACGGAGCAGGCGCAGTGGGAGACGGCGGTGGCCGCAGCAGCCGAGGCGGGCACGAGCGTGGTGCAGGAGTACGTGGATCCGCAGACGTACCGGCTTGCGATGTGTGCCGACGGTGTCGACGAGCCGTACGAAGTCGACGTCGCCCCCGTGCTCGGGCCGCTGCTGTTCGGCGGCCGCCCGGCAGGGGTGTACGCGCGGTTCTACGGTGACGGCACGAGCGGGATCGTCAGTGTGTTCGGTGGCAGTAGCTCCGACAACTGCGTCGTCGCCGTCTAGGGCGTGTCCGTAAAGTCCCGTCGTCCGCCCGGACGCCGCAGGGCAGGCGGGACTTTGCGGACAGGCCCTAGCGGTCGAGGGGCGCTCTCGTCGTCCCCAGCGACCTCTTCGCAACCCGCTCCAGATGCCGCCCGAACACCTCCCGCGCCTCAGGCGTCAGCGTCCGCAGCGCCAGCAGCGCGGTGATGACGACGTCGCACAGCTCCGACTGCACGTCGTCCCAGGTGTGTGTCACGCCCTTGCGCGGGTTCTGGCCGGTCGCGCCGATGACCGCCTCGGAGACCTCGCCGACCTCCTCGGACAGTTTCAGGATGCGCAGGAGCACGCCCTCGCGGCCCTCGACCGGGCGGTGGGTGTCGAGCCACTCGGACAGGGTGTCGACGGTGGCCCACAGGTCGGGCGAGGGCGGGGGCTGAGGCGTGTGATCGTCCATGGGGCGGCAGCCTGCCACGAGGGTCTGACAGCGAGGCGCCCCGGCGGCTACTCCATGTACTCCTCTTCGAACAGCGGGTCCTGCTCGCCTTCCTTCGCCTTCCGCAGCCGCCGGTTGCGCGCCCCGACGATCAGGGCCGTCCCCGCCGCCGTCGCCGCGAACGCCGCCGGGATCATCCAGCTCCGGTTCACCGCGTGCCCGAGCGCGTGGTCCAGGGAGAGCCGGCCCGGGCCGGTGACGGCGAGTCCGGCGGCCGTGAGGCCCAGTGACGCCGCGTACTCGTAGCCGCCGCCCTGGTTGAAGAAGCCGTTCGGTGTGTGCACCGCCGCCGCGCCCGCCATCGCGCCGGCCGCCGCGGCACCGGCCGCCGGTGTGGCCAGGCCCAGGGCGAGCAGGGT
>KE354007.1 GCA_000415505.1 Streptomyces afghaniensis 772
TTCGTCATCCGCACCCTCGGCTCGGGCGACCGGGCAGCTGGAGGTCGACGTCGACGTCGCCTCGGGCCGTGACACCGGGCAGGGCTCGTTCAACCGGCCGCGGCCCGCCGTCCCGGACGTCGCCCTGGACCGAAGGTCAGGTGCCGGCGCCTGCGGGTCGACCTCCGCGCGCTACATGCGGTCGACTCGGACGCCCGGACCTGGCGGTGTCGGCAGCGACGGCGAGGGCTCTACACCAACGCCCAGGCGGTCGAGGCGATCCAGGACCAGGACGGTCTGATCACCGAGCTGTCGAATACGTACAAGATGCGCAAGGCGCTGATCCAGACGGCCGTGTACTGGGCCATGCGCGACTACAGGCCTCGCCGACCAGGCCACGGACCAGCAGGTCGCCGACCACCACCAAACCGG
>KE354008.1 GCA_000415505.1 Streptomyces afghaniensis 772
TGCCGTGCCCGCCGAACCAGCCGAACAGTTTCTGCGTGCCGTGCGCGGCCAGCACACCGCCCGTCCCCAGCCGGAGCAGCAGCAGGCCCAGATCACGTCGGTCGTAACGCCTCACGTCGTCTCCCGGAGCAGACATCAGGAACAGCAGGGAACAGATGAACCCTCCCCGTCGCGTTTCCACCGTCGCACTCCTGACACCCCGCGACACCCGGCGGACCCGCCCGGGACGCCGTTCGGGTGGCACGGGTGGCGTGGTCCGGTGGCCGGTACGAGGCTGACTGGCATGACGATTCAGACCACGCGTCTCAGCGACCCGGCCGTCCGCGCCTTCGTGACCGCCGTGAACAACCACGACCGCGAGGCCTTCATGGCGCTTCTCGCGCCGGGCGCGACCATGGCGGACGACGGCTCCGACCGCGACCTCGCCGACTGGATCGACCGGGAGATCTTCTCCTCCCACGGCCACCTGGAGGTCGACAACGAGTCCAACGGCGGCCGCGCCCTCATCGCCCGCTACAGCAACGACACGTGGGGCGAGATGCGCACCCGGTGGAGCTTCACCGTGGACGACGACGGCCGGATCTCCCGCTTCGAGACCGGCCAGGCCTGAAAATCCGCACCCCGCCGGGGCTTGTGTTCGCGTGCGCTCCAACTCCTAGCCTCCCGGGCATGGAA
This sequence comes from Streptomyces afghaniensis 772, assembly GCA_000415505.1. GTDB lineage: Bacteria > Actinomycetota > Actinomycetes > Streptomycetales > Streptomycetaceae > Streptomyces > Streptomyces afghaniensis. The sequence goes on from KE354008.1 coordinate 676, forward strand.
ACCACACGGCAGCTCGGACGCGGCGGTATCGAGGTGAGCGCCCTCGGCTTCGGCTGCTGGGCGATCGGCGGCGAATGGCAGGACCCGGACGGGCAGCCGCTCGGCTGGGGCAAGGTGGACGACGAGGAGTCGGTACGGGCGGTGCGGCGCGCCCTCGACCTGGGCGTCACCTTCTTCGACACCGCCGACACCTACGGCGCCGGACACAGCGAACGCGTGCTCGGCCGGGCCCTGGGCAAGCGCAGGGCGGATGTCGTCGTCGCCACCAAGTGGGGCAACGTGTTCGACGAGGACACCCGGACCCGCACCGGCAGCGACGCCTCCCCGGCCTACCTGCGCCGCGCCCTGACCGCGTCCCTGGACCGGCTCGGCACCGACTACGTCGATCTCTACCAGTTCCATCTCTCCGACGCGGACACCGAGCAGGCCGCCCTGCTCCGGGACGCGTGCGAGGAACTGGTCCGCGAGGGGCTGATACGGGCCTACGCGTGGAGCACCGACGACCCCGCACGCGCCGCCGTGTTCGCCGAGGGGCCGCACTGCGCCGCCGTCCAGCACACGCTCAACGTTCTCCAGGACGCGCCCGCGATGATCCGGCTGTGCGAGGAGGCCGGCCTCGCGAGCATCAACCGCAGTCCGCTCGCCATGGGGCTGCTCACCGGGAAACGCCGGGCCCGGCAGCCGCTGGAGGCCGGTGACATCCGCAGCAGGCCCCCGGCGTGGCTCCAGGGTTTCGGCGACGGATCCGGCGCCGACCCTGAGTGGCTCGCCCGCATCGACGCCCTCAGGGACGTCCTCACCAGCGAGGGCCGCACGCTCGGCCAGGGCGCCCTGGCCTGGTTGTGGGCGCGTAGCCCGCGCACGATTCCGATCCCGGGCTTCCGTTCGGTCGCCCAGGCGGAGGAGAACGCGGGAGCGCTGGAGAAGGGGGCACTGACCGGCGAGCAGCTGGCCGAGGTCGACCGGCTGCTCGGGCGGTGAGCATTGCGGGACCTTGGGCGAGTCTTTGAACGTTCCGGGCACGCCGAGGTGGCTCCGCTTCGTAACGTCGCGGGATGTGCGACTCCGCCCGGCTGTCCAGACGTTCCGTGCTCGCCCTGGCCGCGGCCGCCCCGGTGGCCGCCGCGGCACCGGCCCGGGCTTCCCGGCCCGTGCTCGGCGGTGACCGCCTCGGCGACGACGCGGTGCAGGCGGGCAGCACCACCGGACTGCCCGGCAGGCTCACCGCCCGTTCCTGGCTGGTCGCCGACCAGGACAGCGGCGAGGTGCTGGCCGCCTACCGGGCGCACCGGCGGCTGCCGCCCGCGTCCACGCTGAAGATGCTGTTCGCCGACACGGTGCTCGACCGGTTCCCGCCCGGCAGCCGGCACACCGTCACCGCCGCCGACCTCGCCGGAATCCCGGCGGGCTCCAGCCTCGTCGGCATCCAGGCCGGGACCACGTACACCGTCGGCCGGCTCTGGCAGGGCGTCTTCCTGCGCTCGGGGAACGACGCCGTGCACGTCCTCGCCCACATGAACGGCGGTGTGGCGAAGACCGTCGCCGAGATGCGGGCCAAGGCGCGGGAACTCCAGGCCCTGGACACGCACGTGGTCAGCCCGGACGGCTTCGACCACCCGGGGCAGCTGTCCTCGGCGTACGACCTGACGCTCTTCGCCCGGTACGGGCTGCGCGACCCCGGCTTCCGCGCCTACTGCCGTACGAGAACGGCCGACTTCCCGGCCGGGGCGGGAAGACGTTCCAGATCCAGAACACCGACCGGCTGCTGGACGGGGCGTGGGGCCTGCGGGCGTATCCGGGGCTGATCGGGGTGAAGAACGGCTACACGACCCACGCCGGCAACACCTTCACCGGCGCCGCCAAGCGTGCCGGGCGCACCCTGCTCGTCACCGTCATGCATCCCGCCGACAGCGCCGACGCCGTCTACGAGGAGGCCGCCGCCCTGCTCGACTGGGGTTTCGCGCACGGTGCGTCGGCACGGGCGGTGGGCACGCTGGTCGAGCCGGTGAGCGCGGGGCAGGGAGCGGAGCCGGCGCCCGGGCGCGGGGGAGCCGCCGCCGGTACCGTCGTGCACGGACCCTCGGCGGGGCGGCTGGTGGAAGGCGCCGGTACGGCGGTAGCGCTCCTGGCGGGCGGGGCCTGGGCGCTGCGCCGGCGCGTGGCGCGCCGGCCCGCGAAGGGACGGCACCGCGAATGACGCCCAACGGCCCTACGGCACACCGCCCTTGACGTCAGCGGCAGCCGTTCCACGCGTACCGGTGCGTACCCCGCGGTCCCACGCGGGGTCCACCCCCACCCGGTGTCGTGGAACGACTGCCGCCCACCCCCCTGGATGTGGCCGACGGAAGCCCTCTGCTCCAACTGTGAAGCTTTCGTGTAGGAGATTTGAGCATAAGTGCCCGACCGGCCGCAATGGTGCGGACGTTCATATTCCGTTTGTGCAAGTTGACGAGTTGACGAATGCCCGCCCCGGGGTCAGCCGCGCCCGACGTACGGCATCGCCGTGGCCAGTACGGTCGCGAACTGCACATTCGCCTCCAGCGGCAGCTCCGCCATGTGCCGCACCGTGCGGGCCACGTCGGCGACGTCCATCACCGGTTCCGGGGCGACCTCGCCGTTCGCCTGGAGCGCTCCCGTCTGCATACGGGCCGTCATGTCCGTCGCCGCGTTGCCGATGTCGATCTGCCCGACGGCGATGCGGTACGGCCGCCCGTCCAGCGACAGCGACTTGGTCAGACCGGTCAGCGCGTGCTTGGTCGCGGTGTAGGCCGCCGAGTGCGGACGCGGCGTGTGCGCGGAGATCGAGCCGTTGTTGATGATCCGCCCGCCCTGCGGCTCCTGCTCCTTCATCTGCCGGTACGCCGCCTGCGCGCACAGGAACGCCCCGTTGAGGTTGGTGTCCACCACGTGCCGCCACGCGTCGTAGGGCAGCTCCTCGACCGGCACGCCGCCCGGCCCGAACGTGCCCGCGTTGTTGAACAGCAGGTCGACCCGCCCGAAGCGCTCGACGGTGGTGCTGAACAGGGCGCTCACGTCCTCGGGCCGGGCGACGTCCGTCCGGACGGCGAGCGCGGCGCCCTCGGGCACCAGGGCCGCCGTCTCCTCCAAGGTCTCGACGCGCCGCCCCGCCAGCGCCACCGACCAGCCGGCGCGGAGCAGTTCCACGGCGACCGCGCGGCCGATACCGGAGCCCGCCCCGGTCACCACCGCGATACCCGTTTGCTTGGCACCGGTTTGCTTCGCACCAGTTTGCTTCGCATTCATGGGCCCGCAGCGTACGGGAGGGCCCGCCCTGCGGAATGGGTCCGTCCGTCGGCGAGCGCCGGGTACGGGCGGTCGGTCGGGCTCAGGCCGGCGTGAGCTCGGCCGTGAGGTCCTCGTCCGGGGTCTCGCCCGGGTAGCGGACGCCTACACGGTCCCGTATGGCGTCGAGCGTCCGCATCACGGCGAGCGTGCCGTCGAGCGGGACGAGCGGCGACTCGGTCTCGCCGGCGCGCACGGCGCGCATCACCTCGGCCGCCTCGTGACGGAGGCTGTTGCGGGGCCCGTCCGCCGGGTCGGCCGTGAACTCCTCGGGGTCGCGGCCGTCCCGGTGCAGCACGAAGCGGTCCGGGAAGAAGAAGCCGTGCGGGATGTCGATACGGCCCTGCGAGCCGGTGACCGAGGCGGAGGTCGCCGTGCCGCCCACGATGGAGCAGTGCACCGAGCCGAGAGCGCCGCTCTCCCAGGAGAGCAGTGCTCCCGTCTGGAGATCGACGCCCTCCTCGGAGAGCACCGCTCTCGCCGCGATGTCCGACGGCTCCCCGAGCAGCAGCTGCGCGAACGACACCGGATACACGCCCAGATCGAGCAGCGCGCCCCCGCCCAGCTCCGGGTTGCGCAGCCGGTGCGAGGGCGGGAACGGCCCGGCCAGCCCGAAATCGGCCTGGACCGTGCGCACTTCGCCGATCGCGCCGTCGTCGACCAGCGACTTCAGCCGCCGCACCAGCGGATTGCAGTACATCCACATCGCCTCCATCAGGAAGCGCCCGTGCTCCCGCGCCAGCGCGACGAGTTCCGCCGCCTCGCGCACGTTCAGCGTGAACGGCTTCTCGCACAGCACGTTCCGCCCGGCCGCCAGACACAGACCGGCGGCGGTCCGGTGCGCCGTGTGCGGGGTGGCGACGTAGACGACATCGATGTCCTCGTCCCGGGCGAGCGCGTCCCAGTCGCCGTAAGCCCGCGGAATCCCGAACCGCTCCGCGAACGTCTTCGCCGACGCCTCCGACCGGGACGCCACCGCCACGACCTCCGCGTCCGGCAGGTCGATCAGGTCCGCGGTGAACGCGCCCGCGATCCCCCCGGTCGCCAGGATCCCCCACCGCACCGTGTCCGCCGTCATTCCCGCCCCGCCTTCACCACGTAACCCGAGCAGTACGTACGAGCTGAGAGCATAGGTGGCGATCGACTCGAAAAGGGAGGGACTCATGCCCGAGGGTGGGGCGTCCATATCGAACACCGCGCAGGGGGCCGCGACCGGGACGGAACCCCCCGACCTCACAGCGCACCGCCGCACCGGGCTCCTGGTCACCTTCCTCCTCGGGAGCCTGACCGCCGTACCCCCGCTGGCGATGGACATGTACCTCCCGGCGCTGCCGGAGGTCACCCGCGCCCTGCACGCGCCCGCCGCGACCGTCCAGCTCACCCTCACCACCTGCCTGGCCGGCATGGCGCTCGGCCAGCTCGTCGTGGGCCCGATGAGCGACCGCTGGGGACGCCGCCGCCCTCTCCTCGCCGGACTCGGCGTCTTCGTCGTCGCCACCGTCCTGTGCGCCCTCGCGCCCACCGTCGAACTCCTCGTCGCCTTCCGGCTGGCGCAGGGCCTGGCGGGCGCCGCCGCGATCGTCATCGCCCGGGCCGTCGTCCGCGACCTGTACGACGGCATGGCCATGGCCCGGTTCTTCTCCACCCTCATGCTGATCTCCGGCGTCGCCCCGATCGTGGCGCCGCTGATCGGCGGGCAGGTCCTGCGCGTGACGGACTGGCGGGGCGTGTTCGTCGTCCTCACGGCCATCGGCGTCCTGATCGGAGTCCTGGTCTGGACGAGGCTGCCCGAGACCCTGCCGCCCGCCCAGCGCCACAGCGGCGGCGTGGGCGAGGCCCTGCGCGCGATGCGCGGCCTGCTCGCCGACCGCTCCTTCGCCGGCTACACCCTCACCGGCGGCTTCGCCTTCGCCGCCCTGTTCGCCTACATCTCGGCGTCCCCGTTCGTCATCCAGGAGATCTACGGCGCCTCCCCGCAGACGTTCAGCCTGCTGTTCGGCGTCAACTCGGTCGGGCTGGTCCTCGTCGGCCAGATCAACGGCAAGGTCCTCGTCGGCCGGGTCAGCCTCGACCGCGTCCTGGGGATCGGCCTGACCGTCGTCATCACCGCTGCGACCGCGCTGCTGCTGATGTCCCTGGGCGTGTTCGGCGAGGTCGGTCTAGCGCCCGTCGCCGCCGCGCTCTTCGTTCTGATGTCCGCGATGGGCATCACCCTGCCCAACACCCAGGCCCTCGCCCTGATGCGCACCAAGCACGCCGCCGGCTCCGCCTCCGCCCTGCTCGGCACCTCGTCGTTCCTCATCGGCGCGGTCGCCTCCCCGCTCGTCGGTGTCGCCGGGGAGGACACGGCCGTCCCGATGGCCGTCGTCCAACTGGCCGCCGCGCTGGTGGCACTGGCCTGCTTCGTGGGAATGTGCCGACCCTGGAAGACGGACGGAGAGACGGACCGGAATACGGACGGAGAGACGGACCGGAATACGGACGGGGATACGGACGGCAGGCGCGCGAGCGTGGAGGGAGCAGGGAGCTGAGCGCACCACGACTGCGCAACGGCACGCCGGAACGGGCCGGGCTCGACCCCGGGGAACTGCGTCACCTGGTCCGGGAGGTCCACGTCCTGACCACCGGGCAGCGCCCCTGGGCGCCGGGCGCGGTCGTGGTCGTCGGACGCGGCCCGGTGATCGCCGTGGAGGAGGCGGCGGGCTGGGCCGTGCGGTACTCGGCCTACGACGAGGACACCGACACCGGTGTGGAACTGCCCGTCGAGGACCGGGTCCCGATGACCGTCGGCACGCCCTTCGACCTCGCGTCCCTGACCAAACTGTTCACAGCCGTGGCCACCGTGCAGCAGATCGAGCGCGGCACCCTGGGCATCGACGCCAGGGTGGGCGCGTATCTGCCCGACTTCACGGCAGCCGCCCGGCACGGCATCACCGTACGGCAGCTGCTCACCCACACCTCCGGTCTGCGGCCCGACCTCCCGCTGTACGACTGCGCCGACGACGCCGGGCGGCTGGCCGCGCTGCGGACGGAGGCACCGGTCGGGGCACCGGGCGCGTACCGCTACTCCGACCTGAACATGCTGCTCCTCCAGCACCTCCTGGAACGCATCACCGGCCGCACGCTCGACGTCCTCTTCCGCGACGGCATCACCCGGCCGCTGGGCATGACGGCGACGGAGTTCGGGCCGTGCCCCGGGGCGGCGGCGACGGAGGACCAGCGGCGGCCGTGGGCCAAGGCGGACCGGGGGATGCTGCGGGGCGAGGTGCACGACGAGAACGCCTGGGCGCTGGGCGGCGTGGCGGGCCACGCGGGTCTGTTCTCCACCGGCCGCGACCTCGCGGTGTTCTGCCGCACCCTCCTCGCCGGCGGCTCCTACGGCCCCGCCCGCATCCTCGGCCCCGACTTCGTCGACCTCCTCTTCACGCCCCCCGGCCTGGGCTTCTCCCTCGACCAGCCGTGGTTCATGGGCGACCTGGCGGGCCGCGGCGCGGCGGGCCACACGGGCTTCACGGGCACGTCCCTCGTCCTCGACCCGGCGACGGACACGTTCCTGATCCTCCTCACCAACGCGGTCCATCCCCGACGCCGCCGCCCGGACAGCGCGCCCAGGGCGGCGGCGGGGTCGCGGGTGGCGCGGGCGTTGCGGGGGATGTGAGATCTGTCCGCTCGCCCGTCAGCCCGCTCAGGCACCGATCAACCCTGCCCGGCCTGTCTTTGCACCTGCGCCAGGACCTGTTTCGCGGAGCTCGCCCCGTTGAAGAGTTGGGCCCCGTACTGGTTGAGCAGGTGGTTGACCTGCTCCCAGTGTTTCGTCGTACGCAGCGGAATCGACGTGGCGTTGGCGGCTTCGAGAACTTCTCGGGCGCCGGCGAGGCGGGCGCCCTCGTACCACGCGTGCTGTGCGGACTCACGTGACGGATAGGCACGTCCCACCCCGCCGAGCCACTCCAGTTGCTTCTTGGCCGTCATCAGCGTGATCGCCTTGAACGCCAGCTCCGGGTCCGGGCAGGACTTGGAGATGCCGAATCCGGAACCGGCCGAGTACGTCCTGCTGCCGTCCGGGCCGGCGGGAATCGTGGTCAGGCCCACCTGGAAGCCGGCCTGGTTCTTCAGGTTCAGCAGCGCCCATGGCCCGCTGGCACTCATGGCCACGTCACCGCTGAGGAACATCCTCTCGGCGAAAAATGCGGGATCGGACCCGGGTACGCGGGGGGCGACCTTCTTCCTGCCGGCCAGGTCGGCGTACCACTGCACGCCACTGGTCATGGCCGGGGTGGTCAGTCGCAGTCTGCCCGCCTCGTCGGTGGGTTGCGCACCGGTCTTGGTCAGCACCATGGGAAACATCCACAGATCCTGAGGCGCCGCCACGAACCCGTACTTCCGGTCTCCGGTCAGCTTGCGGGCGGCCGACTCGAACTCGGCCAGAGTCCATCCCGGCTTGGGCTCCGGCACCCCCGCGTTTCGGAAGATGCCCTTGTTGTACGTGAGGATCACCGGGCCGAAGTCGTACGGCAGCGCGTACTGCTTCCCGTCGGCACTCAGCCCCTCCATGATGGACTTGTCGAAATCCGTCACGTCGAAGTCGTTCTTGGCGATCAGCTCGTCGAGCGGCAGCATGCCCTGGGTGTAGCCCGCGGTGCGGAGCGACTGCATCGAGACGATGCAGGGCGCGTCGCCGCTGCCGAAACGGGTGCCGAGCTTGGCGAAGTAGTCGTTGAAGGACGAGGTCTCAAGCTTGATCGCGATCTGCGGGTCTTCGCGGGACACACGTTCCGCGAGTGCGCGCCAGACCTGATGTTCCTCACCACCGTCGGCCCACATCGACCAGGTCAACGTCTTCGAGTCGCCACCGCCGGCGCCGCACGCCGTGACCAGCGTCCCGGCCAGCGCCAGGGCGACGGCTGCCCGCACTGCGATGCGCGGCCCTTTCATAACACGTCCGCATTTCCCTTTTTGTGGCATTTATGCGCACTATGGCACGTCCCACACTTGTACGCCTGTCTTCTGAGCCGTGCCCACGGCGTGCTCACGTACAGCGATCCGGGCCAGCTTCGTCAGCATCATCCCGTTGCGGACCGCGACGACGTAATCCACGGGGAGTCCGTGCATCCGGGTGCCGGGGCCCCGCAGGGGGTGCCAATCGAGGGTGAAGAGGGTGTGCTCGCCCCAGGGGAGCAACCTCATGGCGATGCGGGCCGCGCCGAAGGGATCCGCCTTCGCCTCCAGTTCCAGGCGGTGGGGCGGTTCGCAGGCGCGGACGACGCAGGTGTCGTCGAGGGTGAGAGGGCCGGCGCCGACGCGGACCTTCAGTCGGGCGCCCACCTCCGGCCAGTGCGGGTCCGCGGCGAGGACCTGCTGGGTTCCTGTCACCCACTCCCCGTAGCGGTGGCCGTCGCACAGCAGGCGCCAGACTTCGGAGGGCGAGCTCAGGATCAGACGGCGGTTCCGGGCCATGATCACGCTCCTGGACAGCTGTGAGCTCGACGCGAGAACTCGGCTTCCAGCGTCATGCCGACCGCACCACGTGCACAGTCCGACCGGTCCGGACGGGTGAGTCCCCGGGCTCGGGTCCCTCGTAGAATCGCCGGGTGAACGCCCCCGCACCCCCGGCCGAAACCCTCCGCGCCGCCCTCGCCGGTCTGCTCGACGGGCTGCCGCCCCGGCAGGCCGCGCAGGCGGTCGAGCGGCTGATCGCCAGTTACCGCGGGGCCACCCCGACCGACGCGCCGATCCTGCGGGACCGGGCGGATGTGGCCGCCTACGCGGCTTACCGGATGCCCGCGACCTTCGAGGCGGTCCGCTCCGCGCTGGAGGCGTTCGCGCAGGCCGTGCCCGGGTGGGCGCCCGGATCGCACACCGACGTCGGCGGCGGCACGGGTGCCGCGGCCTGGGCCGTGAGCGCGACCTGGGGCGGGGAGCGGCCCGTCACCGTGCTGGACTGGGCCGAGCCCGCGCTCGCCCTGGGGCGGGAGATCGCCGCGGCCGACCCGGCCCTGCGGGACGTACGGTGGCAGCGCTCTCGGATCGGAGCGGCGCTCACCCTTGAGAGCACTGATCTCGTCACGGTCTCCTACGTCCTCAACGAGCTGACCGTCCCCGACCGCACGGCCCTCGTCGACGCCGCCGCGGCCGCCGCCCAGGCCGTCGTGATCGTCGAGCCCGGCACCCCCGACGGCTACGCCCGCGTCATCGAGGCCCGCGACCGGCTGGTCGGCGCCGGCTTCCACGTCGCCGCGCCCTGCCCGCACAGCGCCGCCTGCCCCATCGCCCCGGGCACGGACTGGTGCCACTTCTCCGCCCGGGTCAGCCGGTCCTCCCTGCACCGCCAGGTCAAGGGCGGCTCCCTCGCCTACGAGGACGAGAAGTTCAGCTACGTCGCCGCCGCCCGGTTCCCCGTCGCCCCGGCACCCTCCCGTGTCGTGCGGCGCCCGCAGATCCGCAAGGGCCAGGTCCTCCTCGACCTGTGCGAGACCGAACCGTCCCTGCACCGCACCACCGTCACCAAGCGCCACGGCGACCTCTACAAGGCGGCCCGGGACGCGGACTGGGGCGACGCCTGGCCTCCGGCACCTTGACCGGAGCCGGTCAACCCTGACCGGCCCAGCGAGACAGCGCTTCCTCCGCCGACGCCCGGTCGGCGGGGGACAGGTCGGCGATGTCGGCGCCGTGATTGCCGCCCCGTACCCACAGGACCCGTGAGCCGGCCCCGCCCGGCTGGAAGTGCTCGGCCACCGAGGGGTCCTGGGTGCCGTAGACGAACAGCAGCCGGCTGCCGCGGCGGCGGACCCAGCGGTCGATGTCCGGCATGGCCTCCGGGTCGAAGCGCATCGGGATGTCCCGGGGGACGAAGCTGCGCGCCTCGATGGCGTCCGGGTGCCGCAACAGATCCGCCAGGTGGGCCGTGGGGACGCTGCCGTACCCCAGCTGCGTGCCGATCTGGTACCAGTACGGGACGTAGTGCTGCGCCGTCCTGTCGGCGTACAGGGACAGGCCGGCGGTGTCGTCGAGCCACGCGTACAGCTCGTCGGCCGTCGCCTCCGGGCCCGGAATCGCGGCGATGTCGGCCGCCGTCCCGCGCTGCCAGAACATGAACGGCGCGCGCAGCACGGCGATTTCGAGCGCCTTGTCGGCGCCGCCGACGATACGGAAGGTGTCTTTGGCGGCAGCCGCCCAGGCCTCGTAGCGGGCGACCATCTCCGCCCGGTTCAGCAGGATGCGCCGCTGGACGGCCTCGATGGCCTCGCGGGCGGCGGGGGTGCCGACCGTCTCCAGGAAGCGGACGTAGGCGGAGTCCTCGCGGTCGTCGACGTTGTTCGGCGCTCCGTAGACCACCGTGCCGTCCACGTCGTGGGGATGGAAGCGACGGTGGTAGACGCTCGCCAAACCGCCCTTGCTGCCGCCGGTGGAGATCCACGCGCCGGGGTAGAGCCGGCGGAAGAGCCGGACGACGCGGTGGTGGTCGTCGGCGGCCTGGCGGATCGTGAGGTGCGCGTAGCCGGGGCCGGCCGGGCGTGAGGTGCCGAAGTAGCGGTGTTCGACCTGGAGTTGGTTGGCGCCCAGCAGGACCGTCGCTTCCGTGCGCCGGGGTGTGAGGACCGCCTGGTAGCCCGTGCTGAACAGCACCGTGGGCCGGTCGGTGGCGGTGTGCAGCAGGGTGAGGCGCTGCTCGAAGGCGCCGGCCGAGGGGTTCGTGTGGTCGACCGGCTGGCGCAGGCCCAGGACGAAGTGCCGGTAGCCCGGTTCGGCGTCCTGCCGCTCCTCGATCAGCCGCAGTCCGGGAAGGGCCCGCAGCGCGTCCGTGATGTCGCCGGTGCCGGGACGGGCCGCTCCGGCCGCCGCCCGGGCGGGCAGGGCCGTCGTCGCGGCGAGACCCGCCGCCGAGACGGCCGTCGCCGCCGAGGTGAGCAGTCGTCGTCTCGTCCACACGCACATCGTGAGTCCTCCCGGGTGTCCGTCGGCCGCGGTTTTCTCGGCCGCTTCAGTACATCCGCCGGACGTCCCGGGAGGATCCCGCGCGCGAGGGGACCGTCTCCCCCGGGCGGGGGAGGCTCACGACGATGTGTCGGTCGTACGGTCCTCCTGTCGTGCCTGCTGCTGTCGTTTCTCCTGGAGCTTGCGCAGCAACTCGCGCTTCTGGGCCTGCGGGTCGAGACCGCCGCCGATCCGGCCGCCCCGGCCGCCGCCGCGCAGCTCCTTGCGGCCGAGCTTCTGGCGCGATCCGCCGACACCCAGCAGGTTTCCGGCTCCGCCTCGGGTCATGTGGGGCTCCTTTTCCGATGCTGCTCCGCGACGAGACGGTTCGTCTCGCTCGTGTTGCTCCACTGTCCGCGAGACGCTCCGTCTTGTCAACCTGATAAGTTCGAGCCATGGCCGCACAGAAGTCCGCCCAGTCCGCCCCCGACTCCACTCGCCGCAGTGAGAAGTCCCGCCGCGCCATCTACGACGCCGCCCTCTCGCTCGTCGTGGAGGTCGGGTATCCGAAGACCACCATCGAGGGCATCGCCGCCCGCGCCGGCGTCGGCAAGCAGACGATCTACCGCTGGTGGTCGTCGAAGGCGGACGTGCTGATGGAGGCGTTCCTCGACCTGGGCGAGCAGTCCCTGCGGGAAGCGGGTCCGGAGCCGTACGCCTTCCCCGACACCGGCGACGTCGCCGCCGATGTCAAGGGCGTCCTGCGCGCCACCGTCGACCAGTTGCGCGACCCGAGGTTCGAGGCGCCGTCCCGCGCGCTGGCCGCCGAAGGCGTCGTCAACGAGCAACTCGGGCGCGAGCTGGTCGCCAAGCTGATGCAGCCCTCACTCGACCTGTACATGGAGCGGCTGCGCGCCGCACAGGACGCCGGGCAGGTGCGGCCCGACGTCGACCCGCGCATCGCCCTGGAGTTCTTCGTCTCCCCGCTCGCCCAGCGCTGGCTCCAGCACACGGGCCCGATCTCCTACGAGTACACCGACACGCTCGTCGACTACGCCCTTCACGGCCTCGCGCCCCGCTGAGCGGCCCGCGCGAGGCGCCCCGGCGCGTCCGTGATCACCCCGTCGCAGCCCAGCGCCAGCACCCGGTCCCGCTGCGCGTCCGTCACCACGGTGTGCGCCCACACTCGCCGGATCCCCGACTTCACCGCCCGCGCGAGATCCGCGTCACGCGCCCGGTGGTCCACGTCCAGCAGATCCACGTACGACCGCCAGCGCTCCGGGCGGTCCGTGCGCAGTTGCCGCGCCGAGCGCCACAACTGCGTGAGCAGGCCGAGGCGGTGGACGCGCCGGGCGACCTCGGGGTCGTTGGAGTTCACGAACACCGAGCGGGTCAGGCCGCGGGCCCGGATCAGTCCGGCCAGCCGGCCGAGGCTCCGCGGGTCCTTGGCCTCCAGCATCAGCACGATCCGCCCGCCGAAACGATCCAGTACCTCGGCGACCGTCGGCGGCCGTTCCGACCGCCAGCTGCCGGGCAGCGCGTCCTCAGGGCGCAGCCGGACGCCCCGCCACTCCCGGGCGTCGAGGCCGCGCACCTCGCCGCCCAGGTAGGTGGTGCGGTTCAGGGTCTCGTCGTGGAACACCACGGGCGTCCCGTCGCGCAGCAGCCGCGTGTCGAAGTCCAGCACCTGCGCCGTACCGCGCTCGTAGGCGGCCACCAGCCCCGTCATGCTGTTCTCGGGCACCTCGCGGGCGCCGCCGCGGTGGGCGACGTACGTGATCCGGGGGAGCGCCGCCACGGTCAGGGGGCCGGTGCCCCACTCCAGCGGGCGGGCGCGTCCCTCCAGCGGGCGGATGCCCGTCGGCAGGGCCGGGGCGGCGCCGGCCGGTCCCGTGAGGGTCAGCGAGACCACGGAAACCGCGGAGGCGAGGCCCGTCAGCGCGATCCTTGTGACCATGGCGACCACGGTAGGGCGCCATGTCATGGCAAAGCGGGCAATGACACCCGATCGCGGTGCGGAGTACCTCTCGCCCCACGGGCATATGCCTCGCCCCACCAGTACATGTCTCGGCCCTCCTGCCCCGGATGTGGGCACTGGCCCCCCGGCGCGCGGCAAGATGGGACCATGAGGCATGCTGTTCCGCACGACAGCGAGGCGAGGGGATAGATGAGCGCGGAGTACGGCGGCAGGACCGGCCTACAGGGCAAACTCACCCAGTGGCTGCGCGCCGGGCGCCGGCCGAAGGAGACCGCCGGTGACGGCGGCCGTGAGGCCCTGCTGCTCGCCGCCGCCGGAGCGGGACTGCCGCTCGCGCCCGCCGCACACCCGGCCGGCTACCGCTGCTCCTGCGAGCGCGTCGGCTGTCCCACCCCGGCCCGGCACCCGGTGTCCTTCGCCTGGCAGACGCAGTCGACCACCGACCGCGCCCAGATCGAACGCTGGGCCCGCCATCAGCCGCAGGCCAACTTCATCACCGCGACCGGCATGGTGCACGACGTCCTCGACGTGCCCCTGGATGCCGGTCGCAGTGCGTTGGAGCGGCTGCTCGCCGCAGATGTCGAGGTCGGGCCCGTCGCCGAGAGCGACGACGGCCGGATGCTGTTCTTCACGCTCACCCGCGGGACACCCGAGGACGAGGACGAGTGGTGGCCGTGCGAACTGGACTGCCACCCCGAGACGATGGACGAGCACCCCGGGCTGCGGTGGCACTGCCGTGGTTCCTACGTACTCGTCCCGCCGGCCCGGCTGCCCGGCGAGCACCAGACGGTGCACTGGGTGCGCGGACCCGAGCACCCGCTGCCGGATCCGCTGAGCCTGCTGGAGACGCTGACCGAGGCCTGCGCCCGGTACGCCGGTGAGGAAGCCGACCAGGCCGGGGCGGCCTGGCCGCTGCGGCACTGAGCCGACCCGGGCTTCGTTCTGCCTTTACGAGCCCTCTGCCGAGGTCATTCCCTGGATCCGGCCGAGGATCGTCACCTTTGGGCTGCCGCTGCCCTTCGGCGGGTCCAGCGCCACCTCGTTGGAGACGAACTCCATCAGGAGGGACTGCTTGACCTCGCCGTCCGTCAGCGCGAGGACGTCCTTGTTGGGGATGGGGAACGTCGTGCCCGCGTAGGCCGTCTGCTTCTCGTAGTGCCGTGTGGTGAAGAACACCAGTGCACCGCCGTCCGCCGTGCGCAGGGCGAGGGGCTGGTAGTCGCCGTTCGTCAGCGGTTCGTCGATGTACTGGGTAACCAGGCCCGGCCTCTTGGCGTTCTTCTCGCGCAGGGTGCGCCACTGGCTGGTGTGGGAGCCGTCGGCGAAGGTGTCTCCGCCGTTCTTGAGGTAGGCCGTGTAGTCCTGGCTCAGGTCGCCGGGGGTGGCGGTCAGGCCGGTCGAGTTCACGGGGACGGACTCGGCCCAGCCGTCCGCGTCCTTCTTGAACTGCGGGACCTTGCCCGGTGCGACGAGGGTGAGATAGGCGACCTGGAAGGGGTCGTCCAGGCTGCTGCGGGTGAACACGAGCAGCCAGCGGGCGGTGCCGCCCTTGTTGCCGGCCGCGTCGACGAGGAACCAGCGGGGCCAGCCGGCCTTCTTGGGGATCGTGTACTTCGCGTCCGTCAGCTTCAGGGGTGTGTGGTTCGGATTGCCGTCCGGGTTGTTCGTCTTGCCGGCCTTCAGGCGAGCCGAGTCGATGTCGGCCAGGGCGCCGGTGGTGTGGTCGGCGTCCAGGGAGGCGTCGTAGGCCTCGTCGGCCGCGTTGTACGCGGTCGTGAACTCCTGGAGGGCCTTGGCGGCTTCGGCGCGGGTGGTGGACGGGAGGATCTCCCGTTCGCCGTGCACCACCACGCATCCGCTCGCCGTCAACGACAAAGCGGTCACCGAGGCTGCTATGAGGGCGCTCCGGGCGGACCTGCGGAGCGTTCGAGGGTCGCGATCCCTGCTCATCGGGTTCCTTCACCTTCCCCTTTCCGGAGGCGAACCCTACCGGGTGCCTCCGGCGGTTGGGCGGGGGGTGCCTGCGGGGGCGCGGGCCGCGGGCGCCTGACGCCGGGTGGTGGGTCGGGGCCGCGCCGGGGGGTGTCCGTCCTCGGAACGGCGCGATGGGCTTGCGTACCGACTGACTGTCCGTCGACGCGCCGACCGCTGCGGGCGGACAACCCCCGACACGTCCCCTTCTCGCCGTCGGCGGGTGCGGGCGCGTCGTGGTCGCCCCAGCTGCGGGCAGTCGTGCCGCTTGGGGGAGGGTGGGCGCGGCGGCACTTCGTCGCGTCGAGTTGCGCAGCGCCCCGCCTCAGCGGCGTCAGACCTTGTCGCGCACCGGTGTCGTGGTGGTCCGGCCGCGTCCGAAACCCGTCGGCGCAAGGAACAGGGCCAGCGTCGGGAGCAGGTACAGCAGCCACACCGCGACTTGGAGCACTGTCGGGTCCGGCTGGAAGTTGAACACGCCCTTGAGCAACGTGCCGTACCAACTGTCCGGCGGAATCGTGCCGGAGATGTCGAAGGCCTTGTCGTTGAGGCCGGGCAGGAAGCGGGCCTCCTGCAAGTCGTGGAAGCCGTACGCCAGTACGCCCGCGGCCACGACGACGAGCATGCCGCCGGTCCAGGTGAAGAACCGGGCGAGGTTGATGCGCAGGGCGCCCCGGTAGAACAGCCAGCCCAGCAGGACCGCCGTCAACAGGCCCAGGGCGACACCGAGAAGAGGACGCGGGCTGCCGTCGCTCGCCGCGTGGACCGAGGCCCAGACGAACAGGGCCGTTTCCAGGCCCTCCCGGCCCACCGCCAGGAACGCCGTGGCGACCAGCGCGCCCGTACCCATGGCGAGGGCCGCGTCCAGCTTGCCGTGGAGTTCGGACTTCAGGTGCCGGGCGGTGCGCCGCATCCAGAACACCATCCACGTCACCAGAGCGACCGCGAGGATCGACAGGGACCCGCCGAGCGCCTCCTGCGCCTCGAACGTCAGCTCCTGCGAGCCGAATTCGAGGGCGCAGCCGAAGCCGAGCGCGAGGGCGACCGCGATGCCGATGCCGATCCAGATCGGGCGCAGCGCGTCCCTGCGGTCCGTCTTGACCAGGTAGGCGATGAGGATGCAGACGACGAGGCTGGCCTCCAGGCCCTCGCGCAGACCGATCAGGTAGTTGGAGAACAACGGGCTCAGGCCTCCTTGGAGAACAGCGTCCGGCCCCACCAGTCGTCCTTGTCACGGACGCCCGGCGGGATGGCGAAGAGCGCCGAACCCACGTGCTGGATGTACTCGTTGAGCGCGTCCGTGGCCAGGTTGCGCTGGATCGGGATGAAGCCCTCGCGGACGTCCCGCTGGTAGGCCAGGAAGAACAGGCCCGCGTCCAGGCGGCCCAGTCCGTCCGTGCCGTCGGTGAAGGAGTAGCCGCGGCGCAGGATCGTCGCCCCGTGGTTGGCGTCGGGGTGCGCCAGCCGGACGTGCGCGTCGGGCTTCATGGCCTTCAGGAACGGCTCGTCGCGCTCCTTCGCCTTGCCGACCGGGGCGCCCTCGCCCTTGTCCCGGCCGAAGATGTCCTCCTGCTCCTGGAGCGAGGTGCGGTCCCAGGTCTCGATGTGCATGCGGATGCGGCGGGCGACCAGGTAGGAGCCGTTCGTCATCCAGGACGGGTCGTCGTTCTCGGATACCCACACGAACTTCTTCAGCCGGTCCGTCTCCGTGCCCGCGATGTTGCGGGTTCCGTCCTTGAAGCCCATCAGGTTGCGCGGGGTCTGTGCCTCGGGTGTCGTCGACGACGTCTTGCCGAAGCCGAGCTGCGACCAGCGGATGACGACCTTGCCGAAGCCGATGCGGGCCAGGTTGCGGACGGCGTGCACGGCGACCTGCGGGTCGTCCGCGCAGGCCTGGACGCACAGGTCGCCGTCGCTGCGGTTCTTGTCCAGGTTGTCGCCCGCGAACTTCGGCAGGTCCACGAGGGCGTCCGGTCGTTGCTCGGCCAGGCCGAACTTCTCGAACAGACTCGGGCCGAAGCCGATCGTGAGGGTCAGGCGGGAGGGCTTGAGGTCCAGGGCCTCGCCGGTGTCGTCCGGGGGCGCCTCGGGGAGGCCGCCGAAGCCGCCCTCGCCCACCGGGTGCCCGGCCGTCATGCGGCGGGCGGCCTCCGTCCAGTCCTTCAGCAGCTGGACGAACTCCGCCCGGTCGTCGGTCGTCACGTCGAACGCGGCGAAGTGCAGCCGGTCCTGCACCGGGGTGGCGATGCCCGCCTGGTGCGCGCCGTGGAAGGGGATGGCGGTGTCCGGGGCGGGATCGTCGTCGGTGCGGGCCATCGCCACCGCTCCGCCCGCCGCGGCGGCGCCGAGGGCCAGGCCCGCGCCGCCCCAGCCGAGCAGGGCGCGCCGGGAGGGGGAGTGGGAGGGGGTGTCGTTGTCCGTCATGGCGGGCGGCCCCCCTACTTCGCGACTGCGGCGGCGAGCTTCGACAGCGGCTCCGCCAGCGCGTTGACCGCGTCCGAGAGCTCCTTGCGGTCGGCCTTGCCGACCTTGTCGTAGGAGGTGAAGTCGTACGACGCCGTGTCCGGGCGGTACTTGTCGAGCAGCTTGTTCAGGGTGGCGAACTGCTTGTCCAGTTCCGTGGTGAGGGCCTTGTCGTTCTCCTGCGCGACCGGCTTCAGCAGCTCGTACGACTTCTGCGCGCCCTCGACGTTGGCCTTGAAGTCGACCAGGTCGGTGTGCGAGTAGCGCTCCTCCTCGCCGGTGACCTTGCCGGTGGCGACCTCGTCGAGCAGTTCCTTGGCGCCGTTGGCCATCGAGGTCGGGGTGATCTCGGCCTTGCCGACCCGGTCCTGCCAGTCCTTCAGGTCGGTGATGAGCCGGTCGGCGAGCTCCTTCTCCCGGTCGCCGATCTTCTTGTCCTGCCAGAGGGCCTTCTCCAGGCGGTGCCAGCCGGTCCAGTCCGTGGCGGGGTCCTGGCCGTCCTCCAGGCCGTCCTCGCGGACGTCGACCTTGGGGTCGATGTCACCGAAGGACTCGGCGACCGGCTCGGTGCGCTCCCAGCCGATGCGGGACGGGGCGTACGCCTTCTTCGCGGCTTCCAGGTCGCCGTCCTTGACGGCCCGGGCGAAGGTCTCGGCCTTGGGCAGGGTCTCGTCGGCCTGCTCTTGCGTGTAGGCGCGGTAGGCCGCCACGGCCTCGTCCAGGCGCGGGTCGCGCTGGACCGCCTTGCCGCCGGTGGCCTTGACGGCCTGGCGGATGCCCGTGCCCTTCATGCCGGGCTTGCAGGCGATCTGGTAGTCGCCGGCCTTCACCTCGGCGGTGACCCGCTGCTTGGTGCCGGGGCCTATGTTCTCCCGCTCGGTGACCACACGGTCGTCGGGGAAGAGCACGTAGACCTCGGTGACCTTGGAGCCCTTGTTCTCGACGGCCAGTTCGACGTGTCCGGCGGGGAACTCCTTCTTCGACACCTCGCACTTGTCGTCCGTGGCCGTCACCTGCACCACGTGGTCGCCGTCCTCGGCGTTGCTCTTCTCCGTACAGCCGGTGACGGCGGTCAGAGCCGCCGCGGCGGCGATCACGACGGATACGGGGCTGGCGGGTCGCATGAAAGCTCCAGGAGGACGGGGAAGGTGAGGCTCACCTAAGCCAGATAAGGATTACTTAAGTGGCTCAAAATCGCTGTCATGGAGTGGTCAAGGGAAGGTCAAAGGTGGCGCTTCGGGATGATCAGGGGCGCCGGATGCCCGGGACGACCTGGACGCCGGGGCGGTGTTTGAATGCCCCCGTGACTGACTACGACGTGCTCCGCGTCTTCTGCGGGCCGAACGGTGGATACGGCAACGAACTCGGTGTCGTGCGCGAGGGTTCGGTGATGCCCGAGCGCAGTGAGCGGCAGGCCTTCGCCGCGAAGCTCGGGTTCAGTGAGACCGTGTTCGTCGACGACCCCGAGCGCGGGGTGATCGACATCTACACGCCCACCCTGCGCCTGCCCTTCGCCGGGCACCCGTGTGTCGGGACGGCCTGGCTGCTCGACGTGCCCGAACTGGTCACGCCCGCCGGGGTGGTCGGTGCCCGGCAGGACGGGGAGTTCTGCTGGATCGAGGCGCGGGCGGAGTGGGTGCCGCAGCGCACCCTGCGGCAGTACGGCAGCGCCGCGGAGGTCGACGACCTGGCCGTGCCCGCGCCGGGGGAGTGGGTGTACGCCTGGGCGTGGGAGGACGAGCCCGCCGGACGGGTCCGGGCCCGGGCCTTCCCCGGGCGCGGCGACGGGATCGACGAGGACGAGGCGACCGGGGCGGCGGCCCTGCTGCTCACCGACCGGCTCGGCCGGGCCCTCAACATCACCCAGGGCGCGGGCTCCCAGATCCTGACCGCACCCCAGCCGGGCGGCTGGACCGAGGTCGGCGGCCGGGTGCACCTCGAACGCTGACGCTCACGCCGACAGCGGGAACTCCTCGCCCAGCGCCTGGAACACCGCGTTGTTCAGCGCGTACGCCTGCTTGCACTCGGACACGACCCGCTGCCGCTCCAGCTGGTCTCCGGGCAGCGCGTCCAGCAGCTCCCAGTAACCCCGCTTGAAGGCGGCCGGGTTGGGGATCGCCTCGAACACATAGAAGCGGACCCCGTCGCCCTTCTTCGGCAGACCCCACGCCCTCTCGGCCGTGTCGCGGATGATCTGCCCGCCGGAGAGGTCGCCGAGGTAGCGGGTGTAGTGGTGGGCGACGTAACCGGCCGGCCAGGTGCGGGCGCAGTCGGAGATCCGCCGCGCGTACACCAGGGTGGCGGGCAGCGCGCTGATGCCCGCTCGCCAGCCGGGGCCGCGCAGGTACTCCAGGTCCTGCTCCAGTGCGGCCGTCCGGAACAGTTCCGGGCGGACGAAGGGGCCGGCCACCGGGTCCCCGGCCAGGCGCTCGGCGCCGGACTCCAGCGCCCCGTACACGAACCACAGCTGCTCCGTGTAGCGGGCGAACGCGTCGACCCCCAGCCTGTTCCCCAGCAGGTCGCTCATGAACGTCGAGCCCCTGACCTCCTCGTGCTGCTCTCGGGAAGCGGTCCGGATGAGGGTCGAGAAGGATTCCATGGGCCCACTCCCTGTTCCCGACACTGTGTCGGTAAAAACGATACCCCGGTGCCATGGAAAAAGCCCGCCCTCCGAGGAGAGCGGGCCATCAGCGGCGGGGCGTGGGGGTGCTACGGCAGCGTGAGGATCTCCGCGCCCGACTCCGTCACCACCAGCGTGTGCTCGAACTGGGCCGTCCGCTTGCGGTCCTTCGTCACGACCGTCCAGCCGTCGTCCCACATGTCGTACTCGTGCGTCCCGAGCGTCAGCATCGGCTCGATCGTGAACGTCATTCCGGGCTGGATCACCGTCGTCGCGTGCGGGCTGTCGTAGTGCGGGATGATCAGGCCCGAGTGGAACGAGCTGTTGATGCCGTGGCCGGTGAAGTCCCGGACCACGCCGTAGCCGAAGCGCTTGGCGTACGACTCGATGACCCGGCCGATGATGTTGATCTGCCGGCCCGGCTTGACCGCCTTGATCGCCCGGGCGAGGGACTCCCGGGTCCGCTCCACCAGCAGCCGCGACTCCTCGTCGACGTCACCGACCAGGTAGGTCGCGTTGTTGTCGCCGTGCACACCGCCGATGTACGCCGTCACATCCAGGTTGACGATGTCGCCGTCGCGCAGGACGGTGGAGTCCGGGATGCCGTGGCAGATGACCTCGTTGACCGAGGTGCACAGCGACTTCGGGAAGCCCCGGTAGCCGAGCGTGGAGGGGTAGGCGCCGTGGTCGCACATGTACTCGTGCGCCACCCTGTCCAGCTCGTCGGTGGTCACCCCGGGGGCGATCAGCTTCGCGGCCTCCGCCATCGCCCGGGCGGCGATCCGGCCGGCGAGCCGCATCGCCTCGATCGTCTCGGGCGTCTGCACCTCCGGTCCGGTGTACGGCGTCGGCGCGGGCTTGCCGACGTACTCGGGGCGGCGGATGTTTCCGGGCACGGGACGGGTGGGGGACAGCTCCCCCGGTACGAGCAGCGACTGGCCAGACATGCCAGCGAGTCTAACCAGCGGCCATGGGGGAACATGACGGTGGCGAGAGGAGCTGGTCATGGCCCTGTTCAAGAAGCGGACGGTCGGCAAGCCGGGTGAGTGGTACTACTGCCTGGAGCACAAGAAGGTCGAGGAGGGGCCGGAGTGCCCCAACAAGGACCGGTTCGGACCGTACGCCTCCCGTCCGGAAGCCGAGCACGCGATGGAGACCGCCCGCGCGCGCAACCTCCAGTGGGAGAACGACCCCAAGTGGCACGACGCCCCGGCGGGCGGCCGCAACGACGAGTAGGCGCACCCCGGCGGCTGCGCGCGACTCGCGCAGCCGCACCACCGGCACAAGCACCGTGCCGGGACGGCCCCACCGCTCCTACCAGCGAGCCGGCGGCGGGGCCGTCAGGTGTTCCGCCAGTCTCGCCACCCTGTCCCGGAAGCGGCGGCGGCCGCGTGGCGTCGGCAGCGCGTTCTCCCCGGCCGCCGCGCTGACCAGGTGCTGGACCGTGTCCAGGTCCAGCTCCGAGCCGTCGGGGACGGCCAGGGCCTCGTGGGCCATCGCCGGCAGCTCGCCCCCACCCGGGCCGAGGGACAGCACCGTCGCCCCGGCGCGCCGAGCGTCGGACACCCGTTCGAGGAGGGGTGAGGCAGGGACCTCGGGGGACACCACCAGCAGCGTCTCGCCCCGCCGGGCCGCCTCCAGCCGCCCGAGGCCGACCGCCAGATGCGCCGGATCCGAGGGGCGCGCGTCATGCCGAACCAGGGTCGGGGCCAGCTCAGGCGTGCCCGACCACGCCGCCTCGTCCACCAGGTGGGCCGCCAGGTGCCACGGCTCGTACTCCGGCGTGCCGACGAGCAGCAGCCCGCCGCGGTGCGACACCACCGACCCCCGCAGCGCACCGGCGAACCGCCGCGTGGCGCCCAGCCACTCCGTCCCGACGAGCACTTCCCGCAACAGCGCGACCCGTACGGCATCCATACGACCGCATCCTGCCCCAACCGGTCACTCGTGACGTGGAATTCACCCCGCATTAGCCCGGCTTGGGCAGGGGGACCGGTCATCCGTACCCTCGTCGAACGTCCGGAGGAACCCGCCGATGACCGAGACCAGCGTCCCCTTCCGCGCCGGCCGGGAGGGATACGCCAGCTTCCGCATCCCCGCACTCGTCGCCACCGTCCCCCACACTCAGCCCCGCTCGAGCGGGGGCACCCCCATCGGCACCCTGCTCGCCTTCTGCGAGGGCCGCGTCGGCTCCCGGGACGACTTCGGGAACATCGACATCGTCCTCAAACGCTCCACGGACGGCGGCCGCACCTGGAGCCCGCTCCAGGTCGCCGCGGAGAACGGCGACGCCCTCGCGGGCAACCCGGCCCCCGTCGTCCTCGACACCGGCCGCGTCCTCCTCGTGCACGTACGCAACGCCGCCCTCGCCACCGAGGACGCCATCCGGCGCGGCAAGGTGAGCGCGGCCGACGGGCGCCGGGTCTGGGTGCAGCACAGCGACGACGACGGACTCACCTGGTCCGCGCCCAGGGAGATCACCCAGGAGACCAAGGAGCCGCACTGGCGCTGGTACGCCACCACGCCCGGCCACGCCCTCCAGTTGAGCACCGGGCGGATCGTCGTCCCCGCCAACCACTCCCTGCCGCCCACCGGCACGGACAACGGCACGGAGGGCAGGTACAACGGCGGCCACTGCCTGCTCAGCGACGACCGGGGCGCGACCTGGCGGATCGGCTACGTCGACGACAACACCGACGGCTACATCAACGCCAACGAGACCACCGCCGCCGAACTCCCCGACGGCCGCGTCTACTTCAACACCCGCAACGACTCCCCGTCGCCCGGCACCCGCGCCGACGCCCACTCCGCCGACGGCGGCCGGACCCTGGTGAAACCCTTCCGACCCCAGGCGGGCCTGTCCGCTCCCGTGTGCCAGGCGAGCGTGCTCCAACTCCGCGACCCCGACGTGCTGCTCTACTCCGGCCCCGCCGACCCGGGCTTCCGCGCGCTGATGACGATCCGCGCCTCCACCGACGGCGGCACCACCTGGCGCCCGGCCCACACCGTGGACGGCCTGCCCGCCGCGTACTCCGACCTCGTGCGCGTCGACGCGGACACCGTGGGCCTGCTGTACGAGACCGGCGACTTCGGTGCCTACGAGACCATCACCTTCCGCCGGGTGCCCGTGACGGAGCTGACCTGAGCCGATGACAGCGGCGGACGTAGAGTCTGGGCCATGACCTCTACCGACAGTGCTGCCACCGACAACGCCCAGAAGGCCCCCGCCAAGGACCCCTGGGACCTGCCCGACGTCTCCGGACTGGTCGTCGGGGTGCTCGGCGGGACCGGGCCGCAGGGCAAGGGCCTCGCCTACCGGCTCGCCAAGGCCGGGCAGAAGGTGATCATCGGCTCGCGGGCGGCCGACCGTGCCCAGGCCGCCGCGGAGGAACTCGGACACGGCGTCGAGGGCGCCGACAACGCCGAGACCGCGCGCCGCAGCGACATCGTGATCGTCGCCGTGCCCTGGGACGGCCACGGCAAGACCCTCGAATCCCTGCGCGAGGAGCTGGCCGGCAAGCTCGTCGTCGACTGCGTCAACCCGCTCGGCTTCGACAAGAAGGGCGCCTACGCGCTCAAGCCCGAGGAGGGCAGCGCCGCCGAGCAGGCCGCCGCCCTGCTGCCGGACTCCCGGGTCACGGCCGCCTTCCACCACCTGTCGGCCGTGCTGCTCCAGGACCCGGAGATCGACGAGATCGACACCGACGTGATGGTGCTCGGCGAGGTCCGTGCCGACGTCGAGATCGTGCAGGCCCTCGCCGGGCGCATCCCCGGCATGCGCGGCATCTTCGCGGGGCGGCTGCGCAACGCCCACCAGGTGGAGTCGCTGGTGGCGAACCTGATCTCCGTGAACCGCCGGTACAAGGCGCACGCGGGGCTCCGCGTCACCGACGTGTGAGCCGGTGAGGTCCATGGGGGACACTGGACGGCAGCAGCAGTGCCCACAGTGTCCCCCGACAGGAGCCGACCCACATGCCCCGCCTCGCCCTCTACGCCCTGATCGTCTGCGTCCTCGCCGTGGCCGCCGCCGTGGTCTCCTTCACGCGGGGCAGCTGGCTGGGGATCGTCTGGGTACTGCTGGCGGGTCTGTCGTCCAACATGTGCTGGTACTACGTGAAGCGCGGCAAGCAGGAGAGGTCCGTCACGGGCTGACGCCTCAGGGAGCGGCCGAGCAGAACTCGTTCGAGCCCTGCCAGAAGCGGTACAGCTCCTGACCGCAGTACGTCTCGAAGTCGCTGATCCCGAGCGACTTCAGGAGCGAGTCGACCACGTCGAAGAACACGCCGTTCACCGCCGGCAGCCACAGCAGCGCGAACACGAACAGCAGGCCGAACGGCGCGAACGGCTCCACCTGCCGCCGGATGTTGTACGACAGCCAGGGCTCGATGACGCCGTAGCCGTCCAGGCCCGGCACCGGCAGGAAGTTCAGCAGCGCGGCTGTCACCTGGAGCAGTGCGAGGAAGGCCAGGGCGAACCGGAAGTCGCTCGGCACGCCGTCCAGCGCGTCCAGCCAGAACGGGGCCGTGCACACGACCGCGAACAGCACGTTCGTCAGCGGGCCGGCAGCCGAGATCAGACTGTGCTTCCAGCGGCCCCGGATCCGCCCCCGCTCGATGAAGACGGCACCGCCGGGCAGCCCGATCCCGCCCATGATCACGAAGATCACCGGGAGGACGATGCTGAGCAGCGCGTGCGTGTACTTCAGCGGGTTCAGCGTGAGGTACCCCTTCTCGCCGACCGAGATGTCGCCGCTGTGCAGGGCGGTGCGCGCGTGCGCGTACTCGTGCAGACAGAGCGAGACGATCCACGCCGCCGTCACGAAGAGGAACACGGCGACCCCGGGCTGCTGCGCGAACCCGGTCCAGGTCGCCACCCCGTGACCGCCGTCACGGCCAGAATCCCGACGAAGACGGGACTGATCCGCCGCTCACTGTGGCGGCTGGTGGCGGTGGTCATGGGACTCCCTGCACTCTCGGACACGCGATGGGACGCCCGACGGTACCGGGCGCAGGGGGAAAACGTCTCGCGCGGGGCAGTCGGTTCCGGGAGGGTGGGGGCATGGGGCTCTGGCACGTGATCTACGAGGACTGGCAGATGGAGTGCTGCGGCACACCGTTCTCGGTGGGGGACGAGGTGAGCTGGCCGCTGCTGCTCCAGGACGCGGACCGTGTGTTCGGCGGCGGCTGGCACGACCAGCTCACGAAGGTCGCGGGACCGGTCGAGGACGTGGGCGGCGTCCGGGTCGTGCGCGAGGAGACGGGCTTCACGGTCGCCCTGGGCACGGACCCCGACGACGAGGAGGACCGGCGGCCGAAACCGGGGACCGGGCCCGGTCGGTCGGGCTGCTGTCCGTCGAGCGGCACGGGGCGAAGTGGCCCCGGGCCAGCGGGCGGGTGCGGGCCGTGCAGGTGCTGGTCCAGACGTACGCCGAGAGCGCGCCCGGCTCGCGCTCCTGGGAGCCGGTCGCGCGCGGGCGGCGGCTGCGGAGGGTGGTGCGGTGCCCCAAGTGGTTCGCCGACGGCGAGGTGGAGCAGGACTCCGACGGCCGGGCACTGCGGCGCAGGGAGTCGGGAGTGGTGGTGACCCTGGAAGTCCCGGGCACGGACTCGTGGCTCTCGCACGCCGTCCGTGAGGCCCGGGGCATCCCACAGCGGGGTGCCGAGCCGGGCGCGGAGACGGCGGGCATCACGGCGGCCGCCCTGACGGACCTGCTGGAGACGCTGAGCACGGTCGCGGCCCCGCCGGGGAGCCACGGCCGGTCCGGCACCACCGGGCCCCGTCGGCATGCCTGAGCACCGTCCTGCCGGACCGCACTGCCGGAAGACCGTGCCCGTCGGCGCCTGCCGCCTGCGGCTCCCCTGCCCGGCGGTTCCCTCACGACCGGCCGCCGGAGTCACCTACCCCGGTGCCGGGCGCCATGAACGGTCACCGGCCCTCATGAACGGTCACCGGCCCTCACGACTCGGCACAGGCCCGCATGACCTGTCGCCCGGCCGTCCGTGGCCACACACCGGCCCCGGCGCCCGCCGCCCGCCGCGCCGCCGAATGCCGTGCCCCGCCCTCGTACCACCGGAGACAATGGACCCCGTGCGCTACCGCATCCTCGGCACGACGCAGGCGCTCCGCACCGACGGCACGGTCGTTCCGGTGGGCGGGGCGCGGCTTCGTGCGCTGCTGACCGTGCTGGCCCTGCGGGCCGGCCGTACCGTGCCCGTGGGGCTGCTGGTCGAGGAGGTGTGGGGCGGTGATCCGCCCGCCGACGCCCCGGGGGCGCTCCAGGCGCTGGTCGGGCGGCTGCGGCGGGCGCTCGGGGCGGACGCGGTCGCCTCCGACGAGGGCGGGTACCGGCTCACGGCCGCGCCCGACGACGTCGACCTGCACCGGTTCGAGCGGCTGGCCGGTGAAGGGCTGCGGGCCCTGGCCGACGGAGACCCCGACAAGGCGGCCGTGGTCCTGGACGACGCCCTCGCCCTGTGGCACGGCCCGGCCCTCGCCGACCTCCCCGACCGCGCCGCCGAGGCGGCCCGCCGGGACACCCGCCGCCTGGACGTGCTGCGCGCCCGCCACAGCGCCGCCCTCGCCCTCGGCCGGGCCGAACAGTCCCTGCCCGAACTGACCGCCCTGTGCGACAGCCACCCGCTGGACGAGCCCCTCCAGACCCTGCGCCTGCGCGCCCTGCGCGACGCCGGCCGCACGGCGGAGGCGCTGGACGCGTACGAGGACGTGCGGCGGCTGCTCGCCGACCGGCTCGGGGCCGACCCGGGGGCGGAACTGCGCTCCCTGCACGCGCAGTTGCTGCGGCTGGGAGACGACAGCGCCGGGTCCGCGCCCGTCGCGGACGCCCCGGCCGTCGGCAACCTGCGCGCCTGCCTCACCTCCTTCATCGGCCGCGAGGGCGACATCGAGACCATCCGCGGCGATCTCACCGCGGCCCGCCTGGTCACGCTGCTCGGGCCCGGCGGGGCCGGCAAGACCCGGCTGTCGCAGGAGGCCGCCGAGACCCTGCGGCACGCCATGCCGGGCGGCGTGTGGCTGGCCGAGCTCGCCCCGGTCGACGACCCCGCCGCCGTACCGGAGGCCGTGCTCACAGCCGTCGGCGCCCGCGAGACCGTGCTGTACGGTGCCGGCGCCGAGGGCATCCGGGCCGCCGTGGCCGACCGGCTCGACGACCCCGTCGCACGGCTCGCCGAGCACTGCTCCCGATCCCGCATGCTGCTGATCCTCGACAACTGCGAGCACGTCGCCGACGCCGCCGCCCGGCTCACCGAGGAACTGCTGGAGCGCTGCCCCGGCCTGACCGTCCTGGCCACCAGCCGCGAACCCCTCGGCGTGCCCGGGGATTGCTGCCGGCCCGTGGAGCCGCTGCCCGA
>KE354009.1 GCA_000415505.1 Streptomyces afghaniensis 772
GGAGCCGCTGCCCGAGCCGGTCGCGCTGCGGCTGCTCGCCGACCGGGGCGCGGCGGCCCGGCCCGGCTTCCGCACCGAGGAGACCCCGAGGCGTGCGCGGAGATCTGCCGGCGCCTCGACGGCCTGCCGCTGGCCATCGAACTGGCCGCCGCCCGGCTGCGGATGCTGACGCCACGCCAGATCGCCGACCGGCTCGACGACCGCTTCCGTCTCCTCACCTCCGGCAGCCGGACCGTCCTGCCCCGCCAGCAGACCCTCAGAGCCGTCGTCGACTGGTCCTGGGACCTCCTCGACGAGGACGAACGGGACGTCCTGCGACGGCTGTCGGTGTTCGCGGGCGGCTGTGACCTGCCCGCCGCCGAGGCCGTGTGCGGGCCGGTCGCCCTGGAGACGCTCGGCTCGCTCGTCGACCGCTCCCTGGTCGTCGCCACACCGCCCGGCGAGTCGGCCGACGGCGAGATGCGCTACCGGCTGCTGGAGACCGTCGCCGAGTACGCCGCCGAGCGGCTGGACGAGTCCGGGCAGCGCGCCCAGGCCGAGCGCGCCCACCTGACGTACTTCCGCGAACTCGCCCGCACCACCGACCCGTTGCTGCGCGGCCCGGGCCAGCTCACCGCGATCCGCCGGCTGGAGCGGGAGTACGAGAACCTGCGCACCGCCCTGCGCCACGCCGTCGCCCTGCGCGACGAACAGGAGGCGCTGTGCCTTGCGCTGTCCCTCGTCTGGTACTGGCAGATGCGCGACCTGCGCATCGAGGCCCGCAATTGGTGCCGCGAGGTCATGGCGCTGGGACCCGACCCCTTCACCGAGCCCGTCCGCCGCGCCGCCCCGGTCTGGCAGCGCTGCACCGACGCCCCGCCCCCGATGACCGGCGAGGTCCTCCAGGAGGCCCGGCGCGGTATCCACCTGGCCCATCTCGCCTGCATGGACACCGAACTGGACGCCTGGCAGAGCCCGCGCTCCCAGCAGAAGCTGCGGGCCATCTCCCTGACGTACGAGCCCGGCCTGCCGCAGAACTGCCGGCTCCCCGGTCTGCTCTGGTTCTTCGCCGTGATGCTGACCGGCGACATGGAACGGCTGCGCGTCATCATCGACGAATCCATCCGCACCTGCCGGGAGACCCCCGGCTTCGACTGGGAGCTGGCCGCCGGCCTCCAGATGCGGGCCAACTTCCTCGCCAACCGCACCGACTGGCGGGCGACGCAGCCCGCGACGCCGACGAGTCGCTGGAGATCTACCAGCGACTCGGTGACGCCTGGGGCACCGCCGATGCCCTCTCCGCGCGCGCCGAGGCCCGCGAACGCAAAGGGCGACTACGCGAGGGCCGCCGCCGACTACGAGGCGGCCATCGGGCACGCCGAACGGCTCGGAGCCCG
>KE354010.1 GCA_000415505.1 Streptomyces afghaniensis 772
GCGGCCGGGCCGCCCACCGTCCGGGCCACGACCGCCTCCTCCCCCCTCCTCACGGCCCGCCGCCTCCACGTCCACTACGGCGGCTTCACCGCCCTCGATGAGGTCGACGTGGACGTCACCCCCGGACGGATCACCGCGGTCGTGGGCCCCAACGGGGCCGGAAAGAGCACCCTGTTCCACTGTCTGGCCGGGACACTGCGGCCCGCGCGTGGCGAAGTACGGCTGGGCGGGCGGGACATCACCGCACTGCCCTCGCACGCCCGCACCCGGCTCGGTGTCGCGCGGACCTTCCAGCAACTGGCCGTCTTCCCCTCGCTGACCGTGACCGAGAACGTCCGGGTGGGCGCCGAACAGGGCCGGGTGACCGACCCGGGCGCCGTGGAGCGCACGCTCAGGCTGCTCGGACTCGACGGGCCGGTGCGCGCGCTGCCCGCCGCCGGTCTGCCCACGGGGACGCTGCGCCGCGTCGAACTGGCCCGGGCCCTCGCGGGCGCCCCGCGCGTCCTGCTGCTCGACGAGCCCGCCGCCGGCCTCGACACCACCGAAGTGGCCGCCCTCGCCCGGGTCCTGAAGGCCCTGGCCGCCGACGGCACGGCCCTGCTCGTCGTCGAGCACGACCTGGACCTGGTCGCCGGCCTCGCCGACGTCGTGCACGTGATGACGGCGGGCCGGATCGTCGCCTCCGGCCCGCCCGGGCAGGTCCTGGACGCCCTGGGAACGGCGGCCGGGCGATGACCACCGTCGCCCTGCGCCACGCGCGCGTGCGCTACGGCCCGCTGGAGGCCCTGCACGGCGTCACCCTCGCCGCCCCGGGCCCGGGTCTGACCGTGCTGCTGG
The DNA here is from genome assembly GCA_000415505.1 of Streptomyces afghaniensis 772. GTDB lineage: Bacteria > Actinomycetota > Actinomycetes > Streptomycetales > Streptomycetaceae > Streptomyces > Streptomyces afghaniensis. The sequence continues at coordinate 838 of KE354010.1, forward strand.
GCCGCAACGGCTCCGGCCGCAGCACCGCCCTGCGCGCCCTGGCCGGAACGGTGCCCCTGTCGGGCGGCGCCGTGGTGTGGGACGGCGCCGACGTGACCCGGGTACCGGCCTACGAGCGGGCCCGGCGCGGGCTGTGCCTGGTCCCGGAGCGGCAGGCCGTGTTCGGCTCGCTCACGGTCCGCGAGAACCTCGGGCTCGCCGCCCCGGACCACGGCCCGGCCCTCGACGCCTATCCGCAGCTGCGGCCCCTGCTGGAGCGGCGGGCCGGCACCCTCTCCGGCGGGGAACAGCGCATGCTCGCCCTGTCCCGGGCGCTGCTGGCACGCGCGCGCGTGGTGCTCGTGGACGAGCCCGCCCAGGGCATGTCGCCCTCGGTCGCGGCCCGCACCTACGAGCTGCTGAACGCGCTCGACGCGTGCGTGGTGGTCGCCGAGCAGCGACTGCCGCCCGCCCTGCGGGGGCGGCCGCCCGCCATCGTCTACGAACTGCGGCGCGGGACGGTCGTGTTCGCCGGAGAGGCGGGCGAGCTCCCCCGCTGACCCGGCACGCGATCGACCCCGTCCGGTCGGCCGACCGGACGGGGCCTGTGTCCCGACGAGGGGGAGCGGCTCAGAGTTCGAGGCGCAGGCCGGGCACGATGATGTCGGGATCACCGCCGATGGCGGCCTTGTTGGCGGCGTAGAGGTGCTGCCAGGTGGTCCCGTGCCGGGCGGCGACGCCGCTCAGGGTGTCGCCCGCGCGGACGGTGTAGTCGCCGCGGGAGGAGCCGCGGTCGGGGTGTGCCGCCGTGGAACGCTCCGGCGTCTTCGAGGGCTTCGCCGGAGCGGGCTTGACGGAGGTGACCGGGTCGGCCGCCGCGGAAGCCGCGGGTGCGCTGCCGCTCGCCCCGGCGCGTGCCGAGCAGGTCGGCCAGGCGCCCCACCCCTGGGCGCGCTGGACCTTGGTGGCGACGGCGATCTGCTGGGACTTGCTCGCCTGGTCGGCGGTGGGCGCGTAGGCCGTGCCGCCGTAGGCGCGCCAGGTGGAGGCGGCGAACTGGAGTCCGCCGTAGTAGCCGTTGCCGGTGTTGATGTGCCAGTTGCCGCCGCTCTCGCACTGGGCGATGCGGTCCCACACTCCGCTGTCAGCCGCCGCGGCGTTTCCGGTCGCGGCCAGCAGTCCGAGGGGCGCGAGCAGAGCCGCCCCGGCGAGGACCGCCGTCGTACGAACCTGGTTCTTCCGAGCGTTGTCGCGCGTGGTATCGGCACATTCGGACATGTAGTTCCCTCTCGAAGCACTCGGGGTCCCCCAAGGCGGAACGCCACTCCCCGCGCCATGGGGCGCGTGGGTCGCGCTCGCCCCGTCCGCCGGTGTGGTGCTGCGCGTGGTTCCGGAGAATCACGCGGCCGGCGGACGTACCCGAGCGGTGCTCGCTGCACACGGCCGAGGAATCTAAGGAGGTTGACGGGTCGTCATCAACCGGTTGCCCGTCATGCCAGGCCAGTTCCCCGATACCTCAGGTAACGGCTATTTCCGGACACCCACTTCATTCCCGGATTTCCTGATATGTCGACCAACGCACCCGACGTCCTGTGACCCACTTCACCCCCTCAACGCCCTTTACAAACCGGTGACTTGACGCTGAGTACGCGATTCCGCGCCGAGCGTGACCCTGTGCGCTGGATGGTTCGATTCCGTTCGCCCTGGGGCGTGACTCCCGCCACAGATCGCCCGTTGTCTTCTTCATGAGCCGGGACCCACCCGGACCACGGGCCGGGAGCCACCCCCGGCCCTGCCACGCACCGCATCCCCGAGGGAGCCACCCGTGCCGCGCATGCTCGACGTCAGCGACGAGGTACGCGCCGAGATCGGCGACGAAGAAGCCGACCGCCTGCTCGCCGGAGAGACCGCCCCGGGCAGTTACGACTGCACGTCCTGCCGCACTCCGGGCGACTCCGAACAGGAGCGCACCAGCACCGTGCTGTTCATCGGGGACGAGACCGCCGTCCTCGCCTTCGCCCACGCCGGCTGCCTGCCCTCGCAGGTCGTCCAGGTCACCGAGGAACAGCTCCGGGGCGCCGTGAAGTCCATCACCGGCGACACCGTCGACCTGGAGCCCGACAAGGTGGTGCCCGAGCAGGCGGTGCTCGGTGTGACCAGCGGACTCGTGCTGATCGCCGGGGAGCTGCACCCGGCCCTGGTGGTGGAGCCGACCGCGCCCATCGCCCGGCCGGGCAACACCACGGGCACCGGGGACGACTTCCTGCCGCTGCTTGTCGAGCAGGGCTTCCTGCCTCTGACCGAGCTGTCCGCCGTACCACCCGTGCTGCACGGCTGGTCCGTGCTGCTCGCCGTGGGCCGGCTGCACGCGGTGCTCCAGCCCGGCAGCAACGGCGGCCAGCCGGTGGCCTGGTGGCAGGCGCACCAGCCGCTCCAGGTCACCGAGGGCTGGCGCGCGGCCGCCAACAAGCACCAGCAGGTGCTGATGTTCGCCGCGCCGGTCGGCTCGATCGGCCGCCAGCCGCGCGAGGACCTGCTGCGGGACGCGCTGGACAAGGCGGCGGCGAACGGACAGCTCGTCGCCGCGGCGCTGCCGCTGGCCGGCACCTGAGCGGCGCGTCACCCGGGCAGACCGCACCCCCGCGAAAGCCGCATCGGGGGCCGCATCCCCTGACCCGCGGGGTCGTTTGCACATACGTGCACGCATATGACGTTCCCCGCCGCCAGTCCTACTCGCCGATCCCCTCCGCACGGTCGGCTCAGGACTCCCAGGGCGGCCCATCGGCCACGCCGATCTACGACGCGCTCTACGCCGAGTACGTCAAGTCCTTCCGCGCACTTCCCGGCGACCGCAGCGGCGAGGAGAAACTCGACTTCACCGCCTTCGGGAACATCCAGCACAACACGAGCACGTACGGCTCGTACGGCAGTTCGTACAGCAGCTCGTACAGTGCCTACAGCGCGGGTGCCCAGAGCGCCCGCCATGCCGCCGGACAGCAGCCGCAGTGGCAGCGCGTCGGGACCATCGGCTCGCACGGCACGGGGATGCACCACGTGCCGGCCGCACTGCCGCCGGGTCGGCGCAGCGGCGGCTGAAGCGAGCACACCACACAGCGGAAGGGCGGCCCCGGCTGGGGCCGCCCTTCCGCTGTGTCGTCCAGGCTTCGTCCTACTTCTTCCTGCCGCGCTTCTCGCGCACCCGCACCGAGATGTGGATCGGCGTCCCCTCGAAGCCGAACTCCTCGCGCAGGCGGCGCTCGATGAAGCGCCGGTAGCCCGCCTCGATGAAACCGGAGGCGAAGAGCACGAACCGCGGCGGCTTGGTGCCCGCCTGCGTGCCGAACAGGATCCGCGGCTGCTTGCCGCCCCGGATCGGGTGGGGGTGAGCGGCGACCAGCTCGCCGAGGAACGCGTTCAGCCTGCCGGTGGGGACCCGGGTCTCCCAGCCCGCCAGGGCCGTCTCGATCGCCGGGACCAGCTTCTCCATGTGACGGCCGGTGCGCGCCGACACGTTGACGCGCGGGGCCCACGCCACCTGGCCCAGCTCGGTCTCGATCTCCCGCTCCAGGTAGTAGCGGCGCTCCTCGTCGAGGGTGTCCCACTTGTTGAAGGCGAGGACGACCGCGCGGCCCGCCTCGACGGCCATCGTGACGATCCGCTGGTCCTGCACCGAGATGGACTCGGAGGCGTCGATGAGGATGACCGCGACCTCCGCCTTCTCGACGGCGGCGGCGGTGCGCAGCGAGGCGTAGTAGTCGGCGCCCTGCTGGAGGTGGACGCGCTTGCGGATGCCCGCCGTGTCGACGAACTTCCAGGTGACGCCGCCGAGTTCGATCAGCTCGTCGACCGGGTCACGGGTGGTGCCCGCCAGCTCGTTGACGACGACGCGCTCCTCGCCCGCCACCTTGTTCAGCAGCGAGGACTTGCCCACGTTCGGGCGGCCGATGAGGGCGATGCGGCGCGGCCCGCCGATGCCGCCCCCGCCGAACGTCTCGCGCGGCGCCTCCGGCAGCACCTCCAGGACCTGGTCGAGCATGTCGCCGGTGCCCCGGCCGTGCAGCGCCGAGACCGGGTACGGCTCCCCCAGGCCCAGCGACCACAGGTAGGCCGCGTCGGCCTCGCCGCTCGGGCCGTCCACCTTGTTGGCGCACAGCACGACCGGCTTGCCGGCCTTGCGCAGCAGCCGTACGACGGCCTCGTCGGTGTCGGTGGCGCCGACCTTGGCGTCGACGACGAAGACGACGGCGTCGGCCGCGTCGATGGCGTACTCGGCCTGGGCGGCGACGGAGGCGTCGATGCCGAGGACGTCCTGCTCCCAGCCGCCGGTGTCGACGACCTTGAAGCGGCGGCCCGCCCACTCGGCCTCGTAGGTCACACGGTCGCGGGTGACACCGGGCTTGTCCTCGACGACGGCCTCGCGGCGGCCGATGATGCGGTTCACCAGGGTCGATTTGCCGACATTGGGGCGGCCGACCACGGCGAGGACGGGCAGCGGGCCGTGCCCGGCCGCCTCGATCGCGCCCTCGACGTCCTCGAGGTCGAAGCCCTCCTCCGCGGCGAGCTCCATGAACTCCGCGAACTCGGCGTCGCCGAGCGCCCCGTGGTCGTGCTCGGGCGCGCCTTCGTAGGCGTCCGAGCCGTCGGGCTGGGTGTGGTCGTTCATGAAGTCCGTACCTCGTCGTTCATCGTGGTGGTCGGTGGAGTACCCGCTGTCCTGCGGCTGATCCACTACTCAGTGTCGCCTAGCGCCCGGTGAGGCGCCTGGCGTTTTCCAGGTGGGCGGCGAGCTGCTTCTGGATGCGCCCGGTCGCCTCGTCCAGCGCCGTGCGCGTACGGCGCCCGCTGCCGTCGCCCGCCTCGAAGGGTTCCCCGAAGACGACGTCGACGCGGGACCGCAGCGGAGGCAGCCCCTTTATCAACCGTCCCCGCCGGTCGGAACTTCCCAGCACGGCGACCGGCACGATCGGGGCACCGCTGCGCACCGCGAAGTACGCGAGCCCGGCGCGCAGGGAGGCGAAGTCGCCCTCGCCCCGGGTGCCCTCCGGGAAGATGCCGAGCACGCCGCCGCTCTCCAGCACGCCCAGCGCCCGGGTGATCGCCGTGCGGTCGGTGGTGTCGCGGTCCACCTTCAGCTGGCCGATGCCGGTCAGGAAGGGGTCGAGCGGACCGATGAACGCTTCCTTCTTGATCAGGAAGTGCGTCGGCCGGGGCGCCACGCCCATGACCATCGGACCGTCGATGACGTGGGAGTGGTTGACGGCGAGGATCACCGGGCCCGTCGTGAGCACCCGCCAGGCGCCGAGCACGCGCGGCTTCCACAGCCCGTACATCAGGCCGACGCCGATGCGCCGCCCGACGTCGGCGCCCCGCGGGGAAGGCAGCTGGTCGGTCACTTCCCGGCCCGCTTCTCCTCGACGAGGGTGACGACGCACTCGATGACCTGGGCCAGCGTGAGCTCGGTGGTGTCCACCTCGACCGCGTCGTCCGCCTTGGCGAGCGGCGAGGTCTTGCGGCTGGAGTCGGCCGCGTCCCGCTTGATCAGGGCCTCGCGGGTGGAGTGCACGTCGGCGCCCTTCAGCTCACCGCTGCGGCGGGCGGCACGCGCCTCCGGGGAGGCGGTGAGGAAGATCTTCAGGTCGGCGTCCGGCAGCACGGTCGTGCCGATGTCGCGGCCCTCGACCACGACGCCGTTCGCCGCGGAGGCCGCGATCGAGCGCTGGAGCTCGGTGATCCGGGCGCGCACCTCGGGCACCGCGCTGACCGCGCTGACCTTGGCGGAGACCTCCTGGGTGCGGATCGGGCCGGCCACGTCGACACCGTCGACGCTGATGGTCGGGGCCTGCGGGTCGGTGCCGGAGACGATCTCCGGCTTGCCGGCCGCGGCGGCGATGGCGGCGGGGTCGTCGATGTCGATGCCGTTGTTCACCATCCACCAGGTGATCGCCCGGTACTGGGCGCCGGTGTCCAGGTAGCTCAGCCCGAGCTGTGCCGCCACGGCCTTCGAGGTGCTCGACTTGCCCGTGCCGGCGGGGCCGTCGATGGCGACAATCACTGGCGTGGCGCTTTCCACTGTGGGGACCTTCCTGAACCGGGCTGGCGGGGGTGAGGGCGCGACGGCCCCGCACAAGGTTACTGGGTGCGGGTCACTCGTCCGGCCGCGCGTCGCTCAGCCACATCCAGCATGCACTACTGCCGGATCGCCCAGCCACGGTCCCGCAGCGCGGCGCTCAGTACGGGTGCCGCCTTCGGCTCCACCATCAGCTGCACCAGACCGGCCTGCTGCCCGGTCGCGTGCTCGATGCGCACGTCCTCGATGTTGACGCCGGCCCTGCCCGCGTCCGCGAAGATCCGGGCCAGCTGCCCCGGCTGGTCGTCGATGAGCACGGCCACGGTCTCGTAGACCCGCGGAGCGGACCCGTGCTTGCCGGGGACGCGGATCTGCCCGGCGTTGCCGCGCCGCAGGACGTCCTCGATGCCGGTGGTGCCGTCACGGCGCTTGTCGTCGTCGGAGGACTGGAGGGCGCGCAGGGCCCGCACGGTCTCCTCCAGGTCGGCGGCGACGTCCGTGAGCAGGTCGGCGACCGGCCCGGGGTTCGCGGAGAGGATGTCGATCCACATGCCGGGATCGGAGGCGGCGATCCGGGTCACGTCCCGGATGCCCTGCCCGCACAGCCGTACGGCGGCCTCCTCGGCGTGCTCCAGGCGCGCGGCGACCAGGCTGGAGACCAGGTGGGGCATGTGGGAGACGAGGGCGACGGCGCGGTCGTGGGCGTCGGCGTCCATGACGACCGGCACGGCACGGCAGTGCGAGACCAGCTCCAGGGCGAGGTTCAGCACCTCGGTGTCGGTGTCCCGGGTCGGGGTGAGCACCCAGGGGCGGCCCTCGAAGAGGTCGCCCGTGGCCGCGAGCGGGCCGGACTTCTCCCGGCCGGACATGGGGTGCGTGCCGAGGTACGCCGTGAGGTCGAGCCCGCGTGCCTCCAGCTCCCGGCGCGGCCCGCCCTTGACGCTGGCCACGTCGAGGTAGCCGCGCGCCGCACCGCGGCGCATGGCGTCGGCGAGCACGTCGGCCACGTGCGCGGGCGGGGCGGCGACGATCGCGAGGTCGACGGGCCCGTCCGGCGCCTCGTCCGTGCCGGCGCCGAGCGCGGCCGCCGTACGGGCCTGCTCCGCGTCGTGGTCGGCGAGGTGCACGGTGACGCCCCGCTGGGACAGGGCCAGGGCGGCGGACGTGCCGATCAGCCCGGTGCCGATGACGAGTGCGGTCCTCACTGGGCGATGTCCTTGCGCAGGGCGCCCGCGGCGCCGAGGTAGACGTGCGCGATGCCGGCACGGGGCTTGTCGGACTCGATGTGCGCGAGGACGCGGACGACACGCGGCATGGCGCCCTCGATGTCCAGTTCCTGGGCGCAGATCAGCGGGACGTCGACGATGCCGAGCTTGCGGGCCGCGGCCGCCGGGAAGTCGCTGTGCAGGTCGGGCGTGGCCGTGAACCAGATGCTGATCAAGTCGTCGGCGGTGAGGCCGTTGCGCTCCAGGATGGCCGTGAGCAGGGCTCCGACCTGCTCGTCCATGTGCCCGGCCTCGTCCCGTTCGAGTTGGACGGCGCCCCGGACCGCTCGTACCGCCACGGCGATGCTCCTTGCTGACGTGCGTGTCACTGCGTGTCGCTCTGTGTGTCAAGCCTAGTCAGCCCGCACGGCCGGGGTGCGCGGCGCCCATCCGGTGAGACACCGGGCTTGCCGCTCCTTGGGTATTTTCGATGCAAAGATGCAGAGAATTCCGATTTACTCCTCTTTGGCACCTTCGGAGTGACGACATGACCTACGAGACCACACGCCGCACGGTCCTCCTCGCGACGGGCGCGACCGGCGCCGTGGCGCTCGTCGCCGCCTGCGGCGGGGGCGGCGACGACAACGGCTCCGCGTCGACGAGCTCACCCACCGGCCAGGAGACGGCCGGACAGGAGACGGCCGGACGGGATCTGGCCTCCACGGACGAGATCCCCGTCGGGGGCGGAAAGATCTTCAAGGAAGAAGAAGTCGTGGTGACCCAGCCCGAGCAGGGCCGCTTCAAGGCCTTCTCGGCGATCTGCACCCACCAGCGCTGCACGGTGGCGTCCGTCTCCGACGGCACCATCAACTGCGTCTGTCACGGCAGCAAGTTCCGCATCGCCGACGGCTCGGTGGCCCACGGCCCGGCGACGCGGCCGCTGCCGGCCGAGCAGATCACAGTGGAGGGAAACTCGGTCCGGCTGGCGTGAGGGCTCCGGGTACGCCGCACACGGCCACCGCGGGCGTCAGGGGGCGTCCAGGACGTCGGACATCCGTCACGCGTCCCAGAGCGCGCCGAGGGTCAGCAGGTCGCTCCGGTACTCGATGCGGTCGGCCCACTCGTCCGGCCAGGCCTCCGCGCCCAGGTGCGCGCCGGCGAATGCTCCGGCCAGGCAGGCGATGGAGTCCGAGTCGCCGGCGGTGCAGGCGCCGCGGCGCAGGGCCGTGAGCGGCTCGTCGGGGAAGAGCAGGAAGCACAGCAGCCCGGTCGCCAGGGCCTCCTCGGCGATCCAGCCCTCGCCGGTGGCCAGGCACGGGTCGTCCTCCGGCGAGACGGCGCCCACGGCGTGCCGGAGCCGGTCGAGGATCGCCAGGCACTCGTCCCAGCCGCGCGCGATGAACTGCTCGGGGTTCGGGTCCTGGGCCCGGCTCCACAGGTCGCCGAGCCAGCGCTCGTGGTAGTGGCTGCGGTTGTCCAGGGCGTACGTACGGAGCAGACCGATCAGCCCGGCCGGTTCGGCCCCCTGCGCGAGCAGCCGTACGGCGTGCGCGGTGAGGTCGGACGCGGCGAGCGCGGTGGGGTGCCCGTGGGTGAGGGCGGACTGCAACTGGGCGGCGCCCGCGCGCTGTTCGTCGCTCAGGCCGGGGACCAGCCCCAGGGGCGCGACCCGCATGTTGGCGCCGCAGCCCTTGGAGTGGATCTGACTGGCGTCCTGCCAGGGGCGGTCCGCCTGCTCCAGCAGGTCACAGGCCCGCAGACACGTGTTGCCGGGAGCGCGGTTGTTCTCCGGAGAGCGGTTCCAGGCGATGAACTCCCGCCGTACGGCGTCGGCCATCCCCTCGGGCTCCAGCACGCCCCGGTCCATCGCCGTCCGGATGCCCCGCCCGAGCGCCAGCGTCATCTGCGTGTCGTCGGTGACGAGCGCCGGCTCCGGCAGGGCCAGCCGCCGCCACGGACCGAACCTGGCGACGATCCGCGGTACGTCGCTGAACTCCGTCGGATACCCCAGCGCGTCCCCCAGGGCGAGGCCGGTCAGCGCTCCGGTGGCGGCTTGCTTGTAGACGAGCGTGGTCATGTCAGAAGTCCTTCCGTCCCCGCGCCCTGACGGGCACGGGGAACTCGCGGCGCCCAGGGGTGTCTGCGTCAGCCTAGAGATCGACTTCCTGCATCAGCATGCCGACCTCCGTGTTGGACAGCCGCCGCAGCCAGCCGGACTTCTGGTCGCCCAGGGTGATCGGGCCGAAGGCGGTGCGCACCAGCTTGTCGACCGGGAAACCGGCCTCCGCGAGCATCCGGCGCACGATGTGCTTGCGGCCCTCGTGGAGGGTGACCTCGACGAGGTAGTTCTTGCCGGTCTGCTGGACGACCCGGAAGTGGTCCGCACGCGCGTAACCGTCCTCCAGCTGGATGCCGTCCTTGAGCTGCTTGCCCAGGTCGCGCGGGATCGGGCCCACGATGTGCGCGAGGTAGGTCTTCTTCACGCCGTACTTGGGGTGGGTCAGCCGGTGCGCCAGCTCGCCGTGGTTGGTGAGCAGGATGACACCCTCGGTCTCGGTGTCGAGCCGGCCGACGTGGAAGAGCCGGGTCTCGCGGTTGGTGACGTAGTCACCGAGGCACTGCCGGCCCTCCGGGTCCTCCATGGTGGAGACGACCCCGGCGGGCTTGTTCAGCGCGAAGAACTGGTAGGCCTGCGTGGCGACGGTCAGCCCGTCGACCTTGATCTCGTCCTTCTCCGGGTCGACCCGCCGCCCCTGCTCCAGCACGATCTCGCCGTTGACCTCGACCCGGGCCTGTTCGATCAGCTCCTCGCAGGCGCGCCGGGAACCGAAGCCCGCGCGGGCGAGGACCTTCTGGATCCGCTCGCCCTCCTGCTCCGCGCCCGGGAAGGTCTTGGGCAGCTTGACGTCCTTCTTCCCGGCGTACCGGTCGCGGTTGCGCTCCTCGACCTGCGCCTCGTACTCGCGGGGACGTGCCGGGGCCGTACGCCCGCGCTGCTGGGGCTGCTTGGGCCCGCCCTTGGCGCCGCCGCGCGCGGCACCGCCGCGCCCGGACTTGGGTCCCTCCTTCGTCGCTCCGGGGCCCACGTCGTAGCGGCGCTCCTCGGGGCGGGGCTTGCGGGGGCGGCCCTGCCCCTGCTTCTGGTCCCTGTTGTTACCGGCGCCGCGGTGGTTACCGCGTCCGCCGCTCTTGCCGCTGCCGCTGCTTCGCATCAAAGTTCCGTCTGGTCGTCTTCGTCGTCGGTACCCGGGGTGACCGGGCGGCCCGGCACGTCGTCATCAGGCGCGTCCGGGTCGAACGACGGTACGCCTTCCTGGGTCTCGGCCTCGATCGCCTCCGCCTCCGGGAGGAAGGGCGCGAGTTCCGGGAGCTCGTCCAGACCGCGCAGGCCCATCCGCTCCAGAAAGTAGTTCGTCGTCGTGTACAGGATCGCACCTGTTTCGGGTTCCGTGCCCGCCTCCTCGATCAGACCGCGCTGGAGGAGGGTGCGCATGACGCCGTCGCAGTTGACTCCGCGTACGGCGGAGACCCGGCTGCGGCTGACCGGCTGCCGGTAGGCGACGACGGCCAGGGTCTCCAGGGCGGCCTGGGTGAGGCGGGCCTGCTGGCCGTCCAGCACGAAACGCTCGACGGCCGGGGCGTACTCGGCGCGGGTGTAGAACCGCCAGCCGCCCGCCACAAACCGCAGTTCGAAGCCGCGGCCCTGGACGGTGTACTCGTCGGCCAGCTCGCGCAGGGCGTCCGCGATCTGGCGCCTGGGCCGCTCCAGTATCTTCGCGAGGTGCTCCTCGGTCGCGGGCTCGTCCACGACCATGAGGACGGCCTCCAGAGCGGGCTTGAGATCGAGGCCGGCGACGGCACGCAGCCCGGCCGGGACCTCGGTGGCTTCCTGGCTCATGCCTTCTTCTCCTCCTTCGGCGGCTCGGGCGGCCGGTCGAACTCGTCGGTGACGGTCGGTGTCTCGTCCCCGTCCCCGCCGGTCCACCGCACGAGCAGCTCACCGAGCGCGGTCTCCTGCTCCAGTTCGACGGCCTTCTCGCGGTACAGCTCCAGCAGCGCCAGGAACCGGGCCACGACGGTCAGTGTGTCGTCGGTGTCCGCCACGAGCTCCCGGAAGCGGGCCTCGCCGAGCTCCTTGAGCCGGGCGACGACGATCCCCGCCTGCTCCTGCACGCTGACCAGCGGGGCGTGGATGTGGTCGACGTACACCTGCGGCTTGGGCTTGGGCTGCATCGCCTTCACGGCGAGCCTGGCGAACCCTTCCGCGCCGATGCTGATGACCACCTCGGGCAGCAGCTCGGCATGGTGGGGTTCGAGCCCGACGGTGCGCGGATAGCGCCGGGCCTCGTCGTCGAGCCGCCCGCTGAAGATGTCGGCGATCTGCTTGTACGCGCGGTACTGCAGCAGCCGGGCGAACAGCAGGTCCCGGGCTTCGAGCAGCGCGAGGTCGGCCTCGTCCTCCACCTCGGCGGCGGGCAGCAGCCGTGCCGCCTTCAGATCGAGCAGTGTGGCCGCGACGACGAGGAACTCGGTCGTCTCGTCCAGATCCCAGTCCGGCCCCATCGCCCGGATGTACGCCATGAACTCGTCGGTCACCCTCGACAGCGCGACCTCGGTGACGTCCAGCTTGTGCCGGGAGATCAGTTGGAGCAGCAGATCGAAGGGACCTTCGAAGTTCGCGAGCCGGACCTTGAAGACCCCGTCGTCGCCACCGGGAACGCCCTCGGTTTCGGAAGCCGGGGCAGCGGTCTCAGCCACCGGCCCGGGGGCGGGAAGCTCACTGCCCGCCACCGGGTGACGGGCCTCGGGGCCGAGCTCCGACGAAACGCCCTCATGGCCCGCTTCAGGGTCGGCAGGCCCGGCCGCACGCTCCCCGGGAGGCCTTCCGGCCGTCGTCCCGGGCTCGGCAGGGGCCTGCCGCTCCACGACGACGGGCGGTTCCTCGGCAACCAACGCCTGCGCGCCGGCCGCTGCCTCCACGGCCCGGAAACCCGACCCGGCGGCCTCCGTCTCCTCGGACGTCACGCCCGACTCGGCGGTGCCGCCGGCCAACTCACCGGGCTCGACCGGGTTCACCGGCTCAGCCGGCGGAGCCATCGGCCCACGCCCCAGCGCACGCCGGCGCCCGGACGGGCCGCCGGGGGGTGGTGGGGAGGCGTTCGAGGTCATGGCCCCCGCAGGCTACCGCTAGCGCCCGCGCAGCCGTCGTACGAGGATGCTGGCGTCCCCGCGGGTCTCCAGGTCGGCGAGGACCACGGCGACCGCCTCGCGGACGATACGGCCGCGGTCGACGGCGAGGCCGTGCTCGCCGCGGAGCACAAGACGGGCGTGCTCCAGGTCCATGAGCTCCTCGGCCGACACGTACACCGTGATCTTCTCGTCGTGCCGCTCACGGCCGCTGGGACGGCGTGCGGCGGCCCGCCCGCGCTTGCGTGGTGCCGCCGGGGCGGCACCGGCCGCACCCGCGGCAGAACCTTCCTGCGCCGCCTGCCTGCGGGCGGAGCCGGAGCGGCTGCGGGACTCCCCGGCCTCGGCCGACTCCGCGTCCGACGCGACATGCTCCGCGCCCTCGCCGTCACCGCCCTGCGCGGGCACCGACTGCGGCACGTCCTCCGCGGCCGTGGCCGCCGCCGCCACCGCGTCGCCCTCCCCCGCCGGAGCGGGCACCCGGGCGTCGCCGTTGGCCTGGCGCCTGGGCTGGGACGACTGAAGCGCCATCCCCCCTGTCGTACGGAAGAGTTCGTCGGCCCCCGGCAGACTCACTCGGCGTGACACCGGGCGAGCACCTCCCTGGCGAGCTGGCGGTAGGCGGCGGCACCGACGGAGTTGGAGGCGTACGTGGTGATCGGCTCACCGGCGACCGTGGTCTCCGGGAAGCGGACCGTGCGCCCGATGACCGTGTGGTAGACGTGATCGTCGAAGGCCTCGACGACACGCGCGAGCACCTCACGGCTGTGCACCGTACGCGAGTCGTACATCGTGGCGAGGATCCCGTCGAGCTCCAGGTCGGGGTTGAGCCGCTCCTGGACCTTCTCGATGGTCTCCGTCAGCAGGGCCACACCACGGAGGGCGAAGAACTCGCACTCCAGCGGCACGATCACCTTGTGCGCGGCCGTCAGGGCGTTCACCGTGAGCAGGCCGAGCGAGGGCTGGCAGTCGATGACGATGAAGTCGTAGTCGTCCAGCAGCGGCTTCAGGGCGCGCTGCAGGGTCGACTCGCGGGCGACCTCGGAGACCAGCTGGACCTCGGCCGCCGACAGGTCGATGTTGCTGGGCAGCAGGTCCATGTTGGGGACCGCCGTCTTCAGCAGCACCTCGTCGGCCGCCATCCCCCGCTCCATGAGCAGGTTGTAGACGGTGAGGTCGAGTTCCATCGGGTTGACGCCGAGTCCGACCGACAGCGCGCCCTGTGGGTCGAAGTCCACGAGCAGGACCCGGCGTCCGTACTCCGCGAGCGCGGCACCCAGGTTGATGGTCGACGTCGTCTTGCCGACGCCGCCCTTCTGGTTGCACATCGCGATGATCTTCGCGGGTCCGTGGTCGGTCAGCGGGCCCGGGATCGGGAAGTACGGCAGCGGGCGCCCGGTCGGGCCGATGCGCTCCCGGCGCTGTCTGGCCGCGTCGGGCGCGAGAGTGGCCGCGTACTCGGGATCGGGCTCGTACTCCGCGTCGGGGTCGTAGAAGTGCCCCTCGGGCAGTTCGTCGTAGTCGGCGAAGTGGTTGTGGGGCGCGCCACTTCCGTCGCCGGCCATGGCGTTCACGTGATGGCCATCCATCTTCTGGTGTGCAGTGTGAGTCGCCTGCTGACTCTGGTGGGCTGCGAAGGTGCGCACAGCGACGGAGCCGACAGCAGCGAACCCCGCGGGACCCTGGCCCCGTGCAGGCATTCCTGGTTGACCACCCCCGGGAGTAAATGTCGACTCATTCACAAGTCGTCTTACCTCCTTGGTGACCAGGAAACTTCTAGACAGGTCAGCGTGGCACCATGCCGACGGTTGGCGACTCTATGGCGTGTCGGGCGTCCGCAGCAACACAATCCGCCGGACCCGGCCCGATGTGTCGGCAATGAAACATCCCGCTGTCAAGGGCGTACGGCCGTCGCACGGCAGGTTTCACCGGTGTGCGAATCGGTTGAAGGGTTACGTTCGAGGCGAGTTGCCCGAGAATCGCGAAGTGACCATACACACATCCGGCCGGACCTTGTCGGGCAAGGTCCGGCCGGGTGCGCGGCGTTGACGACCTGTGTTGACGTATCGCCTTTGCCTGTTGGTGACTTAGCCGACTTACCGGCCGACGGACTCAGCCGAGCAGCGAGGACAGCTCGACGTGCTCCACGTCGTGCGCCTCGGCGACCTCCTTGTAAACGACCTTGCCGTCATGGGTGTTGAGACCCTTGGCCAGCGCCGGGTCGCGGCGCAGCGCGTCCGCCCAGCCGTGGTCGGCGAGTTCCACGATGTAGGGCAGCGTGGCGTTGGTCAGCGCGTAGGTGGAGGTGTTCGGCACCGCGCCGGGCATGTTGGCGACGCAGTAGAAGACCGAGTTGTGGACCTGGAAGGTCGGCTCGGCGTGGGTGGTGGGACGGGAGTCCTCGAAGCAGCCGCCCTGGTCGATCGCGATGTCGACAAGGACACTTCCGGGCTTCATCCGCGAGACGAGCTCGTTGGTGACCAGCTTCGGGGCCTTGGCGCCGGGGACCAGCACCGCGCCGATGACGAGGTCGGCCTCCAGGCAGGCCTTCTCCAGCTCCAGGGCGTTGGAGACGACGGTCTGGATCTTCGTGCCGAAGATCTTGTCCGCCTCGCGGAGCTTGTTGACGTCCTTGTCGAGCAGGGTCACGTGGAAGCCCAGGCCGATGGCGATCTGCGCCGCCTGCCAGCCGGAGACGCCGCCGCCGATGACGACGGCCCGGCCGGCCGGCACGCCGGGGACGCCGCCGGGCAGCACGCCGCGGCCGCCGTTGGCGCGCATCAGGTGGTAGGCGCCGACCTGCGGGGCCAGCCGGCCCGCGACCTCGGACATCGGGGCGAGCAGCGGCAGCGCGCGGCCGGGCAGCTCGACCGTCTCGTAGGCGATCGCCGTGGTGCCGGACTCCAGCAGGGCGTCCGTGCACTCCTTGGAGGCGGCCAGGTGCAGGTAGGTGAAGAGCGTCTGGTCCTTGCGGAGGCGGTGGTACTCCTCGGCGATGGGCTCCTTGACCTTCAGCAGCAGGTCGGCGGCGGCCCACACCTCGTCGGCGGTCTCCAGGATCTGCGCACCGGCGGCCACGTACTCCTCGTCCACGATCGAGGAGCCGACGCCGGCGCCGCGCTCGATGACGACCTGGTGGCCATGACGCACCAGCTCGTGCACGCCGGCGGGGGTGATGGCCACCCGGAACTCGTTGTTCTTGACCTCGCGGGGGATGCCGACCTTCACGTCGATCACGGTCCTTGGCTCAGAGGGTATGGGCGTATTACTAGGCATACCCGGGCACGCACGGGCACACCGGGAGAGACCGCAGGAGAACGTGCGGCATGGCCAGTCTAATGAAGGTGTTCCCGCTGTCTAGCCTTTCATTGCATCAATCTTCAGCGGATGCGCCACGGATTTCGCAGGTGTCAGGCTCCGGTTTCCGGTGTGAGTCGCCGTCGGAGGCCGCCACGGGCCCCTCCTGGTCCTCCTCGTACTCGCCGAGGATCCGCTCGGCGGCCCCCCGGTGCAGCTGGGCCGACGCGGGGTCGCCGAGGTGCTCGAGGGTGTCGGCGACCCGCAGATGCAGCGCGGCCTGCAACCGCGTGTCCTCGGCCCGCCGCGCCCATTCCACGGCCTCCCGGCAGGTGCGCAGCGACTCCTCGGGCCGGCCCGCGTACTCCTGGACCCGCGCCAACTCGCTCAGCGCCCGGGCCTGGGCGGCCACGTCACCGTTCTTGCGGTGCCCCGCGATCGCCGCGCGCCAGTTCCGCACGGCCTCGCCGTAGCGGCCCGCATAGGTGTGCGCGGCGGCGATCCGCCCGTACAGCCGGGCGGCCTCGGCGCGCTCGTCCCGGGCGAGCCGCTCGACGAGGGCCCGGCCGAACCAGTCGGCGGCCCGGTCGAAGTCGCCGAGCTCCAGATGCGCACCGCCTACGGATTCCATCGCGCGGCCGGTCGCATACGGATCGTTCACCTCGCGTCCGGCGTCCAGCGCGGCCCGGTACCGGGCCAGGGCGTCGGCCGTGCGGCCGGTCCGGGCGTCGAGGTCGCCGAGGTTGAGCAGGGCGGCGGCCCGCTCGCGGGGCAGGTTCCGGCGCTCGGCCACGTCGAGGACCAGGCTGTGGATGTCGTAGAGGTCGGGCGCCGCCGCCTGGGTGCCGACATGCGCCACCATGGCCCGCACCAGCTGGGACATCAGCCGCCGGGCCAGGGTGTCCAGCTGCCCGTCGGCGACCGCGAGCCGGGCCGAGGCCAGCAGGGCGGGCCGGGTCACGCGCAGCCACTCGGCGGCCGCCCGGGGCGTGGGGAAGCGCAGGGCGCGAGGCAGGTCGAGGAGCTTCTGGCGCGCCTGGGGGCTGTCGGTCTCGGTGATCGCCCGGCAGGCCTGGAGCAGTCGCACCGTCCGCTCCAGCATGCGGGCGCGGGCCAGCTGGAGCTCGGCCGGGCGCTCATGGCGCTCGGCCGAGGACGCGGAGCCGGTCGTGCAGACAGCCCGGCACCTCGTACTGCGGCAGCGGCGAGTCCACCGCGTGCAGGAAGCCGAGGGCGACGAAGCCGTCGAGGGTGGTGCGGGCGCTGTCGACGGAGCAGCCGACGAGCGCGGAGGCGGTCTGCGGGTCGACCAGTCCGGCCGGAGCGAGGGCGAGCAGGCGCAGCATCCGGGCGGCGGTGGCGGGCAGGGCCGCGTAGGCGAGGCGGAAGACCCGGCTCAGCGCGGTGCCTTCGCCGTCTTCGGCACGCAGTTGTTTGGCGAGGTCGGAGACGGCCGCCTTGGGACGGGCGGCGAGCCAGCCGCCCGCCAGCATCAGCGCGGCCGGCTGCCCCTGGCACTCCTCGGCGAGGCCCTCGGCGGCCCGGGGGTCGACGGTGATGCGGACCGAGCCGGTGTGCCGGGACAGCAGCTCCACCCCGGACTTGGCGTCCAGGCCGCCGAGGGTGCACGGGCGGACGTCCGAGATGCCGGTCAGCGGCCCCTGGAGACCGCGACGACCAGGCAGTCCGGGGTGTCGGGCAGCAGGGCGTCGACCTGCTCGGCGTCGGCCGCGTCGTCCAGCAGGAGCAGGGCCCGGCGGTCGGCCAGGGCAGTGCGCAGGGCGTCGGTGAGGTCGTCTTCGCAGGCGCCTGCGGGGCCTGCCGGTCCAGGGCGGCGAGCAGTTCCCGGCGGTGTGCCCGACGGCATGGGGGGT